>DAOTTJ010000098.1:0-41287 GCA_034437695.1 Ktedonobacteraceae bacterium
TGATCGTAGCGTGCGTAAAAATATTGTCAGCTTCTGCGTTGGCATCTGGAGTGTCGCTACGGTCCTGGGTGGTGTGACGAGTAATTTCGTGCAGATCTTTCTGGCACGGTCGGTGCTCGGAATTGGCGAAGCTGGCTACGCGCCGTCTTCGCTCTCGCTGCTTGGCGACTACTTTCCTAAAGTCGAGCGTGGACGCATCCTCTCATTCTGGTCGTCGGGAACGCTGGTCGGGGCCGCGATAGGTTTTACTCTGGGCGGTCTGATCGCTGATACACTTGGTTGGCGCTGGGCCTTCTACTTTGTCGGTCTGCCCGGCCTGGTCTGTGCCTTGCTCGCCTGGCGCATGACCGAGCCTGCGCGGGGAGCTTTTGACGAAGCAGAGTTGGCCGCCGACCCCGATGCCGCCGAAAGCGAGATGGTCACGCACGGCGCAATCGGCAAGGATTTTCGCGGTACAGTTGGCCGCTTGCGCACAATTCCAACCTACTGGGTGCTGGTGGGTGCGCTGGTTTTCAGCTTCTTCACGATTGGCGGAACCTCTTTCTGGCTCCCCAGCTATATAACGACCGACTTCCATCTGCGCCTGACCACCGCCGGTCTGCTCTCCGGGATCGTGCTGGTCACCAGCGGTCTGGTCGGTACAATCATCGGCGGCTGGCTGGCCGACGCTCTGCAAAAGCGTTTTTCGTTCGGTCGCTTGCTGGTTGCGACACTGGGCCTGCTCATTGGAGCGCCGCTGGTTTTGTTAGCACTGTTTATCCATGTCCTCTGGCTGTTTATCGCCGTCTTTATTGTGGCCGGTATCGCTCTCAACACCTGTACGGGTCCACTCAATGCAGTCATTCAGGATGTTATCCCGGCCGAGATGCGCTCGACCGCGATCGGCCTGGCTCTTCTACTGGCCCATCTGCTGGGCGATGCGGCAGCGCCCTCGGTGATCGGGGCGCTGGCCGGAGGAACCACGCTCTGGTTTGCCCTGATTACGACTGCGCCGACCTGCCTGTTTCTCGCTGGTCTGGTGTGTCTGCTTGGTTTGCGTACAGTCGCCGGAGATATACAAAACATGGAGGTACATACAACAACTGAGAGCGCCGGAGCCTGACGTAGAAGCGTCACTTTGTATAGAGGTTGGTAGATGAATACGTTTGTCGATGATTTATCTACCAACCGGGTATAATTGCTTGGAGCTAGATGAGAGGGTTGCTATGCTTGTATCTGAAGGTCGAGAGCGGCAAAAAACCTCGGGTTTTAAAGTCCGAGGTTGCAAAGCAAGCGGGTTACGGGATTCGAACCCGTGGTCTCAACTTTGGGAAAGTTGCATGTTACCACTACACCAAACCCGCGCGTTACTTGTTTACAAAGAGGATTATAGCCGATCAGGCTCCGAAAGTCAAGCATTTCTTTGCAACCTTCGAGGCCTGAGGGCTTGTCCGGTGCCAACATCTTGCCTGGCGACGCGATGCCGACCAGTCTTACAGATGCAGGTGGAGCGTTTCGACGACCTCGGTTGCGAGATCGAGCACGCGGATGGCGTGGTTATTGGTGTCCGCGATGTAGAGTTTGCCATTGGCCGCAGCCAGGCCAGCCGGTTCGTTAAACTGCGCCTGTGCAGCGAGACCATCGCGCAGACCGGCTTCGCCGTTGCCTGCGATAGTTCTGACCTCGCGGGTCTCGGGATCGAGTCTTTTCACGCGGTTATTGTAGGTATCGGCCAGATAGAGCAGGCCATCGACGAAGCAGACCGCCTGCACGTGTTGCAGCAGGACATCGTTGCCGCTGCCATCGACATCGCCAAAGTCGAAAAGACCGGTCCCGACCAGCGTATTCACCTCGGGAAGTCCTGTGAGACTGATTGCTCGTACGGCGCTGGTCTCGCTGTCGGCCACATACAACACGCGTCCTCTGTGCAGACTCAGTCCGTTAGGTTGGGCAAACCAGGCGTCGCGTCGATAGCCATCAAGCAGACCTTCGTGACTGGTTCCGGCGAACGGTTCCAGGCCCATGCGGTCCAGATAGAGAACCGCCAACTCGTGGGTCCCGGCCTGCGCGATATACAGTCTATCGCCATCCAGCGCCAGGTCCCAGGGCGAACTGAGCGCGACCGCACGAGCCATACCGCTGCTCGGCGTGGCCACCATGTTTGTTTGCTTGCCCACCCCAGCGATAGTCTCGACCTCGCGAGTGGTCAGATCGGCCTGGCGCACCAGATGGTTACCGGTATCGGCGATATACAGTCTGTCGCCATCCAGCACCACGCCCTGTGGTCGTCTGAACTGTGCATGCGCAAAGTCTCCGCTGGCCTGACCACTCTGGCCGCTGCCGATCACCTGGCGCACCTGCCCGCTCAGGTCCGCCTCAAGGAGCCGGTGATGCCCCGAATCGCTGACAACCAAACGATCAGCGTCTGGATCGATCGTCAGTTTGCCGGGAAAGGCCAGCAGCGCAGAGCCGGTCGTTTCGTGGGCAAAGCGCAGCAGGCGGTGATCCAGGAGATTATGCCGGTCAAACTCCTCGACCATCTCGGCCAGAAGCTTTTTCGCCTCTGCGGGATTGATCTCGCCCTCGTGCCGCTCGATAACGCGATTTTCGGGATCAATAAAGACCAATGTGGGCCATGCCTGCACGGCGTACTCGCGCCAGACGCGCATGCCGCGATCGTTGACGACCGGGTGTTCAATGCCATAACGCAAAACAGCATCGCGGACGCTCTCAGTAAACTTTTCGCGTGGAAACTTGGGCGAGTGGACGCTAATCACGCTGACCGTCTCGGGAAAGGCCTCCTCAACCTCGCGCAATTGTGCCAGGCAATGCATACAATTAATGCAACAGAGGGTCCAGAAGTGGAGGACAACAATTCTTCGTTTAAACTCACTGATATGCAAAGGGTGATCGCTATTAATCCAATCCAGGCCGGGGGGAAAATCGGGCGCACGTACCTCTCCACGAAAAGAAGTTGACATACAATGATTGTGCCTTTCTGCTTAGCAAAATTCTTGCTCAATCATATCACACCTGGATCGCTTTACCCCTTAAAAGCGTATTGGGGAGAGTGCATCCCGCACACCGACCGAAACCATTGCCTGGTCCCCTTGCCTCAGGGCTGTTGCAAAGTAGGGAATACAAACAGCAAAGCGAGGGTGCAGAGAGCGCAGCATCCCTGCCGGTGTCCTCGCAAAACTCTTTTTTCCTCTTTTGCCCGCCGCCTCAGGCGGCCAGGGCGACTTTGCAACAGCCCTGGTCTGTATATACCTTGACACGTATATACTCTGTGGGGTATACTAAGAACGTAGAATCAATGTTCGAAATCATTAAGGTGTGCTGTTCCAAGATGGTCGAATATCGTCATATTGGACACGTTACTGGAACAGCGACGAAAATGGTGGTAAATCCATTTTACCGCGTTTAAGAAAGCAGAAACAAAATGAAAATCAAATTGACCACAATCTACGTGGACGACCAGGACAAGGCCCTGAACTTCTATACGGAGATATTAGGTTTTGCCAAGAAGGCCGATTTCGCTCAAGGGCCATTTCGTTGGCTGACCGTAGCCTCGCCCGAGGAGCCGGATGGCACTGAGCTACAACTGGCGCTGAACGACAACCCTGCGGCCAGGGTGTATCAACAGGCGATCTTTCAGCAAGGTCAGCCAGCGGCCATGTTCTACACTGACGATGTCAAGGGTGACTATGAGCGGATCAAGGCCAACGGTGCCGAGTTCACGATGCCGCCCACCGATGTGACTTTTGCGACCATTGTGATGCTGACCGACACCTGTGGCAACCTCATTCAGCTTACCCAACTGGCACGCTATTAAGGGTGGAGTATACCAAGAGCGTGGAATCCGTGTTCGAAATCATTGCGGAGCCAAACCGCCGTGCGATATTGAGCCTGCTGGTCTTGTCGCAACAGTCGGTTGGAGAGATCGCGCGTCAGCTTTGTATGTCGCAGCCGACCGTGTCAAAGCACCTGCGAGTGCTGCGCGAGGCCGGTTTCGTGGAGGCCACGGTGGATGCACAGCGCCGTCTCTACCGGCTGAAACCTGAACCACTTCAGGAGGTAGATGCCTGGCTGGCTCCATTCCGTCAATTCTGGTCCGCTCACGTGGATGCTCTCGAACGCCACCTCGACCATATGGATCAATCAACATCAACGTAAAGGAAGGCAAGGAGAAGAAAATGACCAATCGCGAGCAGTACACGCCGGGTCCGGCTAGCGGGGCGCAGGTACGAAAGGACGAAGAGAAGTGGACGCTCATTCTCGTCAGAGAACTGCGCCACTCGCCAGAAAAAGTCTGGCAGGCGCTTACTGACCCGGTGCATCTGCGCGAGTGGGCTCCCTTTGAAGCCGATGGGAGCCTGGGTACCGTTGGAACCACGGTGAAGCTCACCACGGTGGGAGTGTCCACGTCGCCGGGTTCCGAGACAAGAGTGAGGCGAGCTGACGCTCCCAGAGTGCTTGAGTACAACTGGGGTGGCAATGATATGCGGTGGGAACTCGAAGCCTTTGGTGGCGGCACGCGTCTGACGCTGTGGCACGACATTGATCGCCGTTTTATCTCAATGGGTGCTGCTGGTTGGCACATTTGTTTTGATGTTCTGGATCACCTTCTCAGCGGGACTTCCCTCGGTCGCATCGTTGCTGGCGAGGCGATGAAGTTCGGTTGGTCTCGGCTCAATGCCGAGTACATCCAGCAATTCGGTATCGAAGTTCCGAGCTAGCCACCCAGAGTCGTCCAACCCTAAGGGTGCCTGCCATTGTATTGTCTAGTGCTTGCTGCTCGCTGGTTTTGCCTGTCTTTGCAGGCTCCGCAAGCCAGAGGCTTGCGACCCCCCGTCCCAGGGTTTTGGGATCGGGTGGCGAGCGTGTGGTTGCTGCCACACGCTCGCCACCCGATCTTTTTATTGACTCTGTTGGCGAATTCATCGCGATTCTTTCCCCGCCCGCCCCTTTTATAGATTGGGGAAGGAGTCGACGCGACCGAGAATGGAAGATGCGGGGCTTGCCCCACGAGAACTGGAATGCCTTGAGCAAAAAGCAAAGAGTACTTGTCAAATCGCAAAGGACAGACTATACTTGAGAAACATCGCGGATACTTTTCGCAAGTAGAGAGGTTTACTATGGCAGAGCCACGACCCGAGTTTCCCATCGAGCAGCAGTTGCGCAAGGACATCCAGGAGGCGCAACGTGCTAAAGATCAGCAGCGCCTGGATACATTGCGTATGGCTCTGGGAGCTATTCACAATCTGGAAGTAGCGCGTACCGATCGCAAGAACCGCGAATTTGGTCAGCCGCTTACCGAAGAGGACTGCTACAAGGTTCTGGAATTAGAGATCAAGAAGCGACACCAGGCCATTGAGCTATACAAGCAGGCAAAGCGTGATGAACTGGCTGCCAGAGAGCAGCGTGAAGTTGATGTGCTTCAGCCCTACCTGGCTGGCGCGTACCTGAGCGAGGCAGAGCTGAGGGCGTTGATTGAAACATTGATCGAGCAGAGCGGCAAAGAATTTAAAAAGGTCATGCCGCTGGCAGCGAAGGCCACGCGCGGAAAGGCCGACGGCAAAGTGGTCAGCCAGCTTGTCAAAGAACTGACCCAATAGCAAAGAAGAAGTGTGGTATTCTCTGGCTCAGACGTGTCTCATGCAGAGAAGCATCTGAGCCTATTTTCGCCCAACTATGTATTCGTTCCTGGCTGTGTTTCAAGTCAGGAATACAGTGACGCGAGTTGATCTAAAACTTGACAGGTAGCGTGATAGAAACATAGCATAGAGAGATCGCAGGGAGAGATCTCACCTGGCTTTACGATCATGCATAAGTGACAAGTACAATAGAGGTTCGACGAGATGCGCATATACAATACCCTGACTCGACAGATTGAAGAAATTGTTCCCCTGAAAGCAGGTAAAATCTGTATGTATTCTTGCGGTCCTACGGTCTATCGCAACGTACATATTGGGAATTTACGTACGTTCAGTATGGCTGACTGGTTACGGCGTGTGTTCGAGTATCGTGGTTTACAGGTTTTGCATATAAAGAATATCACCGATGTCGGTCATATGCGCCAGGAGATGCTCGATCGAGGCGAGGATAAGATGATCGCGCAGGCTCGCCGCGAGGGCAAGACATCGGCTCAGATCGCTGATTTCTATACCGCAGCGTTTCACGCCGATGAAGAGGCGTTAAATATTCAGCCGGCGCATGTTTTTCCTCAGGCCACGCAGCATATCCCCGAGATGATAGAGCTTATCGAGGGATTGCTAGCGCAGGATATTGCCTATAAAGGTGGCGAAGGTATCTATTTCGATATCAAGCGCTTTCCCGCTTATGGTCAACTTTCCGGTAACCAGCTAGAACATATGCTGGAAGGCGTCCGTGACGCGCCTGACGAAACGAGGCGCAATCAGGAAGATTTTGCGCTGTGGAAGATAGCCGAAGACGGGCGCGAAATGGCCTGGGATAGTCCCTGGGGACGTGGTTTTCCGGGCTGGCATATCGAGTGTAGCGCGATGTCTATGAAGTACCTGGGGACGCATTTCGATATTCATACGGGCGGCGTCGATAATATCTTTCCTCACTACGAAGATGAGATTGCTCAGAGCGATGGCTTGACGGGTCAGCGCTATGTAAACTACTGGGTGCACGCTCAACATCTGCTGGCTGATGGACAGAAGATGGCCAAATCGGCGGGCAATGCCTACATTCGCACCGATATTGAGACGCGTGGTTTCGACCCGATGGCCCTGCGCTACTTCTATGCGCCGGCGCTCTATCGCAGCCGTTTGAATTTCACATTCCGCGCTCTCCAGGCGGCTCAGACCTCGCTGGAACGCCTGCGCTCGCGGGCCTACAAGTTGCTCCAGTCCGCTGATCGCGCGGCAGTTTTCTCCGCCCAACCGTTACCGGATAACGCGTGGCAGACAGCTTTTCTAGAGGCTATGGAGAATGACCTGAACTTGCCGCGGGCGCTGGCCGTGGTCTGGGCTGTCTTGCGCACCAATGACCTCGATGCCACGACCAAACTGCGCCTACTCCTCGACTTTGATCGTATTCTCGGTTTTGATCTGCGTACCTATCTCGCCAGCGATCTGCCCGCACGCAAGCTTGATCCCCAGACCTATCTGGCGGCCGTTCCCGAGGAGATTGCCGCTCTGGTGGAGACGCGTCAGCACTTGCGTCAGCAGAGCCAGTTTGCCACCGCCGACCAGGAGCGCGAACAGCTGATGGCAGCCGGTTATATGTTGCGCGATACCCAGCGCGGTTCGCTGGTTTTGCCGAGCCGCCTGGAAGATGAGTTTCACGTCCTTTCAAGCTCGACCGATGGTCCCGACAACCTTGAGCAGCCCGCGCAATTTGATTTCTCAATCAATCTCCTCGCGCATAACAGTCGCGACGACCTGGAGCGCTGTCTGCAAAGCATCTGCCGGTATGGGCAGGGTCACGCGCTTGAAGTGGTGATTGTCGAGAACGGTTCGACCGACGAGACGCTTGCCTATCTACAAGAACTGGCCCGCAACGGCGACCTTATGACGGATCAGGGCGAGCGGGTCGCGCTTCAGGTGCTCTTTGCCGACCATAATATTGGTTTTGCCGCTGCACGCAACGCAAGTATGCGGGCCAGTCGGGGCGAGTTTGTCGTTTTGTTGGACACCTCAATCGAACTCAAGGGCGATATCTGGGAGCCGTTGGCCGCGCTACTCGCCGATACTACCGTTGGCCTGACCGGTCCCTACGGTCTGGTGACCGAGGATCTCCGGGGATTTAGCGAAGCAGCCGGACCCGAGGTGGATGCCATTGAGGGCTACCTGATGGTCTTTCGGCGCTCCCTGCTGACAGAGGTGGGCTGGCTTGACGAGCATTTTCGCTTTTATCGCCTGGCTGATGTGTATTTCAGCTTTGCCTTTAAAACCGCTGGCTATCGCATCGTTACCGCTCCCCAGGTCGAGTCGCGCGTGTTCAAGCATCCGCATCGCGAATGGTTTAGTCTGACCGAAGAAGAAAGGACCACGAAAAGCAAGCGCAACTACGACATCTTTCGCGCTCGCTGGCACCATGCCCAGAGCCTGCTGGTGGCGAATTTTCAGGCCGACGACCTCTGGGTAGGCCACGACCATCCACAACACCTTGAGGGCGATCATCCACACGAGCCAGCAGATTTGCCGTCGGTCGGTGTGATGCACGCCCACTCACATCAGCATTGGCCCGACCATTCACACGACCATCCACACTATCATGGATCAAGTGACGGATTTTTGCAGAATCGATAGAAAAAACGTCTTTATAAGCAGATACCTGGGGCAGCAATGCTTGTCTGGTCGCTCGTCCAAAAGCACCAGGTATCTTCTTTGTGTGACTTTGCTGGCGAATTCGCCGCGCTTCTTTCCCCACCCGCCCTTTTTATGGATAAAAAATGGATGCGGCGCGATCGGAAATAGTATTTTCGAGAGGAGATATCATTCGCTAGCAGAGTCTTGTATGCGAGCGGATGGATAAGCGCAGGAGCAACAGAGCGTCGTTCCAGGCGTTTTAACCCGCTCAAAATGGTATGTTATAGTGAAATGAGAAAAGCGACATAAAGGATGGTCTATGAGCGGCGACGAGCGACTCTTTGCAGGTGTATTTGGTATCGACATCGGCGGTACGTTCACTGATCTGGTCTACTATCGACCTCCCCGCCAGGGCATGGGTGCGGGTCTGTTGCAGGTATACAAAGTGCCGAGCACACCGCATAATCCGGCGCAGGCCTTGCTCGCTGGCGTAGCTGCTCTAGCCGATGACCAGGAGTACGCGATTGTTCACGGCTCGACGGTGGCGACAAATGCTCTGCTGGAACGCAAGGGGGCGCGTGCGGTCCTAGTGACAACTGCGGGCTTTGCTGATGTGTTGGAGATCGGACGGCAGGATCGCCCGGCGCTCTACGATCTGATGCAACAGCGTGCGCCTGTGCTGATCCCTCGCGCGCGTCGGCTGGAGTTGCCCGAACGTTTGGATTACACAGGTGCTGTACTGCAAGCTCCAACGTTTGAAGCCTACGAGCGTCTGCTTGCGCAGATAGAGGAATGTGCGCCCGAGAGCGTGGCTCTGGTTTTTCTCCACGCCTACCGCAACCCTGTACACGAGCAAGCCCTGGCGACGCTGCTGCGCGAACGCCTGCCGCACGTCTATCTCTCGCTTTCCAGCGAGTTGTTCCCCCAATTTCGCGAATACGAACGTACCAGTACCGTTGCAGTCAACGCCTATGTGCAGCCAGTGATGGCGCGTTACCTGGAGAACCTGCGCAGTCAGGTGGTGGGACCATTGCGTATTATGCAGTCGTCGGGAGGCAGTATCTCTGCGGCCACGGCGGCCACTGAGCCGGTGCGTACGGTGCTTAGTGGTCCGGCAGGTGGAGTGCTCGGTGCTTTTCATGTCGCCCGGCTGGCGGGCTTTGAGCAACTCATTACGCTAGATATGGGTGGCACCTCCACCGATGTCGCGCTGTGTCCTGGACAGATAGTAGAGAGCAGCGAGGCAGTGGTCGCTGGTTGTCCGGTTGGTGTCCCGACCGTTGCTCTGCACACGGTCGGCGCAGGCGGTGGTTCGATCGTGCGTCTTGACGCGGGCAAGGCCTTAACGGTTGGACCCGACTCGGCCGGTGCTGATCCTGGTCCAGCCTGTTATGGGCGCGGCGAGCTACTGACAGTGACCGACGCCAATGTGGTGCTGGGGCGCATCGACCCCGCTTCTTTCCTGGGTGGTCGCTTTCCGCTCTATCCCGAGCGTGCGCACCAGTGTATGGCCGAACTGGCCGCACGCATGGGCATCGATGTGCATGCGGCGGCGCTGGGCGTGGTGCGCGTGGCCAATGCCAGCATGGAACGGGCCATTCGTGCCGTCTCGCTGGAAAGGGGCTACGACCCGCGTCTCTTTACGCTTCTGCCCTTCGGCGGCGCTGGCGCACTGCATGCCTGCGAACTGGCCGAAGCGCTGCGTATCCAGCAGGTCTTTATTCCGCGCTACCCCGGTGTGCTTTCCGCGCTGGGTCTGATCCTGGCCCCCGTCGTCAAAGATTATATTCAAAACGTCATGCTTGATCTGACCGAACAGGCGAGTGCGGACCCGACTGCGGCTTTTCAAGAGTTGGAGACTCAGGCTCGCGCCGAGATGCAGGCTGAGATGGAGATCCTGGGTCTAACCCCTGAGACGGCTACACTAACCCTGCAACGCTCCTTTGACCTCTGTTACGTGGGTCAGGCCTACGAGCTAACGGTTGCCGAGGCCGAGGGTGGTCAATTCGCCGTGACGCTTGCGAACTTTCACGAGCTTCATGAGCAGCGCTTTGGTCACAGTCATCCAGACCAACGTGTGCGGCTCGTCGCGCTCAGACTCAAGGCTGTGCTTCAGCCGCCTGCGCCCGCTTTGCCCACGATGCCCGACGTGGGCGAGGCGGCCATGCATGCACGTACAGGTGAACGCGCGATGATCTTTGCTGCGGGCGAGCGGATCGTCGGTGTCTATCAGCGCGAGCTGCTGCAAGCGGGCAACCTGATAGTCGGACCCGCCCTGCTGGTGCAGATGGACTGTACAACTCTGCTGCCGCCTGGCTGGCAGGGTCAGGTCGATGCCTGGGGCAATCTCATCGTACGTCAGTTGGCCGACGCGACTGTGGTGCCTGACGAATATGATGTCGATCCCGTTTCCCTGGAAATATTTAAGCACCTTTTTGCTTCGGCCGCCGAAGAGATGGGCGTGACGCTTGGTCGCACTGCCTATTCGCCGAATATCAAGGAGCGCAAAGACTATTCCTGCGCCTGTTTCGACGCGCAAGGTCGTTTGCTTGCTCAGGCTGCCCACATTCCCGTCCACCTGGGGGCCATGCCTGCCTCGGTTCAGGCAGTTCTGACGCGTTTTCACACGTTTGAGCCGGGCGATGTCGTTGTGCTCAACGACCCCTATCTTGGGGGGACGCACCTGCCGGATATCACTATGGTCTCGCCGGTTTTTATCGGTGAAGACCCCGCTGGTCGGCGGGGCGAGTTGTTTGGTTTTGTCGCCAGCCGCGCCCATCACGCCGATATCGGCGGCATGTCGCCCGGCTCAATGCCGATGTCGCGTGAACTCTACCAGGAAGGCGTGATTATTCCGCCACTCAAGGTAGTCAAAGCTGGGATTGTCAATCAGGAAGTCTTGGAACTCTTCTATCGCAATGTGCGCACGCCCGACGAGCGGCGTGGCGATATGCAGGCTCAACTGGCGACTGCTCGCGTGGGTGAGCGGCGTTTGCAGGAGATTATCGCCCGCTATGGCTCGACGGTTGTGCGTCGGCACGCAGATGCCCTGCTGGCCTATTCTGCTCGCCTGACGCGGGAAGCACTGGCGCAGTTGTCGCGTGGCGAGTCGCATTTCACCGATTACCTGGAGGACGATGGTTGGGGTGCGACCGACTTGCCGATCAGTGTGCGCATGCTGATCAATGGTGGAAAGATGCGCGTCGACTTTACGGGCAGCGCTGCGCAGAGCGTTGGCTGCTTGAACACGGTCAGGGCGGTTGTGCATTCGGCGGTCTTTTACGTCGTGCGCTGTCTGATCGGCGAGCACGTCCCGGCCAACCAGGGTTGCCTGGAGCCGATCGAGATCATCATTCCCGAGGGATCGCTGCTCGATCCTGGTCGGAGTTCGGCGGGGCATAAGCAGTCCACCGCGGCGGTTGCGGCTGGCAATGTCGAAACCTCGCAGCGAGTTGTCGACGCGCTTTTTGGTGCGTTGGCGAGTTTGACGCGTGAGCGCGTCCCGGCGGCCTCGCAGGGTACCATGAACAACCTGACCTTTGGTGGCTACGACGAACTGCGTGGACAGCCCTTTGCCTACTATGAGACGCTAGGAGGTGGAATGGGTGCACGTTACGGCGCAGATGGTCTTTCGGGGGTTCACGTGCATATGAGCAATACCCGCAACACGCCCATCGAGGTATTAGAGATGAACCTGCCGCTGAGAGTGCGACGGTATGCACTGCGCACCGGCTCGGGTGGTGCTGGCCGCTATCGCGGTGGGGAGGGTCTCTGTCGCGAGCTACTTTTTCTGGTTCCGGCGACCGTCACCCTGTTGAGCGAGCGCCGCGTGCGTGCTCCTTATGGACTGTGGGGCGGCTCGGCTGGCCAGATCGGCGAGAATATCCTGGAGCACGAAGGGGAGCAGCGGCATCTGCCCGGCAAAACCACGTTTGAGATCCAGGCCGGAGACGTTTTATGTCTGTATACCCCTGGCGGTGGTGGTTTCTTGCCCGAGGGGGCATAAGAACGCTCTGGATCACAGCGTAGCTGGCGCGTCGTCCAGAGCGTATAGAAACCGACAGGAGCGGGGTATTGTCGCGTCCGCGTGGTTGCGTGACCCCTCTCAGGCGGCGTCAGTCCACAGAGAGAAGTTTCCCGTTGGTCACGTCGTAGATGAAACCTGCGATCTCGATAGTGGTCGGAATGAGCGGCGATGAGCGCAGAAAAGCTATATCGTCTTTCACCGACTGTTCTAGATCTTTAAACGGTAAAAACGCGATATGATCAGCATCGGCGTGCAGATCGCGTTTGATTTTGGTGTGAATATCCTCATTACTGAAGGTGAGCATGCCACAGTCGGTGTGGTGGATAATCACAATTGTTGTAGTATTTAGCAACTGCTCCGAAATGACCAGCGAACGCAGGGCATCGGCGGCTCGTCCGCCAGCATTACGAATGACATGCGCGTCCCCTTCTTCCAGGCCCAGGATACGCGCCGGGTCGAGGCGTGCATCCATACATGCCAGCACAGCCACCTTGCGTGCCGGTGGGAGAGGCAGATCGCCCTTCGTGAATTGTTGGGCATAGGCCGCATTGGCCTGAGTAAATTCTTGAATAACACTCATTATTGTCACCTCACTCTACCAAACTACTGCACAATCAATTGTCTGCACTAAACGTAGCATACAAACCGTCGCGTTTCAAGCTTTATATGTCAATCCTTTGGATCATAAATAGATGTCATAGGTTGCGCTTATCCTATAAACGACGAGTGATGATTGTGCAGGTCGCTCAATTTTTACATGTGCGTGTCTCAGTTTAGCACTTTTATATGCAGGAAGGTGTTTTTCAGGCGAAATCTACGCCTGAAAAACACCTTCCTGCACTTTATTTTCTCTATCCGTGATTTTTCTTGTAGTTTGCCGTAATCTCTTGTTGGATGTTAGCTGGAACCTCTTCGTACTGGTAGAACTCCATCGAGAACGAGCCGCGTCCCTGCGTAATTGAGCGCAGATCGATGGCATAGTGGAGCATCTCAGCCTGTGGGATGTGTGCGGTGATCTGTTGCAGACTGTTCTCAAGCGGCGTCATACCCAGGACCCGGCCGCGTTTGGCGTTAATGTCGCTCATGATATCGCCCAGATTATACTCAGGGATCACCATGCAGACCGTCATAATCGGCTCAAGCAGGATCGGGTTGCCCAGGGGGATGGCTTCTTGCATGCCCAGCGAGGCAGCGATCTCAAAGGACTGGGCTGAAGAATCTACGGGATGATATTTTCCATCGACCAGCGAAACCTTGACATAGACCATCTGGTTTCCCGAGATGAACCCGCGCCTGAGCGATTCGCGCACCCCTTTTTCGACGCCGGGGATAAACTGTCCGGGTACAACGCCGCCGACAATCTTATCTTCAAAGACAAAAAGCTCTGCGCTGTCCATCGGAAGCGGTTCGATCTCCAGCCAGACATCGCCGAACTGCCCATGACCGCCGCTCTGGCGCTTGTGGCGTCCGTTGGCGCGAGCTTTCTTGCGGATAGTTTCGCGATACGAGATGCGTGGCTCGTGGACTTCCAGGTCTACATTAAACTTGCGCTTGATGCCCTCAGTGATGATCTGCAAATGGGCCTCGCCGAGACCAGAGAGCAACACCTCCGCCGTCTCGGCATCGCGCGAGACGGTGAGCGTGCGGTCCTCTTCCTGTATGCGGTTCAGCGCATTGCTCATCTTATCCAGGTCGGCCTGGCTCTTTGGCGAGACCGCCACCGTGTAGCAGGGGCGTGGGAAGTTGACCGGCTCCAGAGGGGTGGTATCTTTGCTTGAACTGAGCGTATCGTTGGTGTGGGTATTGGTCAGCCTGGCAATTGCGCCAAAGTCGCCAGCCGGAATCTCGCTGGCTGGCTCTGGATTTTTCCCGCGCGGGGTCATCAACTGACTCAGACGTTCCTCGCCTCTATTATTGAGATTAAACGCGTGGGTATCGGGTCGCAGGGTCCCGGAATAGACGCGGAAGGTGCTAATCGTGCCGACCTGAGCGGCGGCAGTTTTAAAGATTAGCAGAGAAAGCGAGGTATTTGTCGCGCTAAAGGGAGTGGAGAGGGCTTCAGCCGCACTTGGGAGATAGGCGACAAGTGCGTCGAGGAGCGACTGTACGCCGATATTTTTGTTAGCGGAACCGCAGAGGACGGGGATAAGCTCGCCCGCGCGAGTGCCTTTCTGCACAACGGTCAGAATCTCCGCTTCGCTCAGCGTTTCGCCTTCGAGAAATTTCTCCATGAGTGCGTCGTCGCTCTCCACGGCTGACTCAATGAGTTGCTCGCGAAAAGTGGCCATCTGTGTCTGGAGATCAGCAGTGAGGGGGACCTCGACAACCTTATTGTTTTCAGCGAAAGCATAGGCTTTCTGCCTAATCAGATCGATCACACCCTTGAAGTCGGCCTGTGCGCCCAGAGGGATCTGTAGAGGGACAATCTTCTGACCGAACTGCTTGCGCAACGACTCTAGAGCCTGTTCAAATGACGTATTGTCGCGGTCGAGCTTGTTGACCAGAATGATGCGTGGTAGCTTGCGCTCGTCGGCATACTGCCACGTTAACTCGGTGCCGACCTCCACGCCCTTCTCCGCAGTCACTATCACCAGGGCCGCGTCGGCCACACGCAGGGCCGCCTTTACCTCGCCCACAAAGTCGGCGTAACCAGGGGTATCGATCAGATTGATCTTGGTATTCTTCCATTCGACAGGCAATACTTTTGTATGCAGGGACATGCGACGTTTCAACTCATCGGCCTCAAAATCGGCGTTTGAATTGCCTTCATCCACCTTGCCCTGCCTTGTGACGGCTCCGCTGTCGTAGAGGGCCGCGTCTATCAGAGAGGTTTTGCCAGCTCCGACATGTGAAATTAAAGCGACATTGCGAATATGTTCCGCACTATAGACCTTCATAACAGTACATCCTCCCATAATTCTCTGCAAATGCCAGCGGTTTCGCATGAATAAAGCATCCGAAACTGCTTCTACATCTCCACATCAGTGTGATGCAATGTAAAGAGGACAAACTTTGCTCTGTCGGCTCCTGTCCGCTTGAGTAGGTGCTGAACCGCTAAACGGGCCTTGTGTGCCTACGCAGAATCTCAATGTCGCGTGAGCGAACATATATAGAGCAATGCGAGCCGGTCAGCGGGAAATGAATGTATCACCTGATAGTATAGCAGGCCGGGCCGTAACGTTTCAACTCAAAAGAGCACCAAACGCGAGCCTTCAGCGGTCTGTAGAGCTTGTTTTGCTTGTCTCTTGTATGCTGAAAAATTGTATGAGAGAGGCATGTCGCCGACTTTTTGGCAGAGAACAGGAACCCTCTGATTTCCAACCGGTGAACTCCCGGAACGCCACGTAGAGAACAAAGAAGGATTAGAGATCCTTCAGCAGGAGATGGCCACTTTGTCTCCCGAAATAGAGAAGGCATTGTACCTTCGTCACATTGACGGTTATACTATGAAGCAGGTGGCTGACCACCTGGGGAGACCAGTGAATACTCTCAAAGGCGACATGGCTCGCGCCCGCCGTAAGTTGCGCGAACGGCTCACATTCTTGGAAGAAGGCGAAAGTCACTATTGATTGGGGCTATGTGAGGCAGAAGCGCATACACGCAATCAGATCATAAAGAGAGGTATACCTTATGCGACAGGAATCGCAACCGTTCTGTAGAGAGCATCCATCATTATGGGAACAGGAAAATAATTTGAACTCTTAAAATGTCAAAGGGGTTTTGCCATTAGCAGGATAGTGCTCATCTGGCTGGTGGTGAGACCCTTTTTTCTCTCTGTTTTCCATTGTCTCTGTCGCAGTTGCTTTGTACGTGGCTATCTATAGTCGAGCAAAAGGCCAGGAGTTGTGCCTGTTAGCACGTCAGCGTGTGTATCAGGGTTGCGAAAGATGAGTACTCATGTACTGGAAAGTGAAGGTTCAAAGCAGACCTTATGGAACAACGTATTAGTCTCACCCAGCCAATCCGTGCTCGCGCCCTCCGCTCAGAACTGTATGGCCGCTGGGTGCGTTCTTTTTTTTCCACCGATCGTTCGCCGGGGCAGCTAGAGTTAATCGATGTGCAGCGCCGGGCTGTCTGGATTGGTCTGGCACTTGTGTGCCAGTCGCTGGTGGTAATCGCGCCGGATGTGATCCTCAGTCAGCCCTGGTACGCTCCTTTGATGGCGTTGTTTAAAGCTCTGTTGCCTGGCGGTCTGACGATCGGCGGTTTTTTTGCTTTATGGAGGGCAATTAAGCCCGCTTCGTTCCGTCAGAAGCTAGATTTTGCCTGCTCGCATGGAGCGGGAGCGCATCAGAGGGCGCTGGTGCGTACCTTCTTGCTTCTGGTGATTGGCTGCTTTGTCTTTCTCAGCATCGTGATTCAGTGTTTTCTTCCACCAAATTATTCAAATGACGGTACCTCTCTGGATACCAACGCGGCGGTCCTCTTGCTCAAAGGCGAAAATCCCTATATGAACTCCAATATCCTGGCTGTCGCGCGACGTTTTCACATTCAGCCGGGCTGGACGACTCCGTTGCGCTCTGGTCAATTTGCTGGACGCCTGGATTATCCGACTCCCGTGGACTTTCTCTCCACCTTTGATACGGCTCTCAAGACCGGTCGCGCTCCTGAATTTGAGTCCAGGGTCAGCTATCCAGCCCTGGCTTTTCTGACTCTTGTGCCATTTGTCTTTCTCCACTTGCACAATGTTCTGCCCTTTTATTTATTGAGCTATCTCCTGCTCGTCTGGGTGGCCTGGCGATCTATTTGTAGCGAGTTAAAGCCCTGGCTGCTTTTATTGGCGCTGGCAAATATCCCGATGCTCAGTGCAACCCTGGGCGGAAGTCTTGATGTCTTTTATAGCTTACTGCTCGTTCTGGCGTGGCTCTTGCGCGATAAACGCTGGCTTTCGGCGTTGTTTCTGGGTCTGGCCCTGGCGAGCAAGCAGCTTGCCTGGTTCTTCGTCCCCTTCTATCTTTTGCTGATCTGGCGCGAGGTCAACCTGAGAGAAGCCTTGCGGCGGGTTGTCATTGCGGGCCTGGTGGCTCTGGCGATCAATCTGCCCTTTATTGTCTGGAACCCTGGAGCGTGGCTGACGGGTGTGTTGGCTCCGGTTGCTGACCCGATGTTCCCGCTGGGCGTGGGTTTCATCAATCTCAGTTCGGTTCATGTTCTGCCCTATCTGCCGTCAGATATCTATCTGGGCCTGGAGATGGGTCTGATGGCCGTGATGCTGGTCTGCTACTGGCGTATCTGTCATCACTGTCCAGAAGCCGTGATGCTGCTGGCGGTGGTGCCACTTTTTCTCGCCTGGCGTAGCCTGCCCTCCTACTTTAGCTGTACGGCTTTCCCGCTCTTTATCCTGATGGCGGCGAGACTCAAGCGTCCAACGCGTTATCTCGCCTGAGCATAATCAAAGCGTTTCTGAGGGATCGAGCGCCTTATGCTAGCGCAATTTATTCATCTCGTAAAAATTCCTGCTTGTACGTGGGGTGCTCGGCTATGCTTCTACGGGCGGTTTGGTGCCGACGTGGACAGCGACGATGCCACCATTGAGGCGATAGAAGCGTACAGCGCTCCATCCGGCTTCTTCCATAATCTGCTGTAAAGTGGGCGCGTTGGGAAACGTTGTCAGCGAGTGTGGCAGGTAGTTATATTCTTCAAAGGCTTTGCCGAGAATAGTCCCAAAGAGCGGAGCCAGTTTATAAAAGTAGAAATGAAAGAGCGACCCAAAAATCTTGCCCGGTGGGTGACTGATCTCCAGGCATACCACGCGTCCGCCGGGTCTGACCACGCGCAGCATCTCGCGGAAGCCCTGCGCGATATTGGAGAGATTGCGCACAGTGAACGCTGAGCAACAGCCATCGACGCTATTGTCGGGGAGATCGATCAGCTCGGCGTCGCCCACGCGCAGCTCAATCTGCTGCTCCAGTCCGAGACGTATCAGTTTGCGGCGACCCTCTGTGAGCATCTCGGGAGTGATATCCATACCGAGCATACGCGTGCCGGGTCCTGCCTGGCGAATGACCGCGATCGAGAGATCGGCGGTGCCAGCTCCCAGGTCTAACCCCAGCTCGCCGGTTCCCAGCGCCAGGTAGCGGGCGGCGAAGTTTCGCCAGCGCTGATCGAGGCCCAGACTCATCAGGCGGTTCATCAGATCATAGATGCGGGCGATGCGGCCAAACAGGTGTCTGACATAGGGTTGTTTGCCGCCACTTTCGCGGAACTTCTCTTCAAGTGATATTTTTGCACTCATAGTTATTTGCTATTTCCTTTTTCTTCTCTTTTAATTATAGCGCGGGCATGGAAGGCAGACCAATCAGAGGCGGGCCAGGAGCAGACTCAGTGCAAACACCACACCAAATTCCAGGTGCAACAGAGATGTGCGTTTAATCCCTATAATAAAAGCTCGGCGGTCGATCGCGGTGAGTACCGCCCGCACATTCATAAAGGCGATGGGAAAGGTGATCCAGACGAGCAGGCTAAAGAGTGGAAGCCAGTGCAGAAGCACAAAGAGAGTCACTGCCAGGTAGCTGCCTAAGAGCAGACACGTATGATACCAGACGCCAAAGGTCTGGCCAAAGCGTACTGGCAGCGTGAGTTTGTGGACCTGGAGGTCTTCCTGGTAGTCGCGCACATTGTTCATGTTCAAAATCGCAGTGACCAGCAGACCTACCGGGACGCTTGCCGCAACGACCAGCCAGGACCAGTGGGGGATCTGTACATAGTACGCCCCCAGAGTCATGAGCAGACCCATTGCCAGGTAGACCATAATGTCGCCTAGACCGCGCCGCGCCAGGGTAAATGGGCGTGCGCTATAGAAGTAAGCTATCGCCATGCCGATCAGACCAAACAGAATAATCGCTGGTCCCACCAGGTAGATAAGTGTCAGACCGAGCGCGATCGCCAGTACAAAGCACGCCACGCCTCCGCCAAAAACCTGCCGTTCGCTCAACTCCTGGCGAAAGATCACCGTGCTTGCGCCCAGCGACTCCGCGCTGTCCAGTCCATAGTGATAGTCAAAGTATTCGTTAAAGTAGTTTGTCCCGATCTGTAAAACGAGCGCCGATAGCAGGGCCAGGATAAAATTGAGTGGGTGGAACACGCCCTGGTAAGCTGCAAGTGCAGTGCCAACCAGCAGAGGACTGAGCGTCGCGGTCAGGGTAAAAGGTCGTCCCGTCTTGATCCAGACCTGTGCGCCAGGGGATTTTCTCGTGTCGTGTAGAGCGTCGGACATAAATCTCTCTCTTCGCCTCATTTTCTTTCTTGCCTAAAGCATATGACGCCTATGGAGAAACGTCAAATCGTATCTTGCGAGCGCGGAGCTAGCCGTCAGCTACGCGCATGCCGCCTGTGCATATGTGCGCACGCTCGTGAACGTCCAGGCGATCGTTTTCAGATTGATGTATATTAGAGCACATTATCTATTCCATTGCTATCTTGAGAAAGGAATAGTTTTCGTTACCGCTTTTCGTTACCAATTTTTACAGGAGTCGATGATGAGTGCTTTTGCGCCTGAACGCCGTATAGGATTGTATACGGTCCTGGCACTACTTTTTTGTATGCTTGACACTTTCTCTAGAGATATAACTGCGCTAGCGACGAATGAGCGAGCGGCTAGAAGTCGAGGCAATGTCCCTGTTCTCACCTTTAAATACAACGTTCAGCGCACTGGGGCTAACACCAATGAAGTCACCTTAAACACCAAAAACGTTGCATCCAACCGTTTTGGCAAAGTGATGTCTTATGCGGTAGATGGTCAGATCTATGCGCAGCCTTTATATATACCTGATGTCAACGCCGGGGGAGTGACGAGGAACCTGGTGATTGTAGCAACTGAAAATAACAGTATCTATGCCTTTGATGCCGATAACTATGGCGATGGCAGCCCGATTTGGGAGAACCGCTTTGCCGTCAATGGAGCCACAACCGTATCGTCGGCCGATGAGCATTGCGCTGATCTGGTGCCGAATGTGGGCATCACCTCGACGCCTGTGGTGGCCAATGGGACCCTTTTTGTCGTCTCCCATGTTCTGCTCAATGGGAATTTCTACTATCACCTGCACGCGTTAGATCTGCGGACTGGCCAGAATAAAGCTGGCAGCCCGGTTGAGGTACATGTACCGGGGAGCAATTTTGATCCTAAAATGCAGCGCCAGCGAGCGGCTTTGCTCTACGCGTATGGGCGCATCTATCTGGGCTTTGGATCGTTCTGTGACAATCCCCCGTATCATGGGTGGATTCTTAGCTACAGCTATAACGGTCGCTCCTTTACGCGCCTGGCTTCGTGGAGCGATACTCCAGGCGGCATGGGGGGTGGGATCTGGGGAAGCGGTAATCCACTGGTCGCTGACGGTCGTGGTTATATCTATGCCACCACTGGCAACGGTTCCTTTAATCTAAATCGTGGTGGCCGCGATGCGAGCGATAGCTATGTAAAATTGACGGCAAATGTGCGCGTCGTTGACTACTTTACCCCCTTTAACCAGCAGTGCCAGGACGCCGAGGATCGCGATCTTGGTTCGGGCGGACCAACCCTTCTGCCGGGCAACGAGATGACCGCCGGGACGAAAGACGGCAAGATCTATGTCGTCAATACGTCTAACATGGGAGGCTATCACGCGGTCAGTCGACCCTGCCAACGTCAGCAAGCGACCAATCTGGACCACGTCGTTCAAGAGTTGCCGCAGCACACGATGAGCGACGGTGTCTACAGCGGTCCGGCCTACTGGAACGGCTACGTTTACTACTCAGGCTCCAAAGGCAATACCAAAGCCTTCCGTCTGGTGCGTGGACGCCTGGTTGGTCCTGTCTCCGTGACGCCGGATCAGAGCGATTTTACAGGTGGCAATCCAGTTGTGTCCAGCGATGGGAATCGCGCAGGGACAGGTATTCTCTGGCTCATTAATAGTAGCGGTACCCTTTACGCTTACGACGCTACTAACCTCAAGAAGAGATTGTATAGCGGCGACCTGGGGAGCTATGTCAAGTTCAGCGTACCGATTGTCAGCAACGGCAAAGTATTTGTACCTACCGCCGATTCGCTGCAAATCTTTGGTCTACAGTGACCATGCAAGCGCCTTCTTGAGTGATAGGTAACCCGCCATATCTGTCTGCTCAAGCGCGAAAGACCCGCGACTGCTCGCGGGTCTTTTTACATTACTAATGCTTTTGTGTTGTCTCTGCCAGCCTTTAGCGCCAGTTGCCTGGATTGCTATTTTGTGGTGGCTGACCCTGTGGTGGTGACTGTTGGCCCCACTGTTGCTGTGCAGGTGCTGGGGGCTGTGTCCACGGCTGTTGTTGTTGCGCGGGCGGTTGATTTTGCGCCCAGGGTGGCTGCTGAGGTTGCGTCCAGGGTTGAGACGGCGCTTGTTGCTGAGGTTGGAAGGGAGGGCGGTTCATATTGGGTCCAACCGGCTGTTGCTGACCCTGGAAGGGAGGCTGTCCGCCCGGTTGCTGTTGAGGCTGGAAGGGAGGACGGTTCGTATTGGGTCCGCCCGGCTGCTGTTGGCCCTGGAAAGGAGGCTGGCTCCCAGGCTGTTGTTGGCGCTGGAAGGGAGGTTGGCTCCCAGGCTGTTGCTGAGATTGGAAAGGAGGACGGTTCGTATTGGGTCCGCCCGGCTGCTGTTGAGATTGAAAGGGAGGCTGTCCCCAGGGATTATTCTGTGGCATATCGGCTGGTTGAGCGGCCGCGCTGGCTTCCGCCTCCGCGTGCTCGGCGCGGGCAAGGCGATCGTTGCGAATATGTCGCCAGATATAGAGAACGACCAGGATGACCAGGACAATGCCCACGGCGATCTCCACATAGCGCAGTGGACCGCCGATCTTATCGTACTGATTGCCCAGTTGGTACCCGAGGAAGGCGAGCAAGACACACCACGGAAACGAGCCGAGGAAAGTGTAGGCACAAAATTTGATAAACGGCATTTTCGTAATGCCGGCGGGTAGAGAGATATAGGTACGAACGGCCGGGAGCAGGCGCGAGAAAAAGGCAGTTGGTGCGCCCCAGCGCTGAAAAAACGTATCGGCCCGATCGGCATCGTGTTGAGAAATCAGAACATACTTGCCATATTTGAGCAATAGAGGGCGTCCGCCCGCATAGCCAATCCCATACGCCGCGATTGACCCAATGAGACAGCCAATTGCGCCCGAGAGACCCATAAGAATAATGTTAAGCCAGAGTGGGGACGACGGATTTATTCCTAGCAAGTGCTTTTGCCCTGCTAACATTACACCGGCCAGAGGCATAACAATTTCACTTGGTAATGGAATACAACAACTTTCGATAGCCATAGCCAGGATAATACCGAGCAGGCCCGTGGCAACATAGAGATTTTGAATAAAATCTGCTATAGACGTAGTTAAGTGACTCACTAGAAAGCGGCCTCCTTAAATTCCAGCATGAAGTCTTCGACACTTTTGACCTATGGTAACATAGTTTATGCAGTGAAGCTAGTGAAATAGGACAAAATCATCACATTTAGTATTCGTCGTTGTCGTCGTAATCTTCAGTACGTGAAGAACGGCGAGTAGTGGGCTGGTTGTTTCCGAGCTGTTGTGCAAGCTCTTCGCGCAGTGGATCATCGTCATATAGATAAGGCGCACGTCTTGTCAGGGTATGGCGTCTAATGGTTTCAGGCTCACGGCGGGAACGTCGATTGTCCAGTTTTCCCGTTTCATCGTTTTCGGACTGCGTCGAGTGCGGGCGTGTCGCACGCGAAGGTCGCTGCTGGCGTACAGGTCTGGGACGGCGCTGTTCACTCTCTTGCGTGCTGGTATCGCGTTCCTCATCGAATGCCTCGTCATCGTCCAGCGAGCGCCAGACGCGTTCCTGGTGGGCCAGCCAGGCTCTCTGCCCATCGACTGGTCGTTGGACGCCGGTAGTAGTTGGTGCCGAAGGGCGTGCGTTATGAGTAGTCTGGGGGCGACGTGAGGGGGTAGTAGAACGTTTGCCGGTGGGACGGCGCGAGGGAGCTTCGGCGTCCCTCTGCTGTTGCTGTGCTTCGCGGCGGGCTTTCTGGAGTGCCGCCGACTGGTGCTGTGAAAGGGTTGACTGCTTGCGCCGTACTTCCGGCGATTGCTGGGTAGGATGCTGTGTAGTCTGAGGCGGTGGAGCAAGATTGCGTTCGCGGTACTGCGAGCGTATGGCCTCGCGTGGCTGGCGTGGATAGCTGCGTACATCCTCGCGATTCGAGCGCTGATCCTCCAAAAAGTCCTCTTCATCTGAAGGCGGGAGGTCCAGATAGCCCGAGACCGGTGCGCGGCGCTGTTCTGGATAGAAAGAAGTTGAGGGATTGGCGGCAAAGGCGTCTTGCTCATCAAAAAAAACATAGCCCTCAGCTTCATAGACCATTTGATCTTCGTAGAACTCGTCGGGCAACTCATCCATTGTGGGGGCAGAGACCTCGACTGCGGTCTGACGGGCATCTTGTCGACGAGCGAGGAGGGTGAAAAGTGCGAGAGAGATAGGGACACTGATCAGGATAGCAGCCAGGCCGCCCAGTAAGCCACCCAACACCCAGGAATTGAGGGTATTTGCGAAAGCCAGGACCACCGCGGCCCCCACAATCAGCACGAGCGCCACTGCGGCAACTCTCATAGAAGAATCCTTTCCGTAGCGCACAACTCAGCCATAGTCACACCTATATTCCTGGAGAAGCTAACGAGCAAAGCGAAACCCACATCTACCCAGAAGTATACCAGATCACAGAATAAATCTCAAGGGGCATTTCAAGCAGAAGCAGAAAATATCCACGGGTCGTGGATGAAAAGGAGATCCGCCCGGCAAGGCCAGTGCAAGCTTGCCGGGTGGCACAGAGGCGGCGGGTAGGCGGCGGTCTGGCAGGTTACGCGGCGTGGTAGTGGCGAAAGATAGCCACGACTTTGCCCTGGATGTGCCATTCAGTATCCCATTCTGTGCGTGGCACAAAGATAGGATTCATCTCAGAATTGGCTGGTTGCAGGCGCACCTGGTTCTGTTCCAAGAAAAAACGTTTGAGCGTTGCGCTATTGCCATCCTGAGAGAGATGGACTGCCACTACAATATCGCCGTTGTCGCAGGCAGATTGTGGTTTAATCACCACGTAGTCGCCGTCGCAGATGTGGTCTTCGATCATCGAACGACCCTTGACGACGAGCGCATACGTATTCTGCTGCTCAAGTTGCTGGCCAACATCCAGCATCTCGGAAGGGGCGTCGCTGATCTCTAGCGGCTGGCCTGCAGCAATGCTGCCGGCAATCCGCACGCCACCCTGGTGCGGTTGCACCAATTTAATCCCTCGACTCTTTTTCGGTTCACGCTGGATGTAGTTTTTCTTCTCTAGCATCGAGAGGTGATAATCGACATGTCCGGTACTGGCAATTTTCATCGCCTGCCCAATCTCGCGATTGGTTGGGGGCATGCCCTCCCCTCGCATGTACTCAACAATAAAATCATATATACGCCGTTGAATCTCGCTGGCTTGATCGGAGGTCATCCGCATCTTTCCTGCCTTTCCAAACAATGAACCCGCATCGCCTAAGTTATACTACGCGAAAGTAGAACTATTATTCAAATCATAACAAACTGTCATGCTCAAGTCAAGCGTTTATCGAACGAATTTTCAGACTTGAGTGTGATCCAGCCTTGTGTTGGCAGAGAGAAAGATCCCGTGTTAGAAGAGAAAAGCCCTGCATTTCTCTCGCTTGTTTGGTCATAGCGCTGAAAAAATGTTACAATACTTGCAAAGAAGAGAGAAACTTGGAGACAGAGCACCTTTTCCAGGTCTGTCACCGGGTCGTTGTGTACGATTAAAAGACAGCCGGGCAAGCCGCTGGCACGTCGCTGGCGCAAGTGTCTCGTTCGTGGTTCAGGTAAGATGTTTTGACTGGCTTGCATGCTCATACGCTCAGGCGCTTTCACTCATCCGGCTGCTGAGTATTCTACGGTGAAGCGGTTTGGAGGGAGAGGGGAGATCGCAGGGTATTTCTGCGGTATCAAAGGAAAAAGTAGAAGACCAGAAAGAGGGGAGAAAGTGAATAAGGGTTTGCTTCTCGCCTTGAAGAGAGTGTACAATAAAAGCGGCACAGGCTCTTTGAAGATCCCCAGCCACATAAGAGGGAGTCAGATACATGGTTGAGATGACAGTTGAAAGCGTGCGAATCAATTTGCAGACATCGCATCGGGTCGTCATCTTGAAGGCAACGAAACAGGATCGTTATCTCTTTATCTGGATAGCGCATCCTGAAGCATATGCCATCGCGATTGAACTACAGGGTACAAGTTCGCTCAGGCCGCTCACGCATGACCTGTTGAAAAACGTGATTCATGATCTGGGGGCCACCATCGAGAGCGTGGTGATCTCGGATTTAGTCGACGATATCTTTTATGCACGCATTGTACTAGATATGGCCGGTCGGCATGTCGAGGTCGATTCGCGCCCCAGCGATGCCATCGCCCTAGCTGTGCGTACAAAAACACCAATCTTTGTCGAGGAGAGCGTTCTGGATCGAGTCGGAGTAGCCTTAGAGAATAACGAGGAGCACTTTCCTGCCAGGCCTAATCTTGCGCAGCCCGGCGAAGACGATAATCTGGACGCATATCGTGATTTTATTAATAGTCTGGATGTGCTGGACGAGTTTGGCAAGGAGTAAGATGAGTGAGGCCTGCGCTCTGACTCGTCGCGCTCAGGCTCGTTTGTTTATCGCGCACAATTCGTCCCTCAAAAAAGCGTCGACAGGTAACATCCGTTGCCTGTCCGCGCTTTTCTTGTCTTCTTGCTCAGTTCATCACAAACTTCAAGAACCGCACCAGGAGTCGGGCAAACAACCCGTAGGCCAGGATGATCACCAAGAACTCCATATAGACGAGCAATTGTGTTCCTGCGAGCAGGGAAAGATTCAGATGAGAGGCTAACCAGCGGGCAGGCCAGGCCAGGAGATCGCTGGTAGCGAACAGGAGGGCGAGCCAGATGTTGGTTGCTGAAACGCTCAGGAACATACAGGCTACACGTCCCAGCAGGATGAGCTGGATCAGAAAAAAAACCAGACCCGCCAGCGCAGGCAAGGGACTCTTGCGCCGCCTTGTTCGCCTGTAGCGGCCCTGACCGCCGGGCGGACGTTGTGTTTCAGGCGCGTATCGCGTCTCGGGCGGGAGCACAGGATAGACCTGTGCGTGTGAGGGTGCGGCATAGGGATAGGCGGGAGACGGTTCTGGTTGAGTATAGATCGTGCTTTGTTGTGCAGGGACCGCGCTTTGCTGTGAGTAAATAGGTGGTATCTGCACCGGAGGAACGACGCGCTCCAATGGTTCAGTAGGCTGATTATAATCTTCAGGTCCAAAAACACCGTTATGTGGTTGTTGTCTACCCATCATTAATCCTGCCCGTTTTTCCAGGTCAGAATGCTTCGTCGCCCATATGCGATAAAGCGTGAAAGCAGTACGTCTGTTTCTCTCTGCGCAAGCTGTTCATCGGCAGCAACATGGTCGCCGGGCTGCTTGCGATAGAGCGACTGTCTTCCCCTATAGAGATACACTGCCTTTAGTGCTCCCACTTCATATAGAACCAGATCCAACGGAGTGGGAACCCCCTCTCTTACAAAGAAGACGTATGTGCTCCTCTGATATGAAACGCATACGTGCCAAAAAAGATCTCTTCTACCCATTGCTCAACTGCAAAGTCGAGAAGACAAACGGCAAAGCGAGAGTGTTGCTCTCTGCACAAGTCCGCGCAAAAACTTCCTTTTCCTCTTTTGCCCGCCGCAGGCGGCCAGGGCGGACGTTGCAGCAACCCTGGGTGAAAGAGGGGGGCAGCCTTGCCCAAAAAGTCAAGCCTGTGCTATAATCAGAGCGCAGGAAGGCCTATCCTCTGGAATCTCCGTTTACCTGGTGATCTATCGTTGGCAAAAGAAGCAGATAATGTGCTCACTGTGCCTGGCACTCGCACTCCTACAGAGCGCACGCTTCTGTCTGTCCTGGGCAGACCAGAGAGATTGTGGAAACAAGGTCATAGTAGTCGCGTTGATTGAGAAGAGGTTTTTATGGCGCTAACGGACGGTCGTAGAGAGATCGAGTCTGTCTTGACGAAGGACAAAAAGCCGCGTGTGCGTTTTGCACCCAGTCCCACTGGTTTGATGCATATTGGTGGGTATCGCACGGCCCTTTTTGACTGGCTCTATGCTCGCAAAACAGGCGGAACGTTTATTCTGAGGATCGAAGATACCGATACGCTGCGCACTGAAGAGGGGACTGTCGAGTTTTTGTTAGAGGGTATGCGCTGGTTGGGTATGGATATCGATGAAGGCCCCGAGGTGGGTGGACCATACGGTCCGTATTACCAGACCAGTCGTCGGGCGCTCTATCTCCAATACGCTAACCAGCTACTTGAGTCTGGTCACGCCTATCGCTGTTACTGTACGCCAGAGCGTCTGGAGGAGATGCGTCGGGATCAGCAGGCGCGTAAGCTGCCACCGCGCTACGACCACCGTTGTCGGTTCTTGACTGCCGAGGAACGCGCCGCCCGCGAGGCCGAGGGATTGCGTTGGACGGTGCGTTTTGCTATGCCGATAGAGGGCGAGACGACCGTTCACGATGAGTTGCGCGGGGATATCACCTTTAGAAACACCGATATCGACGATGCGATTATCCTAAAATCGAGTGGACTCCCAACCTATCATCTGGCACACGTGATTGACGATCATCTGATGGAGATCACTCATCTGATCCGCGCTGAGGAATGGATCTCCAGCGCACCACTCCATATGCAGATCTGGCGTGCTTTCAACTGGCCGATCCCTCTGATCTATCACGCGCCCGATGTGCTGGGGAAAGATAAGCGCAAACTCAGTAAACGTCGTGGCGCACCCGACTGGAAAGAACTCCAGACGCAGGGCTTTTTGCCCGAGGCAGTCTTCAATTTTCTAGCCTTGATCGGCTGGTCCTACGACGATAAGACCGAGCTTTTCACGCGTGAAGAGTTGATCGAGGCGTTTAATCTGGAGCGCGTCAGCGTTTCCAGCGCTATCTACGATACAGAAAAGCTGGCCTGGATGAACGGTGTGTATATTCGCAAACTCGCGATTGCGGAGATGACGAAGCGCACACTCCCGTATATGGAGCGACCAGCCGCCGCTGGTGGCCTGCCCGACACGATCGCGCGTCCCCTGGATGTCGACTATACACAGCGCGTCTTGAGTCTGGAGCAGGAACGGCTGCGTATGCTGGGCGAGGCCGCACACGCTGTCTCGTTTTTTTATACAGAGGATTGGGAATACGAGACTCCGCTGATGCAAAAAGGTATGGACGAGGCGCAGACTCGCGTGGCTCTGCAACGAACACACGAGCTGCTCAAGGACTTCCCAACCTGGGAGCATGCCTCTCTAGAGGAGCACCTGCGGGCGCTGATGATCGAATTAGGCTTGAAACCGGGTCAGCTTCTGGGCGCAATTCGTGTCGCTGTGAGTGGGCGCAAAGCCACACCTCCACTTTTCCAGATGATCGAAGTGCTGGGACGCGAGCGGACGCTTACTCGCCTCGAGCGAGCGCTTGCCCGCTGATCGGCCGCAGGGAATCTGGAAAACTGACGTGCAGTGAAAAGCGGGATGGTTAAGGGCTGCTGCCCTTAACCGGCACCCTGTCCGGGGGACAGGTAATCTGGGGTGTCCCCAGTACACTTTTTCTTCTGTTTTGCCTGTTTTGTCTCCGGCAAAACAGGCAAAACAGGAGCAGAGTAATGGTATAGCCAGGGAAAAAGATGAAAATTGGCAATCCTGTATAGAGAGCGCAACTGGCCATTTTCAGCGGGTAGAAAACCATGTCACAGAAAGATTATATCCTGCGCGTCTTTGAAGACATCGGGCGGGCATTGGCTCAGATCGTCTATAAGCGCCAGATCAAAGACTATACAGCGGCCTATGCACTGCTCGATGAACAGTTTAAACAGACGTTAGGTATGGGGCGTGGTTTTCTTCACTCGGTCTCCGATGAAATGCTGCTCTCCCTGCTCACCACCTTTGATAGCCTGAACGTCGATAAATGCTGGCTGGTGGCTACTCTGTTTAAAGTCGAGGGAGAACTCTTTGCAGACCAGCACGATGAGCAGGCGAGCTATTATAGTTATCTCAAGGCACTTAAACTCTTCCTCGAGGCGCTCTCTCAGCAGAAGAGCCAGAAGGCGGTTGAGCCGGTTGAGGAGATAGAAGACCTGCTGAGCAAACTGGCTGCGTATGAGATACCCCCGCAGTCTGGACTCCTGCTATTCTGGTATTTTGAGGCGACGGGTCGCTATGTGCTGGCCGAAGACACCTTATGGGATATGTTAGAGGCCGAGGTAGACGAGGGCCTGGAAGTGGCGGAAATCCTCGTGGAACTGCGGACGCGTAGCGAAGCATTTTATCGAAGGCTGCTGCGCAAAAGTGACGATGAACTGGTGAAAGGTGGGCTGCCACGTGCAGAGGTTAGGGATGGGTTGGAACGAGTACTGGATTTTTACACCTGAAATCTCTTTATTGCATAGGTTTTTGTCTGCTTCTGAAGCCGCTCTAAGCTTCGAGCGGATTGTTTCAGATTCACGACTCTGGCTAAATTCAGACGTGCATAGTATACTTACTTAACATTCCGTTAAACAACCATTAACATTCTTAACATATGGAAAGTAAGCAAGATATCTATGACGATGATCGCCACCAAGCCAAAAAACACGTTTTTACCCCGGAGAGGAGCGCACGTGTCCCATCTCGACTCGGCCCACATTGCGCGTTCGACGGTTGCTACATCCTGGCGCTGGATCTGGCCTGATGTTCTGCTCCGTCTGTTGCCCATGAGCCTGGCTCCTTTCATCTATATCAAGTTTCTGGGCTTGCCGTTCAGTTTTCTTGGCCTGTCCCTTACCAACTGGCCGGTGCAGTTGCTCCTGGGTCTACTGATTGGTCTGGGCATGGGGGCGTTTGCCGTCACGTATCGCATCCTGGTTGTGGGTCCCTGGTTTCGCTGGCCTACGGTCAGCGATCATATAGTGCAGGGTTGCTTTTACCTGTGTATCAATGCTCCGGTAGAGGAGTTCTTTTTTCGTGGTTTTCTCTTGATGGTCGTCACGCAATGGACCGGGTGGGTTGGCTGGGGCTGGCTGGTCAGCACTGTCGTCTACACGCTTTACCATCGCCTGGGCAAGTGGAGTTGGCGCAGCGTTGCTGGTGTCGGCCTGGCTGGTATTTTATTCAGCACGCTCTATATCGTCCAGCCCAGACCCTGGTCGCTGCTGCTGGTAGTGATTGTCCACGGTTTCACTACGTGGGGTTTTTTAAGTCTTGGCGACGAAGTAATGTACCGGCGTTGGAAGCGCAGACAGTGCTAGCTGGATGTGCAGGTGGGCTTGATTTTATGTCCGTACACGGTCAGGAACAGCTCGGAGCCACAGAAGCTCTCGCTTCCCAGTTCGATGATTGCCGACCTGGATAGCTCTTCAATCGCCTTATGGCTAGCAACCTTGTATTTAGAGATCAGCGGCGCAAAAAAATGCAGGACCAGATCAAGCCGTAACGCGGGATCGCTTGCGATCTGCGGTCCCATAAAGGAGTCGCTCAGATAGGTCCGGCGCGTAACCTCGCTCCATCCCGCCTGTTCCAGCAGATAGCTCAGCATTGGCACCACGCCGATATGCCTGCCATCGGGTGAAAGACCCAGTCCAGCCTTTTTTAGCGTCTGCACAAAGAGGCTGCTGAGCTTTTCCAGCGCGGGACTATTGGTCACTCCCCACTCTGATTCAGTCAAGCGCAGATAGCCGCCGGGACGTGTAATACGCAGACAGTCGGCGATAAATACTGGCCACTCTGCGCTGAGAAGCAGCGGATAGAGCAGGTGCGCGTTGACCAAGTCAAAGGTGTTCTCGTGAAAAGGGAGTGGGAGTTTTTTCTCCGATAGAAGCAGCGCCTGAATATTCTCTGTGCCGCGTGCTTCAGCCTGAACCATTGTGCGTGTGCGGATCTTTTGCTGGCTACTGAGGCTGGTGACCTCGATCTGCGGGTTTTCCTGGGCGACGTTTACTGCCCAATCTCCCGAGCCGGTGGTTATATCCAGTACGCGTGTGAAGCCGCCGAAGTTCTGTCGTCTTTCTGGAAAGAGGCCGCCTATCAGTTCAGTCAATAAGCGATCCTGGATCTCTAAGAGCGCCATCTCTCCATCAGCACCCTTCTCCAGACCAGTTGCACCAGTGTTATACTGTGGATAATCAGTTGGCATCGCGCACCCTCTTTCACGTACCTCGTTATTTGCACATTCTCAGCCTGTTGCCGCTTTTTCAGAAGAGCTATGTCACATTCGATTGGGAATAGCCCCACTCTCTTTTCTTCTCTAGCAAAAGTGTACAGTACTGTCAGAGGAAATACTCCGTTAAAATAGAGGATTTTTCTGTCGGTATGTGAATTGGCTTCCGAGTTTAGCCTGTTAGATCTGACGCGTTGCTTTCAATCTACTTTTGTAGTATGTACACTGTCAGTTCTGCTGTCGAGATATACCGCTTTTAACTGCCTGATCGGCTTGTAGAGTCGGTATGTTCTTGGAGTTGCTTTGCTGTTGGCCGTGCTGTACACTTCTGGTGAGTGGCTTTATGAGAGACAGGTTTTTGCGAGAGGGAGGTGGTGTTGCTACGTTGAACGTAGCCTCTCGCATGGCTTGAGAAGCGGCACAAAAGGAATATCTCTAGAAAGCAGATGATGGTGTTGGTCGGGTTTGAAACTCGTATTTTGTCGCATTTTCAGTTTTTACTACTACATGGGTCGAAAAGAGAGAGAAAGCCCGCTCGGGTTTGAAGACAAAAAGAGATCCAGGTGTAGAAATTTCACCTGGATCTTTCTTTATTAGGCTGCGCCTGGTCGGTGAGTTAGGGCTTTTCTGGGAGGCGTGCGAGGATTTGAGTAAGGAGGGTTTTATGCTCTAGAAGTTCTGCTTCGAGGGTGGTAAAACGAGTGTCTACAGCATTAAAGCGCTTTTCCATTGTTTCGCTTAATGTAGCAAGCTTTCCTATGGAACTTTCTGTTAGCCCCTTAATCATGGTCATTTCGAATGCCATGCCTTGATAGGCTTTGAGGGTTTCTGTTTTCAAAATGGACAATATAACATTTTCTGGAAGTGGTACAAGACCGATGTATGCAAGTACGTTCTCTCTATTCTTCGGGTTTTTTGACATTGCCAATCGCCAGACCCAGCAGAGCGCCAGCTATCAGACCGATCAGGCCGCCCACAAAAACATTGCCCAGAGCCGCACCAGTCGCGCCGCCTGCGCCAATGCCCAGTGCAATCCCGGCCCCCAGACTACCTTCCAGGCGTAGATTGAAGCGTCGTTTGTGTTTCTCTTGTTCGTCCATCGTACAGTCTTTCCTCTTTTCTCAGAATGGTCGTACTATAGCATATGCTCCCCGTTTTTTCTATAAGCACCTACAACTCTGAACTCTGCTGGCAAATGCTATTCTTTATCGAATATACTATTTTCTGTCATGTAAAACCCATTCACAATCAAAAAGGCGGACAGGTGGGCAAAGAAGCGCGACGAATTCGCCAGCAGAGTCTTTCGAGTGGACGAACTAAAAAACTTTTAAGCAACCCTCGCGCACTTGACAGCGTGCAACAGATCATATATCATCTGCCACAACCAGACAAAAATTGTAAAATGCGTTGAACAGGACCAGTAGACATCGGGAAGCCACTCAGCGAGCCGCGAGCGTGGAAGGCGGCGTATGGATACTCTGTTGAACCCACCTGTAAGCGCCAGTGAAGAACTGGCCGGGCCTCCACCGTTAACTGGATAGCAGCGATCACACAGTTAGTTAGCACGATCGCGTGAAGAGGGATCAGATTGTTTTGATCCAAACAAGGTGGTACCACGGGTATTGAGGCTCGTCCTTAGGTAGGGCGAGTTTTTTTATTGCATGTTTTTATACATTGAGAGGTACACAAGATGGCAAACGAAGAAAAATTAGTCGAAGAACTTGTCGATCAGGAAGATAATTTTTCACAGTGGTATAACCAGATCGTGCGCAAAGCCGAGCTGGCCGACTACGCTCCTGTGCGTGGCTGTATGATTATTCGCCCTTATGGGTATGCGATCTGGGAGAATTTGCAGCGGCTATTGGACGCCCGTTTTAAAGAGACCGGCGTCTTAAATGCCTACTTCCCGCTATTGATCCCGCGTAGCTTTCTGGAGAAAGAGGCCGAGCACGTCGAGGGCTTCGCGCCCGAACTCGCCTGGGTGACGCGCGGTGGTGGTGAGGAGCTGGAGGAGCCGCTGGCCATTCGTCCGACCAGCGAGACGATCATTGGTCAGAGTTTCGCCAAATGGATTCAAAGCTATCGCGATCTGCCGATGCTGCTCAATCAATGGAACAATGTGATGCGTTGGGAGAGGCGCACCATGCTCTTTTTGCGTACCTCCGAGTTTCTCTGGCAGGAGGGTCACACCGCTCACCGTACGCTCGATGAGGCCGAGGAGCGCACGCTTCAGATGTTAGAGGTCTATCGCTCTTTTGCCGAGGAGGAAGCGGCTATTCCGGTGATCCCAGGTCGCAAAAGCGAGAACGAGAAGTTCGCTGGCGCTCTGCGTACCTACTCGATTGAGGCTATGATGGGTGACGGCAAGGCCTTACAGTCCGGCACCAGCCACAACCTGAGCACGAATTTCGCCCGTGGTTTCGATATCCAGTTTCTTGACGCCGATGGTCAGCGCAAATATTGCTCGACTACTAGCTGGGGGATGAGCACGCGGATGATCGGCGGTCTGATCATGGTCCACGGCGATAAAAATGGTTTAATGTTGCCGCCACGCCTGGCTCCTTACCAGGTGGTGATTGTGCCGATCTGGCGCAAGGAGCAGGAGAAGTCGCTGGTGAGTGGACTCGTCGAGCGCGTCGAGAGGCAGCTCAAGGGTAAGGTACGCGTCAAAGTTGATTGGACCGAGAATACACCTGGTTGGAAATTCAACGAGTGGGAGATGCGTGGCGTGCCGGTGCGCATGGAGGTTGGTCCACGCGACGTACAGAACAATAATGTCATGCTCGTACGCCGCGATACGCGCTCCAAAGAGGCTGTGCCGGTCGAGGGTCTGGAGCAGCGCCTGCCCGCGCTCCTGGAGGAGGTTCAGCAGGCTATGTACCAGCGTGCTCTGGCCTTCAGGCGCGATAAAACCTATACCACCGAGAGTTACGGCGAGTTTAAGGAGATTATCGCCGAGCAACGGGGCTTTGTCCGCGTCAAATGGGCTGAAGATAGCGCCGCCGAGACTGCTATCAAAGAGGAGACCAAAGCCACACTCCGCGTGATCCCGTTCGATCAGCCCGAGGGCGGCGTTCAGGGGAAGTGTATCTACACCGGCAAACCCGCCACGTGCGAAGCTATCTTTGCTCGTTCGTATTAAAACAGACGTTTATCTAGCCAGCCAGGCAAGCAGCTCACACCCTCTGGCTGGCTCTTTTCATGCGTCCAAATTGTGAGCTTGAGGGAGATCGGGTGCCTTGTAGAACCAACCTGCAAGCGTGTTGCGTTAGTTAGAGGTTATAGCGTACGCGCCAGTTTCTTAGAATGTCGAGTCCCTGGTGGAGCAGAGCCTGGTGTGCGGGATCAAGCAGCCAGCGGCTGACCCCCGAGGGATGTGGTAAAGGCAGAAGATGCATGTCAGCGCGTTCCTGTGCTGTTCCAATCACTGCGTCCAGGCGCGTTTTGCCATAGAATGCTTCGATCGCCATCGCGCCAACGAGGAGGACCACACGTGGACGAAGCAGGCGCAGCTCGGCCTCAAGAAAGGGCCGACACAGGGTCAGCTCAGCGGGCGAAGGACGGCGGTCGCCATCGCCGCGCGGGTTGCGTCCAGGGTCACAATGCGTAAGCGAACTCAGGTAGGTGTGTTCGTGTAAATAGTTCGCGGGAAAGCCCGCCAGCTCCAGCCATTTCTGCAAGATACTGCCACCTGGTCCACTAAACGAGCGACCTTTGGCCACAGAACGATGGCCGGGAGCCTGGCCAATCACCATCACCCGATCCTCTGGGCGACCACTGGTCAGCGGGTGGGCCACTGGAATATAGCCCTCTTGCTGGCACAGGCGGCATTGCCGAATGCGCTCTTGTAAGGCATAGAGCGCTTGTGCCTGTTCCTCACTCCCCAATTCATGCATGTTCATCTGACTGAACCGCCTGGGGAGATGGTATCTCTGGATGCTCGTGGTGGTAGTGATCGGAGATGTGGCGATACTTGCCCCGATAGTAGAGCAGCGGAAAACTCTCCGGCGCGGGAGGCTGCTCGTGACCATTGTGGCTGGCGAGGTCCGGTGTACCGGCTGACTGGGGTAAGGTGCTCTGCTCCTGACTGGCATCCGGTGCAAAAAAGACCTGGCCCTCGTAGCCCATCGCCTCCACCTGTCCCAGAAAAATGATGTGGTCCCCACCAGGATACTCGGTCACTATCCGCGCATCGATAAAACCCAGCGTCTCCTCTATAATCGGTGCGCCTGTAACCGCGGATGCATAGCGCACATGACCAAAGAAGGTGTAACGTTCCTCTGACGGCGTGGCAAAAAGATTGGCCAGCCTCTCCTGCTCCTGCGTCAATATATTGATAGCAAAAACTCCGCTTTCCCGCAAAAAGGGGAGCGCCTGGCTACGCACATCGACGCATATCAGCACCAGCAGAGGGCGGAGAGAAACAGAAGTAAACGAATTCACCGTCAACCCGGCTGGACCGCTCTGCCCGTGTGTCGTGGCGATGGTCACCCCCGTCGCGAACTGTCCCATGACCTTACGGAAAAAGTCGATATCGAGAGCCATATAGAAGATCGTCCTTTGAAAATCAATCAATAAAAAGCAATAAAGCAGCCTCTTATGTTCTTAGTATCGTTTCTCCGTCTCCCTCTTGTCAACTGGACTTTTGTACAGGCCCACAGACTTCTGCAAGGTGTTTTCCTTCTTCAACTCCCTTCCCACCCTGTGAGATAGGTGCTGTGAACCCTTCCACTCCAGGTCTGACAGTCCTATCTTGTTACCCCAGGTATAGGCAAAACGCCTGACAATAAAGTATACTGGTACAATCATGGTGCTTTGCACCACTTACAGGCAATTCTGGCCCTGCATCCTATAAAAAACAAGCTGGTGGCGAGAACCACTGGCATGCTCAGGACAAAAGCAAGAACGGAACTGGATGGAGAAATGCTCTCTTTCTTATTGCCTGTAGAATGTTTTTCACAGGACTTGCATTTTTTCATTTCAGTATTTGGAGGTCCCGTCCATTGAAAATAGTTGTGACTGGCGGAGCAGGTTTTATTGGCTCCCATCTTTGTGCGCGTCTGCTCGCGGAAGGTCATGAAGTTCTTTGTGTAGATAATCTGATAACTGGTTCAGAGAAGAATATTGCTCCCCTCTATCCCCATGCACATTTTACTTTTTTACGGCACGATGTCACACAACCATTTAGCTTTGAAGCCGAGGCGATCTTTCATATGGCCAGTCCGGCCAGCCCCGTTGGCTATCTTGAGAACCCGATTGCTACGATTATGGTCAATAGCCAGGGAACTCATCAGATGCTTCAACAGGCCCACAAACAGAACGCCCGGTTTCTCTATACATCTACGTCTGAGGCCTACGGCGACCCCCTGGAGCACCCACAGCGCGAGGAGTACTGGGGCAACGTCAACCCCATTGGCCCGCGGGCCTGTTATGACGAAAGCAAACGTCTCGGCGAAACGCTGACGATGGAGTACTTCCGACACTTTAACGTCAATACGCGTATCGTGCGGATCTTTAATACGTATGGTCCTAACAGTCAGATGGACGACGGACGTATGATCCCGAATTTCATCACTCACGCTTTGAAAAATGAACCGCTGACCATCTATGGCGACGGCAACAAAACGCGCAGCATCTGTTATGTGAGCGACCTAGTTGAAGGCTTGCTACGTGCGATGTTCCGCCCACAGACGAGCGGTGAGGTGTTTAATCTCGGCAATACCGAGGAACACACCGTTCTGGAGTTTGCCCAGACCATCATTCATCTGTGCGAAGCTTCTTCTTCTGTGCAGTTTGAGACCAGTCGCGTTGACGATCCTGAACGCAGGCGACCTAATATTAATAAGGCTAGAACTATCCTGGGCTGGGAGCCGCGCGTCTCTAAAGAAGAGGGTTTACGCCTGACTATCGAATGGTTTAGTAGTCAGCTTCTCGACCTGAATACGCTTTCGTCAAAAGCCTGATCTTTCTTGAGAAAAGTGAGTGGATCTATGAGTGTTACCAGGGCGAGTGGATCGCAATCCTCTCGCGTACTTTTGTTTGTGCAGGAGAAATATCGCCAGGCGCGTGCCTCTCTGGCCGCCCCTACGCTGCTAGGGGTGCTTGGTGCTGCGCTGACGATCATTCTGCTCCTGGTTCCTCCCCTGCCCTGGAATCTGCGCATTCCTTTCTATCTGGTGATCCTGATCTGGACCATCCTGCGCCCACGTCTCGCCCTCTACCTGACAGCAATAGCTGTCCCCTGGGGGTCGCTCGACTTTGTCTCCCTGGCTGGCCTGCGCTTGAATCTCGCCGATATCCTGGTCGGTTTTCTGCTGGTTGCCTGGTTGATGAGCTGGACCCTGCCCGCTTCTATGCATACGTCTGGTCCCCGCGATAGGACAAAGAGCATGTTGCCCCGCTACCTGGTTCTGGCTACCGTGGCTCTGATTGCTGTGATGTTCCTCTCGGTAACCATCGCGATCAGCAAAAAAGACAGCCTGAAGGAGATTTTTAAGTGGCTGGAATTTCTCACCCTTATCCTCCTCGGCTCGCAGTATCTGCGCACACGCCGCGAGCTCTGGACACTGGTCGCTTTTCTCGTTCTGGCCGCTATCTCACAGGCCTTCTACGGCTATATTCAGGCAATTCTTGGACTCGGACCCGCTTCGTTTATCCGCAGTTTCAATCTGCGCGTCTACGGCACTTTTGACCAGCCCAACCCCTACGCAGGCTATCTGAATATGGCGCTCGTGGTTGTTCTGACCCTCGCCTTGCTCGGTCGCAACTGGCTGACCCGCTCGACCGCCGTGCTGGCTACCTGCCTTATCGGCGGTGCTTTCTACCTGACGCAGTCGCGCGGCGGTCAGGTAGCCCTGATCGCGGCTCTGCTTTTTATTCTGCTGATGGGCTTCCAACGTCTCCACGCCTGGATGCGCGTCGTGATTGTCGCGATTTTTGCGCTGGTTGAAGGCATGCTCGCCGGGCTGGTCCCGCTCTCTCTATTCAACCAGCTCAATCGCTTCCTCGGCCTGACAGGGATCTCGCTCACGGCTCCCAGCTCGCAGGACTATTCTACCGCCGAACGCCTGGCCCACTGGATCGCCGGTCTGCGTATGTATGCAGCTCATCCTCTGCTGGGCGTGGGCATCGGCAACTACCCCGATGCCTATGCCAGCTACTATGTAACTATCTTTGTCAATTCACTCGGCCAGGCCCATAACTACTACATCAATATTGCCGCCGAGACCGGCACAATCGGCCTCGTCGTCTATCTGTGTTTCGTTCTATCTCTGCTGGTCGCGGGCGGGAGCGCCGTTCGCACCATTAGTCGATGCTACTGGCTCGCCAGAACACACCTGCCGCGCACAAAAGAGCGTATCCCGGCTCCCCTGGGTACACCCAATAAACTGCGCCTGCTCGTCCATCCATTTAGCTTTATGCGCCACTATCGCCGCCAGCAACGCTTTGAAGCTTTTGGCCGACTGACCAACGACCGTGCGCTGGCCATCGGCCTGATGGCAGCGATTATCACAGTCTGTGTGCATAATCTGGTAGATGATCTCTACGACCACAGCATGACCAACCTGCTGGCGTTGCTGATTATCGCCCTCATTCGCTTAGGGACAATCACGACTCAAGCATCGGTAGAAAGCAGTCAGACAGCTCACTCGTCTCTGGCCAGCGTTCATGCCACATAAGCCGCCGCGCTCGCACACCCAAACCCCGGCAGCGTGGGCGAAAGCCGCCGGCTTGAGCAGAGCTGGAACGCCGAATCTTGACAGGTTTAATTGACCTGAACTATAATTTGTAGGCAGGTCCACGAGCGACGATCCATAACTTGAACGCTGCAATGTGTCGAAACGATGCGCCGCCTCAAATCGGACTTGAGAGGGGTGATTTCTGGTGACGCAAGTCAAAATTGGCGAAAATGAATCGTTTGAGACAGCACTAAAACGTTTTAGCCGCAAGATCCAACAAGAAGGGATTCTGGCTGAAGCACGCCGCCGCGAACATTATGAGAAGCCAAGTGTGAAACGCAAACGTAAAGACGCCGCCAAGCGGCGTAAAATGGCGCGGAAAAGCTAAACTTTTAACACTCTATCTCAGGCCCGCCTCTCCCTACAAATAAACTCGGGTAGAGACGCGGGCCTTTTCTTGTTTTAGCACCACTGAGGACATTTATGGACGATTCAGGGCAGGCATTAAGCAGCGAGCCTATACTCGATATATCTATCGATACCGGCGACGCGCATACCGATCTCACCGTGACCACTCTCTTGCAGCAACTGGACGCCGAGCTGCTGGTCAGGCAAACACTCCACGCCGTTAATATCCACCAACCGGTAAGCCTGAGCCTGCTGGTCATGGACGACACACAGATACAGGCGCTGAACAGTCAATTTCGCCAGCAGGACAAACCGACCGATGTACTCTCTTTCCCTTTACTCGAAGCGCCGCTGGTAGATGCACCTGCGCCCTATCTCTGGCAGACTGCGGACCCGGCTGAAGATGCCGCTCCCGACCCCGTTCAGACGGCTCGACCACTCTTTGTCACTCCCGCAGAGCTGACGACCAATCTCGGCGATATCGCTATCTCCTGGCCCACGGTCGAGCGTCAGGCCCTGACCGCCAACCACGCTCCTTCGTATGAATTTCTCTTCTTGCTTTGCCACGGAGTGCTGCATCTTCTGGGCTACGACGACCAGACCGAGGCTGGCTATACGGAGATGGTCCGCCTGCAAACCGCGATCCTGCACAGGCAAGCAGAGAAAGCCGAGGCATGAGTCAGTTTCATCTGCCCGGCGAGAAAGAGAAAAGCGAGTTCGCCAGGTTCATCGCTGGCTTCGGCTATGCCTTTCATGGCCTCTGGTACGCCCTGCGCACCCAGCGCAACATGCGCTTTCACTTCGTTGCCGCTCTCGTGGTCACGCTGGCGGGCATCCTCCTGCACCTCTCGGCCAGCGAGTTCGCTCTCCTCTATGTCGCCATTACTGGCGTCGTCATCTCTGAAATGTTCAATACCATCTGCGAAATCTGCGTCGACCTCGCGCAACCCGACTACCATCCACTGGCCCGGATCGCCAAAGATGTAGCTGCTGGAGCCGTTCTACTCAATGCAATCCTGGCGATTGTCATCGGTCTCTTCGTGCTCGGACCCCACCTGTGGGCCGCCCTTCACTGGTGACCGCAACGTCTTTCTTTCTCTGCTCATCTATCGACCCGGCTCGGCACTCTCTACAGCTAACTCCAGCAGAACCCTGAACAATCGTAATGAGTCGCTTTCAATCGCAATTTTTGAGGGCGATGCATCGTGCATCGCCCTCGATTTGTACACCTCTAGCGCTTTACTCGCTCAACATACTGACCCGAACGCGTATCAATACGGATGCGATCGCCGGGATTGATGAAAAGCGGCACGTTGATTACAGCCCCAGTCTCCAACGTTGCAGGCTTGGTGACGTTATTAGCGGTATCACCACGCACACCGGGTTCAGCGCTCTCAACAGCCAGTTCGAGGAAATTAGGCAATTCGATAGCGATAATTATTTCCCCATCGACCAGCATCTCTACCACATCTTGCTCCTTGAGAAACTTCACCCCATCGCCTAGACGCTCTCTCTCGACGGGCTGTTGGTCAAAGGTTTCGGTATTCATAAAAATATAGCTGGTGTCACTATCGACATAAAGGAACTGCCAGTTCTGGTGCTCCACGCGGACGGATTCAACCTCTTCTGAAGCGTTGAAGCGTTGCTCCAGAATTCTCCCGTTTTTCACGTTTTTCAAGCGCACCTGATAGAACGC
>DAOTTJ010000099.1:0-6090 GCA_034437695.1 Ktedonobacteraceae bacterium
GTGTTCGTCCTCGGACATATGAGCGCTATGAGGAAGTAGTCAGGCTTCATATCATTCCTGCACTTGGGAAATATCAGTTAGCGAAGTTGTCACCCCAGCAGGTGCAAGCTTTTTATGCACAACAATTAGCAACGGGGCTTTCTTCAACAACGGTTCATCATTTCCATAATGTGCTGCATAAAGCGCTTCATGCAGCGGTGAGATGGGGACTGGTTTCGCGTAACGTCTGTGAGCTTGTTGATGCTCCTCGCAAAGCACATTATGAAGGGCAAGCCCTGAGCGTTGAGCAGGTGCGCAAGTTGCTCACAGCGGCGCGTGGTCATCGTCTAGAAGCATTATTCTCTTTGGAGTTGGCAACTGGTTTGAGGCGTGGCGAGATCATGGGACTCAAATGGCAAGATATTCATGTCGAGAAAGGGATGTTACGTGTTCAGCGTATTCTGTCACGAGTGCCAAGTAAGCTGCCAGGGAAGGGGTATGTAGAGGCAGAAGTCAAGACTGCGAAGAGTAGACGAACGATTATCATTGCACCTTTTGCGTTGGAAGCGTTACGACAACATCGCGAACGGCAAGCCATTGAACGGGAAAAGGTTGGTGAAGCATGGGAGGATCATGATTATGTCTTCTGCACATCGATCGGAACTCATTTAAACCCGACACGCGATATCTTGCAGGTTCTCAAGACATTCCTTAAACAGGCTGGATTGCCAGATATCCGCTTTCATGATCTGCGTCATAGTGTCGCGTCCTTATTGTTTGCTGAAAACATGCATCCGAAAGTAGTTCAGGAAATTCTTGGCCATAGCAACATTTCTATCACGCTGGATATCTATTCGCATATGCTTCCAACGCTGCAAAGCGGTGCGTCTGGGCGTCTGGATGATCTTTTAAAAGAGTAGGTGCTACTGCTGTACAACTGCTGTAACAGGTGGTTTGAGGCAAGCAAAAAAGCTATCTCGTGCGGCTTGTAGAGCGCTTTGAGGTAGCTTTTACATTTGGAGTTATGCCGGTGGAGGGATTCGAACCCTCAATCCCTTGCAGGAATCTGTTTTTGAGACAGACGCGTATACCGTTCCGCCACGCCGGCATGGCTTGTAGAGCGCTTTCACGCTCATCTGTTCAGGTTAACTCAATATGTAAATATGAACCTCTCTGAACTATGTCCATCATACCATACCTACCAAAGCTTTGCAATACTTATTCTTGCCCTTCCCTTCCTTTCTGTCTCTGAACGCTACGAGTTTCAGTTCATTGGCGTCTAGTTCGTCGGCGTCTACAAGGAACATTTGTTTGTCATATAATATATCTGTCGCTCTATTCGACAACAAAACAAGGTTCTCGTTATTTAAAGAATTCTATGTTCACAAAAGGGGAAGGATCAATGTTCAAACGCGTGCTCTGGCTGAACATGCCTTCTATGCTCATCTATTTAGGCTGTCTGTTTCTCTCTGGCACTCTGCTGCCGCTTCAAGCAGGCAAAGCTGGCCACGAGCTGGCCACTGTTCGATCAACTTCCTGTCAGACGACCTCTACACCCGATAACCATTCGCTCTTAATTGTTTTGCTCGATCGCTCTTTGAGCCTGGCACAGACCGATCCCGACGAGTATAGTACCAGCGTGACAAGGATTCTGGCGAACCTCTGGCCCGGACGCATGACGGTTATCTTTTTCAGCGGCACAACACCACAGCTACCCCAACTTGGTCCCTTCGATCTCGCTCAACCGGGCGCACGCACACACCTGCAAACGCAGATTGAAGCACAAAAAAATGCGCTTAATGGAGATACACCCACTCAATATGCTGTAGAGCAAGCAACCAGATCACTGGCACAAAACGGGTATCCAATGGGGTCCGAGGTCATGCTGATTACAGATGGTCAGCCGTTTTTACCCACAGATCAGCAGGGGACACAACAAATCGCGACAATCGAACAGCGAGATACTCCTGCCTTCTGTACGCACGGGGTGCCGATCAATACGTTTGGCCTGGGCAATCAGGTTCCTACCTATACCCAGACGTTTCTCCAGGCTGTGGCGACTGAAACGAATGGTTCCTATCAGGATGTGACCGACCCGACCCAGCTGGCCGCTCCTGTCTTACAGATGTATGCACGCTGGCAGCACTTAAAATTTGTCGCGACAGACCAGAAACACCAGTTCTCTGTCGATACGTATGCCCGACAGATCGATTTTATCGCCTTCCTGAGCAATAGTGCGGCCTTTCCAGTCACTCTGCTGGGTCCCGATCAGCAACCTGTTCCCACTCAGGATCTGTTGAACGAGGCCGAGGACATCCACTATCAATTCGATCAGATGGCTGTCCAACGCTTCAATGCCTCAGGTACCTATACGATCCTGACCGGCGACCCTCACGCACAGATGTATGTACTTGAGGAAACACGGCTCCAGGTAGAAATTCTCTCTCCTACACCCCACACTTCTCTCCATGCAGGGCAGCCGTTTACTGTCTCTGTTGCCCTTTTTGACAATAATGATCCCCAACAACATATCCACCCAACCTCGACTGAAAGCGTCGTTATTGGTCTGACCTACACTCTACAAAAGAACAACAAAACCGTTGTCGCTGGCGAAAAAAAGCTGATCCAACAACCATCGCCAAACGATGACCTGTTCAATACGCAGATCACACTTCCATCGAGCGGCACACTGACACTGATAATCTCAGCCAGTTATCAGTACGTCCCTGTCCCCGATGTTCCTGGCATCACTGTGCAAGTTTCGCCTGCCGCCTTTTGCTCTGGCACGAATACACGCTGTGAAAGCGCATCGGTTGGCCTCTGGTTGCTTTTGGCCTCTCTTCTCCTAATCCTGGTCGCTCTCGCATTCATCTTTCTCTTCGTCTGGCGACGGCCAACTCCCTTTGGCTTTCTGGAAAATTCCCAGCATAAAGGGGAGGGTAGATTGCTTGGTCACGACCGAACGTTTAGAAATAGGCTGCTGCACCCTTCAACTATCTCGGCAAAAGAACTAACCGGTTTTGATTTCCAAGAAGCACATTTCAGTTTGCAGTTTAAACGCGGACGGCATCTTTTGCTTGTCATTGGTCCGAATACGCCCTCGCTGGCCGTCTGGTGTGCAGAGAAGCCCGCTGGGCAGCAGATGCAACCGGTCAAAGTTGGCTCTCCGGTCCCTTTACACGAACACGATCGTATACTCGTCAATGGCTTTCCATGTGCAACGTTTCATCTCGATATGCCCCGACCTGAACGCTAAAGCAGACGCCTGGGCTTTGAGAACCCCAGGCGTCTGCCTCGCAAAAATCTCTGACTGTAGCCCTGCCAGCCACCTGCAAAGTACGCTACACCATTGAATTGAGAACTGGCAGCTAGATGGCCCGAAACATTATTGTAAGGAAGGCTGCTCGGCTTTTCTATCCATCGCCTCGCCTTCTTCTTCGATCGTTTCGAGCGATTTCTGCATAGGTTCGGGCAGAAGGAAGGTCAGCGCAAAACCAACCGCACAAATGGCACTGGCTACGCCCATCGCGCCAGGTAGTTTGAAGTTGGCACTGGCGAGCATAAGAGGAAAGATAAACGCACCAATAAAGGCACCCACCTTGCCAGTCGCTGCGGCAATACCGTGCGCAGTTGTGCGAACCGCGACTGGAAAGATCTCAGCAGGATACAAAAAGGTGGTGACGTTTGGACCAAACTCGGTAAAGAAGTAGGCCAGTCCGTAGATCAGCAGAAATGAGACCGTGATAGTTGTCAGGGCTGGAAAGAAGAAAAGAGTGCCGTAGGAGATCGCCATCATACCGAAGCCGATCAACTGGATCTTTTTGCGTCCCAACCTATCAACAGTAAAGGCAGCCAGGATATAACCTGGGAGAGCGGCAACTACAAAGATCAGCAGCGTGTAGATCATAGTCGTATTCAGCGAAGCCTTCGCACTGAATAGCTTGATCACCAGCGGAGTCGAGACGGTTGTTCCGTAGTAGGCGACATCGAGCAAAAACCAGGTAGCAGCGGCCCCGATAATCCAGAGCAGAAAGTGTCGGGTCGTGAACAGAGTGGTCCAGGAGCTTTTCTCCTTTGGCTGCACAGGCGCAGACGCCTCGGCTTTCTCTGGTTGGGTGCTCTGCTCCGACGCGCCGTTCTTATCTGACGAGTCTGCTCCTGAGGTCTTAGATCCCGCAGCCATCGCTACAGCCCGCGCAGCCTCATCTGTATTCCCTTGCGAGAGCGCGTAACGCGGGGACTCTGCGATCTGACGGCGCAACCAGAAGGTACATAGCGCCGGGATAGCACCAGCCGCGAGTAAGATGCGCCAGATCAGATCGTGATTCACGCCTGTCAAGAGCAAGAGCAAGGTTAAGAGCGGACCAACTATCAGGCCGAGCGCCTGCGTTGAGAAGACCAACGTGATGAGCTTGCCACGATCTTTGCGGTTTGCATACTCACTCATTAAGGTAGAACTTACCGGGTAGTCTCCACCGATACCAATGCCGAGGACGAAACGAAAAATGATCAGCCAGACAATATTAGGCGAGAGCGCCGAGATAATCGCGCCGGCAGCCAGCACGAGCAGCTCATAACCGTAGACAAACTTTCTTCCCATACGGTCCGCAATACGCCCAAAGATAACTGCTCCCAGCGCCGCCGCCAGCAGTGCAACGCTACTTAACATAGATACTTCTAACGAGTTGATATGCCAGGTGTCTTTCAAGATAGTTGAAACAACACCAATGATAAAGAGGTCATATGCGTCTGTAAAGAAGCCCATGCCCGCAGTAAAGACCATTTTCAATTGAAAGCCTGAGGTCGGGCTTTCGTCTAGATTTTTCAATGTTTCTTGAGCAGATTGCATAGCCGTTTCCTTTCAACAGGATGAAGATAATCGAACGGTTGTTGATCTCTGCTCTTTACACGACCCCAGGACGAAATGTATGTTAAGGTTCTGTAATATTCTGTTTAAGAAAACTTTTTTCACACACCTCTTTACTTACCATCTCCCCGATGGCGGAAATTGAGAAAGCAATGAACCCAGGAGTTCGTTAATCAAAGGATCGAGGTCGGTCCCACCCGGCGGAAGCCAGAGCGACGTGCGATGGCCCTTTGCCTCCTGGATGCCGATCAGTAAGCGCTGGATCTCCATCTTCAGATGTTGCAGTTCGCGCTCACTCTGGTTGGAACGCTGAAGGCGGGCCAACAGCGTGTTTAGTCCAACGCCCACCTGCCAAAGGACACTCTGTTGAGCCAGAGGAGCACGCACGCCCAGATTACCCCTGGCCGCCTCTACCAACGTATAGAGCACCTCCTGAACACCCTCCGCCAACTCTTTCCTCTCCTGAGCAAGGGTCTGCTCAAGCTGAATAATTACTTCGGCCTTATTCGCTCGCTCCAGAGCCTTCATAGTATTGCGTACCCACAAAAATGTGATCAGTGCAACGACAATCTGGATAATAAGAGGACGAACCATGAAGCTATAGGTGGTCTGATCGATCAGTAATTGCAGATCGGGCGTATGAGGCTGAAGGATGATATCGGTTAACATAAACGCACTATGGAAAAGTGAGACAAAGAAGATACTTCTGATAGGCAGAAGAGAGATTGCAATGATGTCGGATAGAACAAACAAGTCATAAATAGGCACTGCATTCTGCGTCAGAACAAAACCTGGATAGGAGAGCAGAGACTCGGCTAGAGCCAGGTCGAATGCTACGACAATCAGTATACCTACAAATACGACTTTCCCTTGCTTATTCAGATAGACAGCCACACAGTTTATAATAAACATACCAATGAGTGGCGGGAGAACGTGCAGGCTGTCGCTGGTCAGTGCCGCAGGCAGAAAAGCGATGATCGCTATAAATATAATCAGGAGTAGAATACTGGCCAGTTGGCTACGCGGAAGAATCGTTTCCTGCGCTGACTCCAATGCTGCGTCTGGTGTGCTAATGCGATACCACCAACCCAAGAATAGATTGCGGCTTTTTTTCTCTAGCTCTTGTGGCTGAGAAAAAACGAGACTCCGTTCATTCATTCGACGAGACCTCCTTGCAATTCCTGGTGAAGAGAATTGCGCTGATTTTCACAAACGTGCTCCACCTTACGCCCACAAGCCGATAA
>DAOTTJ010000100.1:0-8710 GCA_034437695.1 Ktedonobacteraceae bacterium
TTGTTCGTAGGTGCGAGGGAAGACGGTGATACTGACGGAGCCGTGCATATCTTCCAGGCGGGCAATGCACATAGTATCGCCTTTTTTGGTGGTGATACGACGGGCTTCAGTGATCATCCCGCCGAGGACGACTCTCTGGCGGGCCATTTCTTCGCCGATCAGAGCTGTATGGTGTTTGACCCTATCTTTGAGAGCTTCGACCAGGTAGGAGAGTGGATGTTTTGAGATATAGAGGCCGAGCAGATCTTTTTCCCAGGCCAGGAGTTCCTTGCGTGAGATCTCCGGTACATGGGTCGCCAACTGAAACTCGATGGCGTTACTTACGTCTTCGAGGTCGCCAAAGAGGCTTACCAGGCCAGTTTCTTTAGCATGGCGCTCGCTTTTGCCGAACTTCATCGCACTTTCTATCGATTTGAGCAGGATGTGACGTTTAGTATTGGTGTTATCGACCAGACTGTCCATAGCTCCGGCCTTGATCAGCGTATCGATTGCGCCCTTGCCGACCGAGCGGGGGTCGACGCGTGTACAGAAATCGGCGAACGATTTAAAGGGTCCGTCGTCTTTACGTGCACGTATAATCTCCTGGATGGGTCCTTCGCCGATCCCCTTGATAGCGAGGAGGCCAAAGCGGATGCCGCCGTTTTCGACCGTAAAGCCCTGTTTTGAGGCGCTGACATCGGGACCAAAGACCTCGACGCCCATGCGTTTGCATTCGGCCACGGCATTGGCGATTTTCTTAGCATCGGCGGCCTCGGTGGTCATCGTTGCCGCCATGAACTCGGCGGTATAGTTGGCTTTGAGGTAGGCGGTATAGAAGGCCACGACCGCATAGCTGGCGGCGTGGGCCTTATTAAAACCATAGCCACCGAAGGGAAGGACGAGAGTAAAGAGTTGTTCGGCGATCTCTTCCTTCAAATTGCTGGCTTTACAGCCTTTAATAAAATCGGTGCGATAGCCCTCGACCTCGTGCATAATCTTTTTAGAGAGTGCCTTACGGAACTTATTGACCTTGCCCCAGGAGAAGCCAGCCAGATTAAAGGCGATCTGGAGCACCTGGTCCTGATAGACGATGACGCCGTAGGACTCAGACAGCCATTCGGCGAGGCGTGGGTCGAGATACGTGACCTTTTTGCGTCCGTGTTTGGCGTCGATGAACTCTGGGATACTGTCCATCGGACCGGGGCGGTAGAGGGCGACCATCGCCATCACGTCTTCTACGCAGGTTGGTTTGAGCTGCTTAATATATTCGCGCATCTTTGCGCCTTCGAGCTGGAAGATGCCGGTAGTTTCGCCTTCGGAGAGGAGTTCGAAAGCTTTGACGCGTTTAGCATTTTGGATTGCAGCGCCGGGGTCGTCGTCGGGCAGAGGGTCGAGCGGTAACTTCTCCAGATCGATATCCTCGCCGCGAGAGGCATGGATAAATTTAATCGCGTTATCGAGGATGGTCAGGTTGGAGAGGCCCAGGAAGTCGAACTTGATCAGGCCGAGTTCTTCCAGATGTTTCTGTTCGTATTGAGTTTCGCGACCGGCCGAGAGGTCTTTGTAGTCTTTTGAGCGGAGAGGAACAAAGTTTTCCAGGGCCTCGTTGCCGATCACAACGCCAGCCGCGTGAGTACCGGTTGAGCGGACACTGCCTTCCAGGCGTAGGGCCTGGTCGATGATATCGCGTTCCTCGCCTTTCTGTTCGTAGAGTGCGATAAGTTCGCGTTCGCTCTCCATTGAACCTCTGAGTGTAACTTTCGGGCCAGTAGGGATCAGGCGAGTAATGCGGTCACCCAGGTCCTGGCGACCCATTACGCGGGCGACATCCTTGACCGAATTTTTCGCGGCCATCGTATTGAAAGTTACCATCTGAGCGACGCAATCGAGACCATATTTCTGAGCGACGTATTCGATGACCTCTTCGCGGCGGTCGTCGGGGAAGTCCATATCGATATCGGGCATATCGGCGCGTTCGATATTAAAGAAGCGCTCGAAGAGGAGCTGGTAGCGCAAGGGATCGACGTTTGTGATGCCCAGCGTATAGGCGAGGAGACTGCCAGCCGCCGAGCCGCGGGCCAGACAGCGGATGCCGCGTGAGCGGGCGTAGTTTACAAAGTCCCATTCGATCAGGAAATAGGCGGCGAAGCCTTTATCACAGATCATCTGCCACTCATAGCGCAGTTGTTGCTCGATGCGTTCGGTCATCTGGCCGAAGCGCTCGATCGCGCCGCGTTCGCAGAGAGTATAGAGATAGTCGGCCTGGGAGGCATATTCGGGAGGGATGGGATAGGTGGGTAGAGCTGCTTTGTAGGCAAGAGGATCAACCTGGCACATCTCGGCGATTCTGACGCTGGTAGTCAGGGCATCGGGTATATCTGGGAAGAGGCGAGCCATATCGTCGGGACTACGCAGGAAATACTCGTGGCTATCGAACTTGAGGCGTTTCTCATCGGTGCGCTGGCGACCTGTTTGTACACAGAGCAGGACATCGTGCGAATCGGCGTCATCGGCGCTGACATAATGGAGGTCATTGGTTGCAACTATCGGAACGCCCAGTTCGCGGTGGAGCGCGTAGAGTCCCTGGTTGACCTTATCCTGAGGCGAATCTGCGCCGTGGTGTTCCTGGATCTCCAGAAAGTAGTGTTCGGGACCAAAGACCTCGCGGTAGTAGCTGATTGCCCTGCCGGCTCCTTCAACATCGCCTTTGAGCAACATTTGTGGAATTTCGCCTGCCAGGCAGGTGGAGGTAGCGATCAGCCCCTCGCTATACTGTTCCAGAAGTTTGCGGTCGATACGCGGTTTATTGAGATGGACGCCTGCTGTATTCGCGATAGTTGTCAGGCGCATAAGATTGCGATAGCCAGTATTATTTTTTGCCAGGATCAAGAGGTGAGTATAGTCTTCTTTAAAGCGGCGCGATTTATCAGCGATATTTTCAGTTAAGTACGCCTCAACGCCTATAACCGGATTGACCCCCTGGGCCTTACATTCTTTATAAAATTCGATAGCTCCGTACATCGTGCCGTGGTCGGTGATTGCCAGGTGTTGCATGCCCAGCTCCTTTGTCTGCCCGACCAGCTTTTTGATGCGGCTAAAACCATCAAGCAACGAATATTCTGTATGTACATGAAGATGTGCGAAATCTGCGCTCATACCGTTTCCTCCATCCTTGAAAATATGATATGTCACTATGATAACAGAACAAGTATTCTAAACGCAAGAAGCGAGCGATGAGTTATGGGATTTTCATTCTTTGCAAGCCAGAGGGTTGCGGCCCCCACCCCAGGGTTTTAGGATCGGGTTGCGAGCGTGGGGCTGCGGCCCCCAGTTCGCAACCCGATCTATTGAGAGATTGGGGATGGGGAAAGAAGCGCGATGAATTTGCCGGCAGGATCTTGTTCATCGGGCGAAATCGTCTCGCTCTAAGGAGGAAGAAGGTGCAGCAATAGGTTTTTCAGGCACATGTATGTGCCTGAAAAACCCATTGCTCGCGTGAAAAAGGTCTTTCGCCGCAGGCGAAGTGCCTATGAAAAACCACTCCCTATAAGTGCGCCCCTCAGAGAATGAAGGGTAGGCGAGGGAGAGAGAACGTTGGTAGCCAGTGCATGTAGACAGAGATAGTCAGGGCTACGATGAGCAGGACAGTAAAAAATGTAGCCAGTTTAAGAACCTGGTGCATGGTTATATGCAGTGATGTTGGAGTAACTGTGCGATAGAGGCCGACCAGGACCACAGTCATACCAGGCAGTGTCCAGAAAGCTATCAGGACAAGGTGGAAGCTGTGGGATGGTACGCCTAGAAAGAGTAGTGGGACATAAGCGCCGAGCAGAAGGGCTGTACAGACTACGCGATTGGCTTGGATGTTCAGCAGAGTTGCGAGTGTATGCTTATGGGCTTGAGAGTCGCTCTCCATGTCGCGCATATCGTTGATATAGAGTGCGCCAGCGAGTAGCAGGCCCAGGGAGATACTACAGATGAGTGGCAGGCTATCGAGCTTGCCGACCTGGATCAGATACGCGCCGAGCGTCACCAATGGACCATAGATCCAGAAGGCGGCCACCTCGCCCAGGGTCAGGGCGGCGAGTGAGCGTGGTGAAGCGCTATAGAAATAGGCTCCGAGCAGGCCGGCGATACCGAAGGCAATCGCAATGATCCCGCCTTGAAAAGCTGCGAACAGACCGAGGACTGCGCCGATGCCGAGAAGGGTCAGGCCTAAGACCAGCAAGCGGGCTGGTTTGATCAGTCCTTGTTGGATCAGATTGCCGGGTCCGAGGGCATTACTTGTATCGACTCCACCTAGATAGTCATAATAGTCATTGAGCAGATTTGCGCCCAATTGTAAGCAGATCAAAGCTGCCAGGCCGCATAAGAAGCGTTGGAGGTGAAATTCCCCGCGTGGTAGGCGTGTTGAAATGGTTGCGAGCCATCCCAGATTGCTGCCCAGGGCGAAGGGAAGGATCACAAAAGCCAGATAGGCTGGTCGCAAGCCGTCCCACCAGATACTCAGCCACTCTTTCAGGCTGCGTTTATATTCAGCGGGTTGGACCACCAGCGGCGCAGGTACTGTGGCTGTCTGAGTCACAGTAACGGCGTGGACAGAGACTTCCGGCTGGAGTGTATTGAGTGTTTGCAGTGAATCCAACGGTATAGTAGGAACTTCTTCTGCCTGTACTGATTCAGCAGCAATAACTTGAGAAGAAGCAGGAGCTTTTCGTTTTATAACAACGGTGTTTTCAGATTTGGGTGCTTCTTGATCTTTCATACGCTCCTCTCCTGGCGTAAGACAATCTAAAAGTGCTGAAGTTGAAAAAAGATTTTACAAGGGAAGTATGCTCCCTCGGCTATACAGCACAGAACGAAAGAAAAAGCATACTGTATAAAGTCAATGGTTCCAATTCCAGTATACAGGATACGGTAAAATCTGGACGACCGAACGTAGAGCAGATGCAGAGGTTTTCGCGCTCGGAGGGTAAGGCCGTAGAAAACGGATGGTAGCTGAGGCGAAATGTCTGTATACCTGGTGACCAGAGGATTACTGCTTTTGAAGCGCCTGTTGAAGTGCCAGCAACGAACGTTGAAGTTGTGCCTGGCCAACTGCGACAGTGAGATCGCCACGCGTTTTCTCCAGGATGCCCCGTGTTGCATCGGTTGTACGACGCAATCCTCCGGTGATGGCGTCGGGGAAATCGATGGTAGTCAGGAGGGCATAGATGTCGTCCATATATCTGAGATAGACTTCGCTGCTTTCGACATTATTGCGCCGGAGTTGGTCGAGTAGATAGCGTCTCAATTCTCCGACTGCTTCACCGAGGCCATTGAGATAGGGAGCCCAATCGACGGCCAGGTCGGGAGCAAGGGGCAGGGGTTGATCCTGTGTCAGGGCGAGAAACGTGGAGGCTTCCACAAATTCTTTCTGGGCATCCTGGACAAAACCAGCAAAAAAGATATCCTGATGTTCACGCAGATCGTCAGCCATTTCAACTAACAGACGGCGAGCTTCTCCGAGCAACTGAGAGGCGGCTTGAAACTCGTGGCGATGTGTAGCGCGTACGCTGTTAGCACAAAAGCGAATGGCTGCTCGCGATCTTGGGAGAGCGCGTTCGCGAGCTGCATGTTTTTGTTCAAGGTAGTAAAGTGCTTGCTGGCCTGCAAGGTCGAGATTGCTGGTCATCGTTCTTCCTTTTCTCAAGATGTTTCAAGTTTACCATAGTCTCTGTGTGTGTCAAGCGTTCTTGTGTGTGTCAGGGCTATTTTCATTCTTCGCAAGCCTCTGGCTTGCAGCCCCCACCCATAAGCATGAAGGTAGCAGACAGGTGCTCTCTGCACTCGTGTTTTGCATGTTTTGCATCCGGCCAAACATGCAAAACACGATAAAAAGTTTGTTAGGGACACCCCAAGCCCCGGCAAAGGGTTGCTGCCCTCTGCACTCCCGCTTCACTTCATGCCTATGCTCTGGCTTGCAGCCCCACCCCAGGGTTTTGAGAAACCCTGTATGGTTTTTTTTGCGAAAGCTGTGGGCTTTTATTCTGGGATAGGACAATCAGAAATAAATGTAACCTATGCTTTGCCGATAGGGGTAATATAAGAGAAGAAATGAAAACTACCATCTGGTTCTGTAGCAATTTGCAGGAGATTGAAAGAGTGAAATCGACGGGAAAAATAGTGGCCGCCACGCTGGCGATTGGCGGTACGTTGGGTGCAATGGCGTTGCTCAATAAGTTGACTATCACGCAGGCGGGTGAGCTTAATACTGTCTTGACTGGCGAGGAGCGCCGTTATCCGTGGAAGTTTGGTGATATCTTTTATCAGGTTAAGGGTGAGCGTAATGCGCCGCCGCTGGTACTTGTTCATGGTATGACGCCGGGTGCTTCTTCGTATGAGTGGCGTAAAAATGTTGAGGTTCTGGCGGGACAGTTCCGCGTGTATGTGCTAGATTTGCTGGGCTTTGGTCTCTCTGATCGGCCAGCCATCGAGTATACAGTCGAGGTATATACCGATCTGATCGGGGATTTTTTAAAGGAAGTAGTTAGTCAGCCGGCAGTAGTGGTTGCTCATGGTCTGTCGAGTGCCTATATTGTGACCTGTGCCTATCGTCGTCCGCAGCTTTTTGCGAAGGTTGTGCTGGTTGCGTCGTCGCCGACGCTTTTGCAGGAACGGAGCACAAACCTAGTCAGTCGGGTAGTCAAAGTGAGTTTGCGCGTGCCTGTGATCGGGGAGTTTCTGTTTAACGTGCTGACCTCGCGCTGGGCGATTCGCAGTTATTATGAGCGTAGAGGGTATCATAACCCTGGTCTGATTACTGATCAGTTAGTCGAGTACATTTTCAGCAGTGCTCACCAGACGAACGGGCATTATCCGGCTGCGATGTTGTTGAGTGAAGAGGTGGTGATGGATATCCATGAGCCGCTAGCACGTTTGCGTCCGCCGGTTGCGATTATCTGGGGGCGTGAGGATGAGTTTTCGCCGCTGGAGGCCAGCGAGGCGTACAAGCTGGTCAATCCTGGGATTGAGACGCGTATCCTTGATCACAGCAGTCAGCAGTTGCAGGATGAGCAGGCGGTAAAATTTAATGCCCTGGTGTGCGAGCTGGCGGGTACTACAGTCGCTCAATAAGCATGTGGCGCTATCCACAGCCCTTTTTTTTCTAAAGAGGTCAGAGCAAGCTGCGAGCAGTTGTCGCAGCTTGCTTTGATCTCCTTATTGATTGGTCGAGGCCAGTTCTTTGAGCAGGCGTTCGACCAGTTCAAATGAGTAGTTTTGTCCGCGGTCGTGGGGGTAGACCTGGAACATATTGGCCACCCAGAGACCTGGCAGGGGGGTATGCAGGGGTGGAATATGTGCGCGGTAGTCGGTGGTGACGATTGGTTGGGCATAGGCGGCCTGGAAAAGCCAGCTTTCCTGTACCCAAGATGGGTCAAAGTCAGGGTTCAGGCGTTTGATATGAGGTAGAAATTCGGCCAGCAGTTCCTCTTTGCTTGAAGTGAAGATCGGATCGTTCATTGGGCGGTAGTTGCCGAGATAGATCAGGTGGCGTCCGCCGTATTCGTCGTTTGGTCGATAGTTGGTGTGTTCGACCAGGCTAGTGAAAGGGAAGCCGGGTTCAACAGGGTTGATCCAGTAGCTATCGGTCACCTGGCGATCGAGCGAGAGGATAATGCATTGTGCGCCATATGCCTGGCCCCAATCGTAGCGCTCCTTATATTCAGCGGGAAGTGTAGGGATCAAGCGACACGTCAGGCGCGTGGGCAGCGTTGAGATGAGGCGATCGAAGGTCCAGGACCCCTGTGAGGTCTGGACCAGCCAGCGTCCATCTGTCTGCTGCTCGACGGTTTCTACACGGGTTCCCAGCAGGACCTTGCTGCCGTTCTGGGCGATGCGTGCAGCCAGTGCTTCATAGATCAACTGGAAGCCGCCGCGCAGGTAGCCGAGATAGGTTGTGCGGTCGTGGAAACGCGCCCAGAACCAGGGGAGCGCGATCTGGTCGGCCAGTGGACCAAATTTGCAGGCGAAGAGTGGTTTGAAAAGCAGTTCGTAGGGGTGTTTGCCGATCCAACGCTGCAACCAGGGAGCGGCGGTCTTGCCTTCGTACCAACCCGAGCTGGTGGTCTTGAGCAGGGCTGCGACTGCACCCACGCGCAGGCGTTCGTGAAAGCGCAGTGGCTTGAATTTGAGCAGGGTCATAGGTGAGTCAAACTGGTGAAATTCACCGTTGATCAGAAAGACCGTGCGCGGGTGCGACCATTCCAGGCGTTCGCCGAGGTCCAGTTCCTGAATAAGTTTGATGATCGTGGTATCGGTGCGGAAGATGTGGTGGTAAAATTTCTCCAGCCAGGTGTCGCCGATGCGAAAACCCGAGGCCAGGCCGCCTACCATCGTCTCCTGCTCGAAAACCATTGCTGTATGGCCTGCCTGTGAGAGGCGATATGCGGCGTTCAGACCTAATGCTCCGCCGCCAAGTATTCCGTACTCCATTGTATGCTTCGTGCCTTTTCTTGCGAGTTTCAGAAGATTGCGTCATGCGTAGTTTAGCATATCACAAAAGAGGGTGATCTGGAACTGTTTTTGGCTGCTTGCGCAGGGCTTTCTGGTTCTGCTCAAGCCTGCGGTTGCGCTCCCACCCATATACATGGAGGTAGCAGAGAGGTGCTCTCTGCGCTCTTGTTTTGCGTGTTTTGCCTCCGTCAAAACATGCAAAACAAGATAAAAAGCTTATTGGGGACACCCCACG
>DAOTTJ010000101.1:0-16973 GCA_034437695.1 Ktedonobacteraceae bacterium
CAGAGAAATGCAGGCAACGGGTACCTCATGGCTTGGTTATTCCGCCGCAAAAACAAAGTCACTCAGCTACTAACTACGGATTCTGCGTCTCCCTCCACTTCTAGAAGCCAGAACGACCAGATGATAGGGAGCCGACGTTATCTGGACGAACCAGACGCTCCTTACCAGCTTCCCAGAGATCTGGTCGACCAGAATCGTCTGGATTTTCAGCACTTTATTTTTCGTCAGATTTTACGGGGAAACTATGTTTCGCCCATCCGCCTGCAAGCTGGTGGTAAGATCCTGGATGTTGGAACAGGTACAGGGCGTTGGGCAATTGAGATGGCTCTTGAGTTTCCTCATGTCCAGGTTTACGGTGTAGACCTGGAACCGAGCCGCGTCACGACCGCCAGCCCGCAAGAAATCCCCCCCAACTATCATTTTCTGATAGGTAATGTTCTTAAAGGTCTGCCATTTCCCGATGGGACTATCGACTTTGTTCATCAGCGAGCGTTAGCCGCCGGTATCCCTTCCGCTCAATGGATACCTGAAATCCGCGAATTGGTCCGCGTCACGCGACCTGGCGGCTGGATCGAGATTCTCGAAGGCGGCGCAATCTTCACGCAGGAAGGACCACTCACCCGCCGCTGGTTGAGCCTGCTGGAACCTTTGGGAAAGATGTCAGGGATCGATTTTACTGCCGCTGTTAATCTGGAGCAGCTGGTCGCCCAGGCAGGTTTGTCCTGTCAGAGCCGCGAACTCTTCACGCCTCTAGGAGCGTGGGGCGGGCGCATCGGGTCAATGCTTCAGACAGATATCACTGCTCTCTTCGAGAGCCTTGCCCCGCGTTTTGTCCAGCTTGGCTTGAGCAGCGAAGCAGAAATAACCCTCCTACGCAGTGGTCTACCCAAAGAATGGGAAGAATATCATACCCAGATAGGCGGCGTCCTGGCCTACGGCCAGCGTCCCCTCTAAACCCGTTCTGCTCTTTTGAGCAAACTCCGCAAGCAAGTTCGTCGCGCTTCTTTCTTCACCCCTCCTCTTTTGGAGGTGAGGGGCGCACACTACAGGCATAGGTTTTTCCGGGACTGCTTCGCCACAGGCGAAAAGGTTTCACGTGCTACAAGGCTTTTTTCAGGCACATGCGGCTGAAAAAAGCCTTGTAGCATCGTTTACTCTTTGCGTCGGGGACGTAGGCCACAGGGGTGCGCAAAAAAGGAACGCCTGGTTCCTGAAGAAGAAGAAGAAATAAAAACAATACACTTGCATTCTTCAAAATTTTCAGGCATAATAATTGCGCACGTGGAATATGTAGTGGTTGATAAGGAAAGGATAGGTGTATGCTCTCAAAAGTGCTCAGTTGCGCAGTTATCGGCCTGGAGGGTGCGCTGGTCGAAGTCGAACTGGATATCTCCAATGGATTGCAACTCTTTCAAATCGTTGGCCTCCCCGATGCAGCCGTCAACGAATCTCGCGAACGTGTGCGTTCGGCCATAAAAAATAGTGGTTGTCTCTTTCCCTTCAAACGCATCATCGTTAACCTCGCCCCCGCGGACCTGCGTAAAGAAGGTCCAGCCTACGACCTTCCTATCGCCGTCGGTATCCTGATCGCCTCGGGCGATGTCCTGATTGACGAGGTTGAATTGCGCAAAAAACTTTTTCTCGGCGAACTCTCCCTCGACGGAACGCTACGCCATACCGCAGGCATTTTACCGATGGTCGCGCTGGCCAGCGAGCGACACGTCCACGAGATCTTTGTTCCCGCAACCGACGCGATGGAAGCCGCTCTGATCCGGGGCGTCACTATCTTTGCAGTTGAAACGCTCTCCCAGCTGGTTGCCCATCTCAATGGGCAGCAACCGATAGCTCCCTATATTACAGACGCTAGCTGCCTGGCCGAGGGCGAACTTATCACTTATGGCTCGGATATGGCCGCTGTACGTGGCCAGGAACACGTCAAACGCGCCCTGGAAGTCGCCGCAAGTGGCGGACACAATCTGCTCATGAGCGGACCTCCCGGCTCGGGCAAGACGCTCCTGGCGCGTTCGACTCCCTCGATATTGCCCCGCATGCTTATCGATGAAGCTCTGGAAGTCACAAAAATTTATAGCGTGAGTGGCATGCTGCCCGTGAACAAGCCACTCGTCGTCCAACGACCCTTCCGCGCTCCCCACCATACTATCAGTCACGCCGGTCTGGTCGGCGGCGGACGCATCCCACGTCCCGGCGAGATCAGCCTCTCACACCGCGGCGTGCTTTTCCTCGATGAATTGCCCGAGTTTGGTCAGAATGTCCTGGAAGTTCTCCGCCAACCTCTCGAAGATAAACTCGTGACTATCTCACGCGCCCAGGGAACTATTACCTATCCAGCCAATTTTATGCTCGTTGCTGCAATGAACCCCTGTCCCTGTGGCTACTATGGCGACCCCATACGCGATTGTAGCTGTTCCTCGTCTGCCATCCAGCGCTACCAGAAACGTATAAGCGGCCCCTTACTCGACCGCATCGATATCCACGTCGAGGTTCCGCGTATCGACTACGAGAAGCTGGCCGATAAACGCCACGCCGAGGATTCACGCACCATCCGTGTACGTGTCCAGGCTGCCCGTGAACGTCAACAGCAGCGCTTAAAGGAGGTGCGCCTGACCTGCAATGCCGAGATGGGTCCAGCCGAGGTGCGCGACTTCTGTATAGTCGATGCCTCCGGGGAAAAGTTGCTCAAGGCGGCAACTCAACAACTCCATCTCTCTGCTCGTGCCTACCACCGTATCCTCAAACTGGCCCGTACTATCGCCGATCTCGCTGAGTCCGACTCTGTCCAGGCCAATCATATCGCCGAGGCTATCCAATACAGACCACGCATCGGCAGCTAGCTGCGATGAGACCCCCTTAATCCCGCCAATTTCTAGAATGATAATTGACAGCACCCTGCTTGAAAGTGTCGCTCCGCTATATGTATACAAATATCTACAATTACTATGTAATCGATCTTCATCGGTATCGTATTAAATATACTCGCCAAAAAGAGAATTGAGTAGATCTATGATCGAATGCGCCGTACGACTTATCAGTCGTGCAGTACCATGAAGTTCATGCCAATACGGTCAACCTTCTCGATAAACGATCTGGCCGAGAGATATGACATGCAAAGAATTTATTCTGTTGACAGAAGAGATACTTTTTATACGCTCTCTGTGGCTTCTGTCGCTGGGATTCGCTAGCAATTTTTGCCTGCTGATTTGCATTTTCTTCTGGTTGTGTTAAACTACATTTATCCTCGCAAAAAAATTGTCTCGGAGAAATTGTGTATATAGAGGTGAATGCATGGATTACCAGCTTGTTCTTTCTCCCAATGTCAATCTCAGCCCTGTGGAAGTTATTACCGCCTGGAACGCGGATATTCAGGCTCCTTATATTGCTGAGGCACGAAGCATTCCTTCTCTGCCCGGCTCGCTCGCTCTAGAGAGGGTTGTGCTGGTTACAACTGTAGCCACCGGAGTGCTGACAAATGTTCTCTCCGGCGTTCTGAAAGAGGCGCTACTCAATAAACAGGCTTCTCCATCGGCTCTCAAAATCATTGTAAAGCACCAACCAGATGGCTCTCTGCTGCTCGCTGTCGAGGTGGAGGCATGAGCACTGAATGCTTTGAAAAACCTCCATCAAAGGTTTTTCTCTCCAATCTTTTGTGCTATACTCAAGGCGATTCCTTCCCTTACAATCGCTCAGGGCTGTTCCCAGGCCGGGACCTTCTTTCTTTCTCTTGACCCCCTGTTGGCTGACGAGCAGCCCTGAGGCAAGTGCAGGGAAGGTGCGCGGGCCAAAACGAGATGTGAAAGGCACTACATATATCATGACTATTGATATCTCTGATATTGAATCTATCCTGGCTCAGGCTCAGACCTGGCGTCAGACACGGACGATCAATTTGATCGCTAGCGAGAATACGCCCAGCGATGCAGTGCGGCGCGTTCAGACCTCGGATCTGATGGGACGTTATGCCGAGGGGCATCCCAATCAGGGCGATCAGGTTAATCGCTATTATCAGGGTACACAACACATCGATCAGATTGAACTGCTCGCCGAACAGGAGATCAAGCAGCTGTTTGGGGCCAGACAGGCCGATGTTCGTCCGATCAGTGGCAATGCAGCCAATACAGCCATTGCCCTGGGCTGGCTACGCGGCGGCGACACCGTGCTTGCCAATTCGACCGATGGCGGCGGCCATATCAGCCACGGACCTGTCGGCGTCTTTGGACGGCGCATCCAGAACCGGGGCCAGTCTCTCAAAATGGGCAGTGACAAGTCGATCAATCTGCACTACCTGCCTCTCACTCCCGATCGTTATCACGTCGACGCTGCCCAGACGGTCGCTCTGATCGAGCAGATCAAGCCCCAAATGGTCATTCTGGGCAAAAGCTTATTTCTCTTCCCCGAACCCGTCGCTGAGGTTGCCGCGGCCTGCCAGGCACTGACTATTCCTCTCCTCTATGATGGCGCACATGTACTCGGCTTGATTGCTGGCGGACAGTTTCAAGATCCACTTCACCAGGGTGCTACTTGGCTGACCGGCAGTACTCACAAAACCTTTCCCGGCCCCCAGCGCGGCGTCATTCTCGGCAATCTCAACCCCGAGGACGAGAAACGCTACTGGCCCGCCGCCGATCGCGGCGTTTTTCCTGGCTCATCCAGCAATCACCACCTCTACTCGCTGCCTGGTCTGGTTGTCGCAACGCGCGAAATGCAGGCCTATGGACGCGCGTATGCGGCTCAGACGGTGAGCAATGCACAGGCGCTGGGCCGCAGCCTGGATGGCCTGGGAACTCCCGTCGAGGCCCGCGACTTTGGGTATACGCAGAGCCATCAGATCGCTGTCAATGTCGCCGATTGGGGCGGTGGCGTCGAGGTTGCCCGACGCCTGGAAGCCAACGATATCATCGTCAACTACAATATGCTGCCCGGCGATACCGACCCACGCCGCCCTTCAGGTCTGCGCATCGGCGTTCCCGAGATGACTCGCTTCGGCATGGACGAGGCCGCTATGGGCGAACTGGCCCAGCTTTTTCACGATGCCGTCCGCGAGAAAAATGTTCGGGCGCAGGTCAACCAACTGCGCGGCCGCTTTCTTGAGATGAAGTACGTCTGATCTCAGACGCACTGGGGCTCGGGGTGTTTTGCATGGGTAGGGGGTTTTCTGGATGCTTCGCCGGAGCGAAGCACACCATTGTATATGCAGAAAGGCGTTTGTCAGGCGCAGGTCTGCGCCCGATAAACGCCTTTCTGCACCTTCTTCTCTTTGGGGGGCAACCTTGCCCGACAAGCAGGGAAGGACAAAAAACCTACCCGCGCAAAATGGGGCTGGCCCCCGAAAACCCTTTTTTGCGTGTGTTGCAGGTCGCCGCAGGTACCCTGCAATACACGCAGGATATTTGCCCTGATTTGACAAAATCAGGGATGATTCATAGAGCAGCTTTTCTTGTAGTCGCCGCACCTGGGCGGCTCTCTCTGGTATTTTCCTATAAAATGCCATCAACGTAGATAAGAGCAGCATATATGGTACTCCTGAGTCCATTGAATATTTTGGATAAAACGCAGAGGGTCCTGGCTATCCAGGATGTTCAGAGCAGGCGCGAGAAGATCGCCTCTCTGGACTGGTTCTTCGAGCTTGGCCGCGCTTTTCCAGTCGAACTGGTGGGGCAGGCCAGTGTACTTTTGCTTGCCGCTGCCCTGCAAGAGGCTGACCAGCAGGTCAAAACAGAGATGCTTGCCGTGCTCCTGACCGCTGTCTCCTGGAATGAGGTGAGCGCGTATATCGCCTGGGATGAATTGATTGCCCATCTTCCTCTGCTTGCCGGACCCTTGTTGATCTCCGCGCTTGAGATGTTGGGCTGGTCGCGGCGCACCTCTGATCTGGTTGTGTTGCGCTCTTACCTCGATTCTGTGGCGGACGATACCGCTCAGATGAATATTCTCGACGCGATGGGTCAGATCTGGTGGGATAAGAGCGGACGCGACCCGGCTCTGCAAGAGGCTCTGCTGGCAACTACCCGGCAATATCTCTGGTTCCTTTTGCTCAATCCTACCCAACACGCTCTAACGGAAAAAGCCGTTCATACGCAGGTGCAGCTTTTTCGCCACGAGTTTGTGGCGAATGTGTCCACCTGGTTTGACCAGTATACGGCCGTCAAACTCTGGTAAGCAGCTCGTTCCTGTCTCTGACGACAAGCCTCGATGAACCGTGGCCGGGCGCTTTTTTTATGCGTCCGGCTGGCCGTTGAGTTCGGCGAACAGCGCCAGCAACCACTCTTCGTCATGAGTGGGTACGCCGGCTTTCTGCGCTTTTGCTAGTTTGGAACCGGCATCCTCGCCGACGATCAGGTGACTCAGATGTTTACTCACGCCAGTCGCGATCTCGCCGCCGAACTTTTTGAGCGTCTCTTCGGCCGCTGGTCGCGTCATGTTGGTCAGTCGACCAGTGAGCAGGAAGGTCTGGCCGGCCAGTGGACCTGTGCTGGTCTTCTGCTCCTCTTCCACGTTCAGTCCCGCCTGCTTGAGCTGCTCGATGAGCTGGCCGTTCTCGGCGTTTTGGAACCAACTGTAGATGCTCTTGCCGCTGATCGGGCCGATGCCTTCGATGTGGATGATCTCGTCTTCAGTGGCGGCCCCAAGCTTGTCGATATGTCCAAAGTGTTGAGCGACGAGTTGAGCAGTTTTTTCACCCACGTAGCGGATGTTGAGCGCAAAAAGCAGTCGCGAGAGCGAACGTTGCTTGCTCTCTGCGAGCGCTTTGAGCATGGTATCGGCGCTTTTCTCTTTGATCCCCTCTAGTCCGAGCAACTGTTCACGTGTAAGCGCATAAAAGTCGGGGAAGCTTTTGACCAGTCCAGCCTCGACCAGTTGTCCGCACATCTTTTCACCGATGCTCTCGATATCCATCGCGCCTTTTGAGACAAAATGGCGCAAGCTTTCCAGGATGCGGGCTGGACAGGAGACGTTTGGACAATAGGCCATCGCTACTTCGCTCTCGCGCTGAATGGGCGTGCCGCAGATGGGACAGTCGACCGGCAGATGATAGACCTCTTCGCTGCCACTGCGCCGCTCGACCACCGGTTTGACGACCTGAGGAATGACCTCGCCCGCTCGCTGCACCAGTACCCAGTCACCTATGCGCAGGTCTTTGCGCTGAATATCTCCCTCGTTGTGCAGTGCCGCACGTTCAACGATCACGCCGCGAATATTAATCGCCGCGAGCAATGCCCAGGGATTAACTGTGCCGGTGCGTCCGATGTTGACGCGGATATCCAGGAGCTGCGTGGCGACCTGCGTGGGCGGGTATTTAAAGGCAATTGCCCAGCGCGGATCACGGGCGACGGTTCCCAGTTCTTGCTGTTGGACGAGGTCGTTGATCTTGATCACTACCCCATCGATCTCGTAGGGCAGTTGGAAGCGCCCGCTCTCCCATTGCTTGCAGTAGTCCATCACTTCGTCCAGGTTGGTAGCCTGCTGGATATGTGGGTTTGTTGGAAAGCCCCATTCGCGGATCAGTTCTAGTCCTTCGGCCTGACTGTGGATCTCCAACCCTTCGCTGTAACCGATCTGGTAGCCGAAGAAATCCAGGTGGCGATTGGATGTCACGCGTGCATCTTTCTGGCGCAGCGAGCCAGCGGCAGCGTTGCGTGGATTGGCAAAGAGTTTGCCATCGTTGATCTCGGCGTTCAGCTTTTCGAAATTCTTGATGGCCATATAGATCTCACCGCGCACCTCAACTCGCTCGGGGATGCGTTCGCCGCGCAGGTTTTGCGGAATGCCGCGCAACGTTCGTACATTGGGCGTCCAGTCTTCGCCGATCGTGCCATCGCCACGCGAGGCCCCCACGACCAGCTTGCCCTTTTCATAGGTGAGCGCCATTGCCAGGCCGTCTATTTTTAGCTCGCAGACGTAGTCAAAGGTGGCATTGGGCAGGATATTCTGCGCCCGTTTCAGCCACGTTTGCATATCCTCCTCGCTCCGCGCGTTGGCCAGACTGAGCATCGGTACCGGGTGACGGCGTTGGGGGACATCCTGGATGGGACCACTGCCGACGCGCCGCGTGGGCGAATCGGGGGTGACCAGTTCGGGGTGTTCGTTTTCGATGCGTTGCAGTTCACCAAAGAGCAGGTCGTACTCGTTGTCGGTCAATACTGGACTGTCCAGGACGTGATAGTGATAGTTGGCGTCCTCTATCTGCCGACGCAGATCGACTACATGGGTAGCGAGTTTCTCCTCGGTACTCTGCCCTGCGTGCTCAAGCAGGTCTGCCGGCGTCTGTTCAGGCAAAAGGTTCTCTTGCGCAAGCTCTGCTTGCCCCTGTGTTTCGGTCATCGTTCGTCGCCCTCCTTCTCCTGTCTGCGCTAGAATTGACACTGGCTCCAGGGCTTTTCCCTGAGCCATATACCTATTCTTTTTCTTGTGCCTGATAGTGGAAAACGGTAGGCTGACCAACAAATAAACCGTGGAGCGGTTCGCGCCACCGGGGAAAGAGTGGGCCACCGCGAAAACTCTGAGTATGAGCCTCCAGCGAACTCCAGACATTGATCAGTGCGTACTGCGCAGGCTGCTCGATACACCGTTGTACACTGGCCGAAAGACACCCTGGATGCTGGCGGATCGTCTCTAGTCCTTCGAGAATGGCCGCCCCAAGCGCTTCTTCTTGACCAGGCGCGGCGGTGAAAATCGCGATTTCAGTAATCACAAACGTACTCCCAGGTGTTTTAGGCCTATCGTACCATAGCCTGCAAGCAAACGTGAGGTGTCAATTCCCATTCTATAGACTCTCCTATGAAAGAAGCTCAATAGTAGTTTCTTTCATAGGCGCTGGTGCGTGCCAGGGCATGAATGCCTGCTGGCGCATTCATCGCGCTGCTTTCAAGGACTTATACGTGTAAGCTTGTGTCCATACCTGCGCTTACATCTAGGTCAGCGCCCAGATCGTGACAGTGTTTCCGACGGCGGTGGCGATTTTTTTGCCGTCGGGCGACCAGTTGAGCGCGAGCACGGGGTTCTGCTGCTGAACTTTGAGGACAGGTGTCAGACCCTTCGTCGGTTCCCAGATCAGGAGTTGCCCGTCGTCGCCAGCGCTGGCCAGCAGGCGTCCATCGGGCGACCAGCCGACGCTACGGATGACTTTGCTATGTCCGTGCAGGTGCTGGGGCGCGTCCTGGCACTGCCCATTGGTTGTTGTTTGGCAGTTCAAGCCAGTCGTCCACAGGCGCAGAATGCCGTCGTCGCCCCCCACGGCCAGTGCATTGTTGGGAGCAAATGCAAGCGTGTGCATCGCGACCTGACCGTCGATAAAGAGCGGATGGATCTCCTGGTTGTCCTGCGCGTTCCAGACGCGGGTCACGCCACCTTGCGAACTGGTGGCGATTGCCTGGCTCTCTCTGGCCCAGGCTGCGGACAGGATAGAGGTTGAGTGCAATTTAAAGGTTGTCTGAGCCTGAAACGTCTGCGTATTCCAGACCACGGCGAGCTTATCCGAGCCAGCGGAGACAAGCATCTGGGGCTGCTGGTTTGACCAGGCGATAGTATTGATCGTCGAGCGTCTGGTCTGGGCGACTTTGCCGCGTGTCTGGCCATCCTGGGCGGCGAAAAAGAAGACCTCGTTGCCCGCGGCGGCGGCCAGGAGTGTATTGTCGGGCGACCAGCCGACCGCGTGTACGGTGTTGCCGATGTTTTTCCTGATGTGGACCTGGTTTTGCAGGTCCCATGTCAGCATCTGCTTGTCGTTTGCCCCGCTGAGCAGCAGCGTTCCCGCGGGCGACCACGTGACTGTACGTACGGTCTGTTGATGGTGGTCGAAGGTCAACAGGTGGGTGGCTTGCGTGGGTGTGACCGCCTGCGGGGCCGTTGTAGCCGCCGGTTTGGCCGTTGGCATTACCTGCATATTGCTGGTAGAGGCATTTGGATGAGCACTTTGCGTGAGCGAACGAAAGGCCGCGTAACTTACTGCCAGCCCGCCCAGTCCGAGGATGATGCCACCTGAGACCAGCGCGGCGCGGCGCGTCCTGCGTTTTGGCTTGGGCGGCGGAGCATAGGTCGGGAGCGGTGCAGAAATATAAGGCAGGGGCGCGTAGTCAGGTACGCTGTTGCCAAAGGGCGTGAACATGCCATCATCGGCAATCGTGCGATCAGAATAGAACGCAGACTGCTGCGAGACCGGCGCGGCCTGCTCGTAGAGTTGAACCTGGTCGTATGCTACCGCCTGGGTTGCCAATACCTGCGAAGAGCGCTGGCGCTGCCAGTTGTGGGCGTTGACCTTCTCCAGGGGCGTGCCGTCGAGCGTGTATGGTTCCAGCACCAGGTAGGTTTCCGGGCGCACACCCGCCATGCGCAGACTCAGATTATCCAGCAAAACTTTGCCATCTCTTAGGAGACGCAGTACATAGATCAGCTGCCCTCCGTCAGGATCAGTTTGAGGCAACCCTAACTCGTTGACGAGAGCAGGTATTAAGCGACTTACGGGAGCATCGTCGGCCACTTCCATCGGCAGTGGTTCTTCTAACGCGCTTGCTTCAATAAATATTTTGAGCATGTCTCTTACCCTTCTCTTCCTGTGTTTTGCTTCACCCTTTTCCTTTGTATCACGCTAGACTATATCACACTCTTTCTAAATACCCTGCCAGGGGGGGTCTATCTGGTTATTTCTTCCTATTGGAAGATCCATCTTTATACATCTAGTCAGAAGAAAAGCAGCAAAGAGCGAGGATGAGAGCTTACAGATTATCATAGAATCAGAGTCTCCTGGCAAGAGGCCAGGGCTATGGCAAGCCAGAGGATTACGGGATAAAATAGCCCTGGGAAAGGGACTAGACGTGTTTGACAAGCTCCCTTGAAAGTCGGCATAATAAAGAAATACGACAGTCACATGGTGGTAGCTAATTATTAAAGGATTGAAAATGACCAGATCTATTTATGTAATTGGACACAAAAATTCCGATATGGATTCGGTAGCTTCAGCCTATGCTTATGCCCGTTTATTGCAAATGCAGGGTGAGAAAGAGGCCCAGGCGGCTCGCAATGGCGACCTCAAACCGGAGGTGCGTTTTGCGCTTGAGCGCTATAATGTGCCAGCCCCGGAGGCAATTGAGGACGTGTATCTCCAGGTACGCGATGTGATGCGCAGAGGTATTGTCTGCGCTTATCTGGATCAATCGTTGTTAGAAGTTGGCCAACTTTTACAGGAGCACAACCGCGGTGCCATGCCGGTGATCGATCACCAGAATAAAGTCCACGGGATGATTACAACTGAAGATTTTGCCAAACTTTTTTTCAATGATATGCACCCTCAGGCCGTCAATCGTCTGCCGCTCAACCAGACAAACCTCGTCAAAGCACTCAAAGGGCGCGTCCTCGTTGAGGGTCGCCGCCATATGGGCAATCGTGTGCTGGTGGGCGCGATGCAGGCCGAGACGATGGCCGACTATATTGAACCTGGTTGCCTGGTGATTATTGGGGATCGCGAGAATGCGCAGTTGACCGCGATCGAGCACGGAGCCGCCGCCCTGGTTATCACTGGCGATCTGCTGGTCTCAGAACGCACTCTGGCCAGTGCACGTAAACAGGGTGTATTGATCATCAGCACAGCCTATCATACATTTACCGCGATGCGCCTGGTCAACCTGAGCATCAATACCGAGCATATCATGCGCCGTGAATTTGATCTGTGCCATCCTGAGGACCAGGTCAGCGAGATCGAGAACGTGCTGATGCAAAACCGCTCGTTGCCAGTAGTCGACGCTGAGAACAAGATAGTCGGTTTCCTCTCGCGGGCCGACCTGATTAAGGCCCGCCCCAAGAAGGTGATCCTGGTCGATCATAATGAGCGCTCTCAGGCCGTCGATGGCATCGAGCAGGCCGAACTGTTGGGCATTATCGACCATCACCGCATCGCCGATGTCTATACTCAGAAGCCGATTATGTTCCGCGCCGACCCCGTGGGCTGTACCGGCACGATCATTGTTGGTCTGTATCACGAAGCAGGCGTGCAGATCCCGCGCGAGGTCGCTGGACTGCTCTTGGCCGGACTGCTCTACGATACGTTGATTCTCCGCTCTCCCACCTGCACGCCGCGCGACGAGCGTGTCGCGGTCGAACTGGCAAGCATCACGGGCGAAAATATCGAAGAATACGGGCGGGCGATCTTTGCCGCCGCTGCCTCCGAACTCGACGAGCGCAGCACCGAAGAGCTGCTGACCTCCGACTTTAAAGAATTTACCGTCCAGGATGCACGCTTTGCCGTTGGCACCGTTGAGACCGCCAGCCCGACCGCCGTTGAGAAACGTCTCCCAGAACTCCTGCAAACTATGCACGATCTGACCAAAGAGCGGGGCTATGCCTCGTTCCTATTCATGATTGTCGATATTTTAAATCTACGGTGTCGCTTACTGATTAACGGGGGCGAAATCACTGTGGCGCAGGTGTTTGGACGCGAGCTAGAGGCGGACGGTCATTCAATTGTTGTAGAGGATCTGGTTTCACGCAAAAAGCAAGTTGTGCCGCAGCTCACGCGTATTCAGGCTGCACTAACTGGCAGGGTTTAACGGCTCTTTTCCTGTTTCGGCGTTGAGCACACCCTATAAAATGGTAGAACGCGATTTTTTATTGCCTTATAAAGCGTCATCTTCCGCTATTGTTTACCTTTTCAGGTGGCAGAGCACACGAGGGAAGCGCTAATTTTATAAGCTTCGTTTGTTGTCAAATCACAAACACATATGCTACACTAAAAGCGACATCAATACCTCGGCAGGGGATCAGCTTTTTTGGGTGTTACCTGGATGGGGGGTAAATCGCTTCTCATAGATGTTGTGCATATGTATGTGGTAGTGATGTGCCATCAATTTATCGCATTGCTGCACAGCGGAGCATGGATAGCTCTACTTAGTGGCCCATATGGGAGACCTATGGGTCTACTGCGTTCCTGATTGACACTTATTTCTAGTCCTGTTACAGGATGAGGAAACAACGATCGTTTTTCTGATTCAGACGAAACAGACAAGCAGAAGCAGAAAGGAGTGGGCTATTTCTCCTGACCGGTTACGGTAGAAGCAAAATGGCCCGATTCCCGTGAACGAGACTTATATTCTTTGGGTTCCAATTGTTGTGAGCCTGATGGCTGTGTTGTTCGCCCTCTATCTCGTGAATTACGTTCTACGCAAAGATACTGGCACGCCAGAGATGCAAAAGGTGGCGGATCACATATTTAAAGGTGCGAAGGCCTTCCTTGCCCGCCAGTATCAGACTATCGCTATTCTTGCCCTCCTGGCTGCGGTCATACTGGCTGTTGTGCTGGGACTGTTGGGGCAGGGGAGTCAGGCTGATAAGATCAACCTGGCCTGGCACACAGCCATCGCGTTTATCGTCGGGGCTTTTTGTTCCGGCGTCTCAGGCTTTATCGGCATGTTTATTGCGGTGAAGTCAAATATCCGCACTGCCAGCGCGGCTACGCGCAGTTTAGGCGAAGCTATGACTATCGCGTTACGCGGTGGCGCAGTTTCGGGTTTCCTGGTAGTAGCGCTTTCGCTGCTGGGTGTTTCAACCCTATTCTTGCTCTATGGCGGTGGTGGAAATGCCGCCACCTCGGCCAATACGCCTTCACTGCTGGTCGGTTTCGGCTTTGGAGCAAGCTTTGTCGCGCTGTTCGCGCAGTTGGGCGGAGGTATTTTTACCAAAGCAGCCGATGTCGGGGCCGACCTCGTTGGCAAGGTCGAAGCCAATATTCCCGAGGATGACCCACGTAATCCGGCGGTCATCGCCGATCTGGTCGGCGATAATGTGGGCGACTGTGCCGGGCGTGGTGCTGACCTTTTTGAGTCGACCGCCGCTGAGAATATCGGTGCGATGATCCTGGGTACGTCGCTGGCCCTGGCCACGCATAATATGAGCTGGGTGCTTTTCCCGCTGGTCATGAATGCCTTTGGTCTGATTGCCTCGGCGGTAGGCCTGCTCTCGGTGACCCCGCGCAGCGTTCCCAACCCTGATCAAGCCAATGGACGCGATCTGAGCAGCGTTGCGATGGGACGTTTAAATATTGGCTACTATATCACCTGTATCCTGGCTGGCATCGGGATCTTTATTGGGAGCGCGTTGTTGTTAAACGGCACTGGCGTGACAAGTCACAGCCTGCCTCCCTGGGTCTGGTACGGACTGGCTGGTCTGGTTGGTATCGCTTTGAGCCTGGCCTTTGTTTACATCACACAATACTATACCGCCGGAACGTGGCGTCCGGTGCGTGAAATCGCCGCCGCCTCGATTACGGGTCCTGCCACGACGATTATCACGGGCGTGGCCGTTGGTTTCGAGTGTGTGGCTCTGCCTGTTCTGGCGATCAGTGCCGCCCTGGGACTCTCGTATTTTCTGGGTAGCCAGGTGTCTATTGTGGGTGTGCAAAATATTGGTTTTAGCGTCAGTGGTATCTTTGGTACGGCTGTGGCGACGATGGGTATGTTAATGACCTGCGCGTATACGCTGGCGATGGATACCTTTGGTCCGATCACCGACAACGCTGGCGGTATTGCCGAGATGAGCGGACAGGCCGAGTCTGTGCGCGATATCACCGATGCCCTGGACGGTGTGGGGAATACGACCAAAGCGCTGACCAAAGGCTATGGCATTGGCTCGGCTGCCCTGGCTGCGTTTCTGCTCTTTAGCGCCTACCTGGATGTGCTTTATAATCTCAGTCAAAGCAATAAGAGCGCGGCCTACCTGGTGAATCTCTCTAATCTGTCTGTCTTTGTGGCCGCCTTGATTGGTCTGGCGCTGATCTTCTTTTTCACCTCGCTGGCTATTCGCGCAGTAGGGAAGGCTGCTGCGGACATGATCGAAGAGGTTCGTCAGCAGTTTCGCAATAATCCCAAGATCATGGCCGAAGATCCTGCGGAACGCGTCGATCCCGACTACGCCCGCTGTGTCGATATCAGCACGCGTGGCGCTCTCCGCGCGATGGTTTTGCCAGGCGTGGTGGCCGTGCTGGTTCCGATTCTGGTCGGATCTATCCTGGGACCCCAGGCCGAGGCCGGCCTGCTGATGGTCGGTACGATGGGCGGGATTGTCCTGGCTCTCTTCCTCAACAATAGCGGCGGAGCCTGGGATAATGCCAAGAAATATATCGAGGCCGGCAATCTACACGTGAATGCGAAGGGCGAGGTTGTCAGCGCTACCGACCCTTCGGGCTTTGTTGAAGGGAAAAAAAGCGAGCCGCACAAGGCCAGTGTCGTCGGCGATACTCTTGGTGATCCTTTTAAAGATACCGCCGGACCTTCGCTGCACATCTTGATCAAGCTGCTCAGCACAATTACTCTGGTCCTTGCTCCCCTCTACGTGGCTCTCCACCCGGTTTTGATGCGTTAAAACGCTTACAGACAAAAGCGCACGTCGGACGAAAAGGTCCGACGTGCGCTTTTGTCTATGCGGTCCATCTGTATGTTTCGCTCCATGTGTATAATAGAAAAAGAAAGGATGTTCTTCATCCTTGACTGGGGTGGCGGAGATGTGTCGGGGTATAAAAAGATTGGGAAGCACATATATGAAGCGTCTAAAGCGGTGTGGTAGGAGTGGTCTCTCTCTTCTGACCGTCCTCTGTATGGTTGTCCTCTGTGGTATGTTCCTGAGCAGTTGCGATGTGAGCGCAGGTCTGGCGAGCAGTAGTCAGAGCGTCGTCTGTCGGAGCGCTTGCGCTCTCGGCTCGGGTGCGAGTGGTGTCAACGTGCTTGTCGAGCCAGATGCTGGCATCAGTCCGCTGCTGGCCGCGATCAACGGCGCAGTCAAGTCTGTCTGGCTAGAGATCTACCTCCTGACGAATAAACGCGTGATTCAGGCCCTGGAGGGTGACGCGAATAGAGGGGTCGATGTGCGCGTCATGCTGGAGCCACATCCCGCTGGCGGCGCTAATACGGCGGTACAGGAGACGCTCGATCGCCTCAATGCAGCCCGTGTGCAGGCACGCGCTAGTGCTCCCCAGTTTGCACTGACTCACGAGAAAGGTATGCTGGTCGATGCCAGTACGGTCTATATCATGACTTCAAATTTTACGAATGCCGCGCTGGGCGTTGGGACAGGCACTCACAACCGCGAATACGATATCGTCGATACAAACGCGTCTGAAGTGCAGGCGGTCACGGCCATCTTTCAGGCCGACTGGGAGCGCAGTTCAGCCAGTTTCAGCGCCGTCAATCTGGTGGTCAGTCCAATCAATGCGCGTTTCGCGTTTACCAGCTTGCTCGACAGCGCCAGGCGGACCCTGCTGCTTGAGGCCGAAGAGATGAACGATAGCTCTATCGAGCAGGCTCTCGTTGCGGCCAGACAACGCGGTGTACGCGTTCAGGTCGTGCTCCCCGCGCCCTCTGGCTCCTTTGAGAGCAATCAGCAGGAGATTGCGGTGCTCCAGGCTGGCGGCGTGCTTGTGCGCGAAGACTACCACCTGTATATGCACGCCAAGCTAATCATCGTCGATGGCCGCGAGGCGTTTGTCGGCTCGGAAAACATTTCGCCGCAATCGCTCGATCAGTCCAGTCGCCGTCGAAACCATTGATATCCACGACAGGTAATAGCCACCAAAATGACAAGTGTTTCCGAGCCGTTGTTCGTGCGTAGTAGTTGAGTATATCTAAGATTTTCGCTCCTTCCTCGCTGTGCATATCTTCTTTCAAGAATTCGCAAGCTTTTCGCCAGTCGTCGAAGCAGAGTCCATCGTCCATGATTGAGGTATTCGTCCGCATATGCGTATCGCGCTTCACTCCTAGATAGAGCGCCCGCCCTTTTATAGACTTGTATGACTTATTCGGTAAGGCTTTCGAGAGTTCCATTCTGTCGCCTGTCACATATAACTGGCGCATAATGGCATCATCTTCCTCAGTCCATCCGTTATTGCTCAGCACGCCTTTTATGGCAACACATTTGTAAATGAGCGCAATATCCCAGTGCTGGGCGACCGGGTCTTTCCATTTCAAAAGCAAACGGTAGAG
>DAOTTJ010000102.1:0-5317 GCA_034437695.1 Ktedonobacteraceae bacterium
GAGAATGGGCCTTGGTATCCGACCCGAAGAGCACGAGGCCAACTCCTATTCGCCTTTCACGAGTATTGGCAAAGGCCATGAGTAAAAAATCTGTCCGTCCCAACGCGAAATACATCCAGTGTTGTGGTTGTGGTTTGTCAATGCGCACGGAACTATTATGCTGCTGTAAAAGGCTTTTCAGATCTGTCCAATAGGCTAACTGAAGTTGCTTTGTTTCCGAATGTTCCGATGCTTCCAGTCGCCTTGTTCCCTCAGAGACAGTTTTAGACCAGTTATTCGGCTTTGAGATGACATTGAACTTCGGAGCCATAAGGGAGTCAGCAATACGCCATAGCTCAATTTCTAACCCAAAAAAGTTAATACTCTCGTCAGTGATGGTATTTAGCCAATCGAGTGCAGCACGATGTTCTTCCGTAAAGGGTTCAGCGATCCAGACGATAGTCACCGCGTTTAGTCCTGCTGCGTAGGTTAAGAGTTGTCCAAGAGGCTTTAAGCTTTGATAAAGGGCGTATTTTGCCCTCGCGTCAGTGGTATCTCGGCTATTGCAACCTGTTGGAGGTGATCGCCAGGCAGGTTGCGCCTGAGCAATTGTTCAACCTGCCCGCAGATATCCAGATGATGTTTGATAAGCGTGCCTGTCATACTCTTTTGAAGGAGCAGAGTATCGCAGTACCTGCAAGCCTGGGACCGATATATTCGTACGATGAACTTCGGACAGTTATGCAGGAGAAACGTTGCTCACAGGTTTTTGTCAAGCTAGCGCATGGTTCAAGCGCTTCGGGGGTGGTAGCCTATCGCTGTCGTGGTGCGCACCAGCAGGCAATTACAACCACACAGATGGTTTACGGCATTAATGGCACGCGACTCTATAATTCACGCAAGATACAGGTTTATGAACAACATGCTGTGATCGCCAGACTGATCAACGCACTTTGTGAGCAACGAGTTCAGGTTGAGCAATGGATACCCAAGGCCGGATATAAGAATCAGACCTTCGATCTACGCGTGGTCACCGTCGAGGGCCAGGTTTGCCATAGCATTGCACGTTTGAGTCATAGCCCATTGACCAACCTGCACCTGTTAAATGCTCGCGAGAGCACAGAGAATATACGCGAACGGCTTGGCGAAACAGTCTGGGAGCGTGCCATGGCTGATTGTCAACGTGCGGCACAGCTCTTTCGCAGCCTGTATAGTGGTATTGATCTCCTCTTCACAGCGGACATGCGACATCACGCCATTATAGAGATGAACGCGTTTGGGGATCTCCTCCCTAGTTTATTGCACAATGGGCAGGACACATATACAGCAGAGATCGTAGCTTTTTGCCAGCGTGCAAGCATACGTTTTTGACCACAGAGAGGCATGGCCTTTATTGATTAATATGCAAGAAATCATAGGAACGCACGATATTGTCTTCATTACACTGGATACACTGCGCTACGATGTCGCCCAGGATATGTGGCGGCAGGGACGCACGCCCTTCCTGGCAAGCCTTCTCCCCGCGAGCGGTTGGGAAGCGCGGCACACACCTGGTAGTTTTACCTACGCGGCGCATCAGGCATTCTTTGCAGGTTTCCTCCCAACGCCTGTAGAACCAGGATCACATCCGCGTCTCTTTGCTGCACGCTTTCCAGGGAGCGAGACAACTACATTAGAAACCTCTACTTTTGATGCACCCGATATTGTGAGCGAGCTGGCCGCCAGAGGTTACCATACGGTCTGTATCGGAGGGGTAGGTTTCTTTAACAAAGCCAGCCCCCCTGGGTTCAGTTTTACCGGGCCTCTTTCAAGAAAGTCACTGGAGCCCAGAACTGGGCGTGACGAGCTCTTGCTCCACCGAAAATCAGGTGCGGCTGGCTTGCCAGATCATCGAACGTACGGCAGAGGAACAGCGCCTCTTCCTTTTCATCAACGTCTCGGCAATCCACCAGCCAAACTATTTCTATCTGCCTGGAGCAGCGCATGACACGCTGGCATCGCACGCGGCATCACTGGCCTATGTCAATACACAATTGCCTCCGCTCTTCCATGCTCTGCGCAGGCGTGCGCCGTTGCTGGTAATCCTTTGCTCCGATCATGGCACAGCTTATGGAGAAGATGGTTATAGCGGGCATCGCCTGGCTCACCCGGTGGTCTGGACTTGTTCATGTCTTCCTGACTCGCAGCCAGTCACCAGATGCCTGCCAGCATATTCAAGATGCGATAAGTACCGGTCAGCCATCGACTCTCACCAAGGATTCAGGTTCCAAGTCTGTCGTTCGAGCCAGAAGACGAGCTTCGACTGGTGGATATCCAACAGTACCAGGCATGCAACGTGACGAGTATCCGCCTGCAATGTCAGCAGAAGGAGGCGCTGGAGCAAGCGTGAGATCTATTCCTGACTGGGATAATGGAGCTGCTGGAAGCAATTTAGGACATCTTCTCAATCCGTATCCCCAGGGTACAAATTTCACTATACAATGTGTATAATATGGCGTAAAAGAGTAGATTTGAGATGTCAAAGCCTTAAACGCTCACTTGAAAGAAATATGCGATACAGATTTTTCTGAAACCAGATTGCTTGCCAATTTTCTAGGAAAAAGCAAGCTCTCTAGTGGAAAAATCTGAAAGAAGAGTGCCTGTGGTGCAGAACGGACTACACCACAGGCATTCACGGAGGAGTCGGTATGACTCCTTCCTCTTGACTTTTTTGTCCATAACTCATAGTTGGAGAAATGCTGATGTATACACAAACTGGAGACCAAGACATCCTTAAATGGATCATGAACCAACTTGGTTGCGAAGAGAAATATGGAAGATACATCTACGACAATACAGGTCATCTTGTGCGTTTGAGCCTCCCTTCTCCGCCTGGAGAGGAGCCGACCAGACTTCCTGCTGAGATTGGGCTGCTCACCCACTTGCAAGAGTTCAATATGTACGCAACTCGTCTCACGTATCTGCCGCCAGAGATTGGTCGCCTCAAGAACCTCCAAAGTCTCAATCTGGCAGACAACCAGTTGGCGTCCCTCCCTCCCGAGATTGGCCAGCTTCCACACTTGGAAACGCTTACTCTGTCCAATAACCAACTCACACATCTACCCGTTGAGATCGAGCACCTGAAGTGTTTACAAACACTTGATCTGACAGGCAACCAGTTGCACAACGTACCTCTTGCACTTTGTGCGTGCAGCAGTTTACGCTTCCTTTATGTAGATAGAAATGATCTTCTCGAACTCCCAACTGAGATCGGTCAACTTACCAATGTGTGCAGTCTCTGGGTGAATGACAATCATCTGACGCACCTGCCGCCTGAAATACGAGATTTGGTCCACCTTCGTTCACTGAGTGTGGGACACAATCATCTGACAACTCTACCTCCCGAGGTGGGACAATTAACTAGTCTCCTTGATCTTTACTGCTATGGGAACCAGCTTGCCTCTCTGCCGGTCGAAATCAAGCGCCTGTCACAGCTTGCCTACCTCAATCTCGGGAGAAATCCTCTGGTTGAGTTCCCCGCAGCACTCACCTCGTTTTCTAACCTGTTGCACGTTCCTCTGGATAAGGAACAGCAGCAACGCTTTGCCGACGAAACCCTACAACTCACAGAGAGGACAGCACAGCATCAAGAAACAGAAAGCAGCGGAGCACGTCATCCTCGATTGGTGTGTGATGACGAAGTGTTTGTGCTCTATAGTCAATTTGAACTGAAGGATCTTGCCGAATCAGACGCGTTTCAACCCGACTTCCAGAGCGGCCATGAGCAATGGATACAATCAGGATCGGCAACCATCGTTGTCATCAGTCAAACAAGCGACCACGTTGCCCAGATTCGCCTGGAAATATGGGACAAGGAGCCACCATATGCATCAGGCTTCTGGGAAGAACGCAGGGAAGTACCCTTTCAGTCGAAAACCGGAGAGATTGCTCTCTGGTCAATGGCCCACGATGAGCCATCAGAACAAAGCCCTTTGCTCATTGGTCCTGCCGGTCTGAAGTATACCGTGCGTGCGTCTCGCCATTGTCACCCTGAGATCGCCAGAGCCATTGGACGCTATGAGAGAGAGGAAGAGCGGTCAGACGATGAGGAAGATGAATTATTTCCTCGCTATATGGAGCATTATTTGCTCCAATTTTGGCCTGCTTGATTACAATATCTGCACTTGCACGAAAGACGTAATGGGGAATATTGAAACGGCGCAATTCTCGCGTCAGATTATATGTCAGCACAGACTTGCCCACTTTGGGAGGTCCGCCGATAAGAATCGCGGGTAAACACATTGACAGTGCGCAGAAATTCGTTTGTACAGTCACTATGGGTCATGCCTTTTCTCTAATTTCTGTTACTTACCTGTCACATGAGCAAAAAGAGATAAATAATAATACAAGAATACAGTGAATACAAACATACACATGTCGCAATGCTTGGTGGCGAGCCTCAGATTGTTACTTTTACGCTGGATCTTCTTCTCAAGCGTGGCATCCCGGATATGGCAAGCCTCTGGGCCTGGGCAGTATCCAGCTTGCCATCACCAATCTCCAACTCGTCGAGTATCGCGAACGCTACAAGAACCTTTACAGTGGCGGAGGTATGACCTCATACGACACAGAAAAACTGACGGAGGTGCTCGATCAGCATCTGGCCTCGCTCGATCCGCGTATCCAGACAGAATGGCAGTGTTTTAGCGCATTGCCAGCACTTGAGCATCTGCGTCGCATCTGGCAGTAGCACCTTCATATACGCACATCCAAGCCAACGTTGGTTTAAAGAGCACTCACGAGCGCGTATCAAAGACACACGGGATCTCTATCCAGGGGAGTAAATTAAGGGATTAAAACGCGAAAAATTATCTTTACATAGCTATTGGCAACATTGTAACCGATGGCTCAGAGCGATCAAACCTTTCAGTCGCGTCGGAAGCACTGGTATTGCTGCTGATTAAAAGCTCGAAGGAGGCCGAGCCAACCTAGCAAAATAGAGATGGACTCTGGTACCAGGGTCCATCTCTCGCATGTTCAACAGATGAGAAGCTCCTGGCTTTAATTTGGGTTACGTTTATATCATCTTTTATCTGTATTATTGCTTGCTGAGAGTGTATTTTGCGCTTCTCCTGTATCCTCGGGCAGGCGTTCACCATGCACGCCTACCGTTGATTGCAGCAGTGCGAGGAAACGCTGATTGAATACCTGCTCTACTTGGTGAGCTGCATGGCCGGCATGTCCGACCAATAGGCGTTCTGCATGCAACAAGAAGGCCAGGCGATCTGCTGTGAGGCGAAACGCCGGGTGCCAATCGCCTGAAACTACCAGTTTGGGACAGGGGAGTGCATTCAGGGTC
>DAOTTJ010000103.1:0-10777 GCA_034437695.1 Ktedonobacteraceae bacterium
CAATGAAAAACCCGGTGATAAGGTTATAGCTCCAGGCAATTACTCACTTATTTCGAGGATCTCGATCCGGTTGCCCCAGGGATCGTGGATAAAGAAGCGCGACCAGCCCGGCAGGGGAACGTCTTCGCTGATTGGCACATGCGCGTCTGTAAGTCGTGTCCGCCAGGCAGCAATGCCTCGCACTTCTAGGGCCGGGTGACCGACCCGCCTGGGTTCAAAGCTCTTCGTCACCCCGATATGGATTTGTTGCGAGCCGCAGGTAAACCAGACGCCCCCACGCTGCTTCACCTGAGCTGGTTTTTCGATCTCTTCGAGTCCCAGTATTCCTTGATAAAAGGCCCTGGCCTCTTCTTCGCATGCGGACGGCGCTTCTAACTGAAGGTGATGTAGACCAATGATTGTTGCATCTGTGTCAGCCATACTGGTAACCCCTTTGATTTTCGTTGTGATATCTCTGATTATATCATATCTCAACTGTGCTAGCTATCGACTCAGTTCTTTTCAAGCAGCCTGGCGGAGATACAGTTTCTGCCTGTTACCTACTACTGTGCGCCACACGCGATTTTTCATCCTTCGCGAGCAAAAACATGCTATTCCCATAGTGAGCAGAGAACGGGTAAGGCACGAACAACAGCGATGTTCGTGCCTTACCCGTTCTCTGTCTGGCATCAGCCAGGTTCGTTTGCGAGGTGTGTGCTACCCGATGAGCGAAACCTCATGGGTTGCATCGTGGTGAGCAGTCTCGTCGTCAGCGCCCTGGTATTTCAACTGATCGGCCCGGCCAGCAGGCAACCAGAACATAGCGATCAGGCTAATGACTGAGAGAACAAAGACGACCATATAGACCCAGAGAAGCGCCTGCGAAAGCGCGATCTGGAGCTGGGTCAAAAACGTCTCAGGGACGAGGTCGCGAATATTGGGGGTGAGCAGGATGTTCGCCGGAGCAAGGTTCCTGGGCAGATTGGTGGTCGCCTGCCTAGAGCTGGCAAAGATCGGCGCAAAGCGTTGCGCAAGCTGGGCATTGAGAATCGTACCCATCAAAGCCACGCCAATGGTTCCGCCGATCGTACGCACAAACTGCGTCGAGGCAGTTGCGACGCCGCGCAGGTTCCAGGGGACAGCGTTCTGAACCGAGATAATAAAGGCGATACTATTGAGGCCAAGACCCGTTCCCGCAAAGGCCATCGAGACGATTAAAAAGGGTAAACCTGTATCGCGACCAAGCAGCAGCAGCATAGCGGTTCCCACCAGCGTGAGCAGCGACCCAACCAGCGCAACTGTGCGATAGCCAAAGCGAATCACCAGCCGTCCACCTGCCAACGAAGCAAGCGGCCAGCTTAACAGAAGTGGGGTGAGAATAAAGCCGGCGTCGGTTGCTGCGCCGCCTTTTACCCCCTGGACGAACAGCGGTACGTAGGTACTGATGCCAAACAGGCTCACGCCCAGAATAAGGCCACCAATGCTGGAGACAGCAATAATGCGGTTCTTAAACAGCGTCAGCGGCAGGATAGGTTCGGGTGCGCGTTGCTCTTGCCAGAGAAAGACCAGCAGAAGCACGACAAAGGTGGCGAACAGCGCGAGGCTCGGCAGTGAAAGCCAGGCCCATGAGGCACCGCCCTGGAGCAGGCCAAAGAGCAGAGCGACTATCGAACCGGTGAGGGCAAATGTACCGAGATAGTCAAGCCTATGCCTGGTGCGCTCGATATTCTCTTTGAAGGCCACCAGCAGGAGAACCATCGAGAGCAGGCCAAATGGTACATTGATATAGAAGACCCAGCGCCACGAGAAATGATCGACGATGACGCCGCCCAGGGCGGGTCCAACCACGCTGGAGATGCCCCAGACGCCACTGAAAAATCCCTGAATACGCGCACGTTGCGCGATATCATAGATATCGCCGATGATGGTCAGCACGAGCGGCAAAACTGCGCCCGCGCCCAGACCCTGCAAGGCGCGAAAGAGAATAAGCTGTTCCATCGACTGCGCGGCCCCCGAGGCAATGGAGCCAAGCAGAAAAAGCCCGCTCCCCAGCAGAAAGAGCGGTTTACGCCCATAGAGGTCGGCCAATTTCCCGTAGATAGGCACCGTCGTCGTCGATGTAAGAAGATACACGGAAAATACCCACGAATATAAACTAAAGCCGCCTAGCTTTCCGACAATGCTCGGCATAGCAGTTCCGACTACCGTTGCATCAAGCGAGGCCAGGGCCATACCTAACATTAACGCAATAGTTACGACAATTTTTGCCCGTCTGGTCATATTTTAATCCTTGCACAAGGTTCCCAAGAAGGTACATGATGATAAGACAACAATACATGCGGAGAACGCAGATACCTATGAGAAAGATAAAGGAGCAACAGCGCTACCCTCAACTACGTCCCTCTCTCTCTGAAACACCTGGAGAAACTCACTTATTCCGTTGTCTTAGCCTCATGCATGGCGAGAAAGAGAAGAGCTATCAGGGCCACGCAGGCCAGGAGGGCGGTCAGAAAGACCAGACCATCAAAGCCCCAACGCTCGGCAAACAGACCGCCGAGGCCGTTGCCAATCAGCTGACCCACACCCAGAAAGACCGAGTAGAGTCCCATCAGCAGACCGCGGTCGCTGGCGGTCTCTTCGGAGATATCGGCCAGGTAGGAGAGGGCTGCGGGTGCAAAGCCGGTGAGAACAAATACTCCGATCATTAAAAGGAGAAGCCAGGCGATCAGAACAGGCAGGTTGTCAGAAGGGGTATGGTTGAGGCCAGCCAGGGCCAGGCAGGTCAGGTAGATGCCGCTGATAGCACCGAGCATCAACCAGAGGCGAGGGATGCGATTGAGGAAGAAGGCCCAGAAGAGGAGACTGATGCCAAAGAAGAGCACGACTGCTCCCAGGACGAGGCTCAAGTGAGTGCCTCCGCCACTGCCGCTCAGACTTCCCATCAAGACCTGACCGGGCATATGGCGGTGCGCCGAGAGGATAAAGGTCAACTGGGAACTGAGCCAGATACCGATCAGCGCAAAGATACTGATCCACGCGGGCGTAAAGATAAACAGGCGCGGCGAGCGCAAGATCTGCCAGTAGCGAAACACGAGCAGCCGCGCACCAACCTTTTGCATCGCCTGACGTGCCGGCAAAACGCTCAACATACAGAGAGCCGCCAGGAGATAGATCACAGCCAGCGCGAGGAAGGCTGGACGCCCAAAGCGGTCCCAGGCAAAACCACCAAGGGCCACGCCTACGGCCAATCCACCGCTGGTCGCGAGTTCGTAAAAGCTCATAATGCGCGAGCGCAACTCTGGCTTTTGCGCCGTATAGTCGGCCAGATAGCTCAAGACAGCCGGGACCTGCATGGCGGAAGCCACACCAGAGAGCACCTGGAGAGCCAGCAGATAGGGCAGGGGGTTTTCGGTTGGCGTGAAAACAAACAGCGTCACCTGGAGCAACCCAAAGAGCGGACCCAGGACGAGAAAGATCCTCCGTCCCCAACGATCGCTGAGCGAACCCATAACCGGCGAAAGGGTCAGATCCACCACAAAGTAAACGACAGCGAGCATACCTACATCGACGCTGGTAATGGCCTGGCTGTTATGTGGGGTAAGCTGAGCTAAAAAACGCCCGACAAGTAACGTGCTTGCCCCTCCATTGAGGCGGAGTAAGAAGGTGCCAACTAATAGAGGAAAAGCCGCATATTTACTATTTTTAGTATATTTCATCTTTAAATTGTTCCAGAAGAGCCGCATCCCTTGCATCTTTCTGTTGAATACGCAGGGCCACAACCGCAATAATTGCTCCAGCAAGCAAGAACAGAATAGCAAGGACGAGCAGGACAAATAAGAGGAGACGGCCGTCTCCACCATGCCCTCCATCTGCGGCAGCGAAACCCAGAACCAACAACATACGCTCTACACCTCTCTCCAAACAAAAGCTTCAGGGATACTCTCCGTGTTGCTCACCATTTCTGCCTGATGCTACTCATGCTCCCAGCACATCATAGCATCAGGCTAGATAGAAAAGTATAGTTATGCCTTTTGGTACCATTGGTCGCGCAGCTCAATCTCACAGATACGCGCCCTACTCTTCCTGCCAGATATCGCGAGGATAGTAGAGAAAGGCACGCAGATTTCTGGCGACGGTAGTGGAAAACGCCCACTGCTCACCTGTCTCCAGGTGAGAGAGGGTTTGATGCCACGTCAGAGCGCGACAGAGCAGTCCCAGACGCTGCGCGAGTCCAAAGGCACGTGTAAGATCTGCGGAGGCTGTCAGGGCTTGCCAGGGGGCAAGATAGGCCACACGCAAACGCTCACACTCTATCTCGGTATATTTCAGTAGATATTTCGCCACCCGTAAAACGATAATCATCGTATAAAAGGGGTGTGCGACGGCACTTTCGGCCCAATCGAAGAAAAGCAAACGCTCGTTTTGCACAGCCATATTTGCGCTATGAAAATCATCGTGGTGCAGTGCATCTGGAATGCCGTAGCTGGCCAGTGCGGTGCAGAGCTGTGCAACTTCCCCGGACATGGCGCTCAAGCGCTCATATTCTTGAACGTTTAAGCCGCCTGGTTGTCCAATATAGAATGCGGCGCGGTCGAGCATAAGTTGGCTGAAGAGCGCTGGAATGCGTGTCGTGCGGCGGTCTGGACACCCGGCGGCGAGCAGGCGCTCCTGGTGGGCAAGCGAGTCTAGCTGCATATGGGCAAAGAGAGCGAGCAAGCGCTCCCAGGTCGCGAGATCGCGGGCCAGAGGGTGTTTGCGCAGTGGAACGCCCGCATCGCACAGGAGCATCCAGGCGCGTTCGACCTCCACTGCCAGCACAGCCGGACAGTGCGCTGGCCACAATGCAGCCAGACTGGCAGTTAGCAGTGGCTCGTAGGAGAAAGCCTGCGAGGCGGCCTTAAAATAGAGGTCGCCAGAGGTGGTTGGCACGCGTAAGACGCACGACCAGACGCGTATGTGCCACTGTTCGATCGGCGCACGCAGGTGATAGTGACAGAGGTGAAGTTGCTCGCTAATCCAGGCGACAGCCTGGGCGTACCAGCCGGGATACGCCCACGGCACCCGCAAGGGCGTCTGTAGTCCACTCGCCAGTTCTGTCAGCCAGCCAGCGATGACGGCGCGGTGTGCGGGTACTGCCAGCGCGAGGTCGGGCAAAGCTGCCGCGCTGATCCAGGCGGCGGTCGGTGGAAGCGCCCACGTGTTGGTGTGGTTTTCCAACGCATAAACGAGCTGCTGATCCTCGCGGTCCTCGTCCTGATAGCGATCGTCGACCACACGCAACACGGTTGTGTCCAGACCGAGTAGCTCGTGCATGGCGCGGTGTATCTCTGGAGCCTCCTGTGAGCTATGGCGCGGCAACGTCCAGGTCGCGTCGGTTTGCAGCAGCAAAACGGCCGAGCGTGAGGCGTTTGCGATCAGCGCGTAGTTATCGTCTGACAAAAAAGGACCACTTTCTTGATGAATAGAAGAGAGAACAATCAGCCAGGGATATCGCGGGTACTCAGCTCGACGCCGGGACGCAGTTCTTTTTCATGAATATTCATCTGACGGATAGGATGCATGCCAGCGCGTGTATAGAGACGGATTGCGCCGGTCAGGTTCTCCGAGTCCACATTGAGAACAACGCGGCGTTGTCCACGGCGATAGAACTCACCAAAGGCATATTGGAGAAAGGCCAGGCCCAGACCCTGACGCCGCCAGGCACGGCGGACGCCCAATTCGCCAACCCAGGCCTCGCCGCGATCAAATGAACACAGAGCGAAACCGGCAATCTCCTCGCCATCGAAGATCAGAAACCACAGACTGGGGTCAAAACTCTCGCGCCTCACCATCCAATGCTGCCACATCTCAAAATCGCCTGGCATATGGCCCCAGTGGTCGCGAAAAGCATCGTCGTCGGCCTCAAAAACAGCGCGAAGCAGGTCAGGCGTGTAGGGCCGCAACTCCAGGTTTGCCGGCCAGGCCGGCACAGGCGGCGGCGCATCCATGACAATTTCCATCAGCCAGTTTGAGCGAATATGCATAAAACCGGCACGTTCAAGCGAGCTGTGGGCCTGGAGATCTTTCTCGGGCGTCCACGTCCCCAGACTGACACGCGCCTCAGGAGGAGCCTGAGAGATCAGAGCGCGAGCGCGTTCCTCGGAGAGGGCCAGCAGGTAATCGTAGATTCCCAGGTCGCTATAATCGGGATGGACGCACGGTCCACAGAACAGGTTGCTCCCAGGGGGAAGATGACCAACCAGCGTAATAGCAATCAGACGGTTCTCGGGAGAAAGAACTACCCAGTAGTCTTGCTCAGGATCGTGGCCGGGAAACTCCCAGTATTGACGGATCTCCTTCTCTGAGGATCTGATCCGCCCCAGCTTGGTCAGTTCATAGGCCTGCATCACCTCTAGAATAGCTCCAACGTCGTCGAGGGTCGGCCTTCTTAAAATATATTTTTCGGGTAAAAGGGGTAACATAGCGATCATCCTTTCAATATCTATATATAATCATCACACACATCGGAGATAGACCTGTTTTTAAGCAGGCATCTCCCGTCTGGCTTACATGCAAGTGAACGTACGCTTGCTCGCGCTACTCTTTCGCGGATACATACCAATCAAGTAATAGTGGACTCGGGTCTTGGGGTGATGGCCACGATCTCCCTGATCCGAGGAAATAAGCTAGCTATGGATACTAACGTCTGGCACAACCATTTACTCTCTATTATAGATATACGCATAGTACAGCTATATAGGTTGCACAGTTTCTCCGCCAGTAGTATCCCCTGGCAGGAGATCATCTGCATGAACGCGGGTGCCAGGCCCCGTGCGGGACCCGATACCCGGTTCGAGAAACGTCTCGTGTACAGATAGAGAGAAGCGCTCCCATTAGTTAAGGATTGCAGTTGGCAGCGCCTCCCTGGCGCTGGCTGGACGCAACTCTTTTTCGTGGGTGCGATAGAAACGGACGCTACACAGGCCATCGCGATCGGCGACCGAGGTGGCGGCAAACTGTCCCTGGTGATCCAGGTGAACGTCGGCCCGTAGGTTGCGCGTAGCTGATGAGCTACTGCTATCCTCCGCCAGAGCGAAGGAAATACGTAGGAACTGCCTGCCCGGTTTATATCCTTCGCGTTCGAGCAGATGCTGAACACCCTCATTCTCGCTATTGACCTGGATTTGCAGGGCGACGTGTTCGCCGGGTAAGGCCTGGCGCAGGCACTGGCGTGCTCGGACCTCTACAAGCCTGAGCAGAACAGTGCCAATCCCGCGCTGACGATAGGCCGGGTGTGTACAGACATACGTTGAAAGTTGAGCGTGTGCATTGTGCCAGATGCAGGCAAAGCCTACAATCTGTCCTCTGGTTGTGACTATGACCCAGGCATCGTTGGCCAGGTGAAAGTCTGCCTGTTGCCAATGGGACAGCAGATCCCCCAGTACACTGTCCGCCTCACCATATCCGGCGTTCTCGCATGCAACTATCAAGTCGGAGATAGTGCTCAGATCGTCGGTTTGTGGCGTACGCGCCACAAGATTTTTTAGCAGTACAGCCATAGTCGTAAACTCCATTCTTGTCTTCAACCAGAAAAGGAGTAAGAGCACAGTTCAGGGGTCATCAACGCCTAAACAGGCAGCGTCTGCGTGCTTAGCTCGCGCCCGGCACGCAACTCCTTTTCGAGGCTGATTATCTCGCGCGCCATATGCATTCCGGCTCGCACATAGAGATGTGTTGCGCCAGTTAAACTTTGAGAGTCAACACTGAGGCCCACTTTCGTCTGACCTCGCCGGTAGAATTCGCCAAAGGTATAGTGTAAGAGGGCCAGGGCCACGCCTTTGCGCCGCCAGGGTCGACGAATGCCGAGAGTATCTACCCAGCCCCCGCTCGCATTCTGAATGCACAGTGAAGCACCAGCCATCTCGTCGCCCTCGTAGGCCAGAAACCAGAGCGAGGGATCGAAATCAGCACGATCCACGGTGAAATGCCTGAACTCTTCGTAGGAGTGAGTAAGAAAGCCCCAGTGGTCTTGAAACGCGTCCTCAATCATTGCATAGACTGCATAAGCATCGCGTTCCGCTTCAAAGGGACACAGAGCAACGCCCGCCGGCCAGACCGGCGCTGGTGTGTTCCCGTCAATCTCGATCTCCATGCGCCAGAAACGTCGCACCTCGCTCAGACCGGCTCGCTCACAGCACTCCAGAGCTTGCAGATTACTGGCACTCGACCAGGCACTCAGCGTCACTCGCAGGTCGGCATCAAGCTGTCCAATGCGTTCGCGCGACCAGTCTTCGGCGAACTTCATTAGATAGTCGTCAAAGCGGCCCTGCCCCTGATAGGCGAATTCGGCCTCGCTCAAACCAGGTCGCACGCGCAGCGAGACAAAAAATTTGCTCTGCTGCTGTTCCATCAGCAAGGTAGCCAGCAACTGCTCGTGCTCGGCAAAGACCAGCAGCGAATCGTGCTGGAGATCGATACCCGGCATACTGTACCAAGTGTGAAGATCGTCCAAAGTCACCTCGACCTCGTTATAAAGGTCCAGCTCGTAGGCTTGAGCCAGTTCGAATATGCTATCCATATCATCCATTGTTGCTGGACGAATCATTAGAGCTTTCAATAAGATCTTGTTCATTGTTCTCCTTTTTACTCCCTTTCAAGAGTGTCGATACTTATCTGTGTACGCTATCCACTCTATTGCTATATATGTGATGGTTTGCGCACCCTGCACGGTGCGCGGATTGCGCACCCCTTGCCTGGCTATTCCGTCATAGTTATCCGTTGCGCTTTAAACGTCCAGTGCGCTTGGCATAGCGCTCGGCCAGACCAAACACCCACAGACCCAACGGAATACTCACAACTCCTGAGATCAGTAGCGGCCACGTATAGCTCCAGACTTCGGCTGACCAGATACTTTGATTGTGCTGCAATGCTGCCCGCAAACCCTCCAACACGTAGGTGGCCGGAGAGATCTGTGCCGCAGGCTGCATCCACCCCGGCAAGACACTGACAGGGTAGTAGACCCCCGAGACTAGCAGGAGGATCGAACGCACAATAAACGACATCTGTGAACCACGCTCGGTATACAGCAGTGGCAGAACCGACGCTCCAATGCCAAAGCCGACAAAGGAGATACTGCCCAACAACAGCATGAAAACCGCCGTCAAGTAGTTGGCATTGCTCAGATTAAGATGAAAAAACGAAGCAACTATAATTAACTGGACGAATGTAAAGAGGATGCCGTGGACAATGGCAAACCAGCAACTCCCAATCATATGTGTAAAACGCGAAATAGGAGCCATAAAGGTATGCTCGATCGTACCTTCCCAACGCTCGATATTAATAATATCGGTGACACCCTCAAAAGTGACACTCAAATAGGACCATACGGAGGTGCCTATGAGTAGGTAGAGGGTAAGAGACTCCACCTGTGCCTGGCTGACGTTGCCGAGTAGCTGAGTATTCTTACTGATCAATGTCACGCTCAGCGCGTTAATCACATTATAGAAAAGCCAGACGATTTCCCAACCCATATAGCGCTTGGTCAGGTTCCAGTTGCGTTCAAAGAAGGCATAGCCGGCTCTGGCCTGGTGCGTTAGCGAGATCATCTCTTTGTCAGTCCTTCCCTAAAAACTATTCTTCGGCTTTATGAGCTTCGAACGCTTCAAAGGCCTTTTCCCAGCCGCCATAGCGTTCAATATCGGCTTCTGTGATCAGATGAGCGACAGTATAGTGCATAAAGACCTCGTTCAAGGTCAACGCGGTCGCGCTTCCCAGGCGTTCAGTCACCGCCTGCTTTAGCTCCTCGACCGTCCCCAACGCCACCATCTTGCCCTGATCGATGATAGCCATGCGATCACAGAGCGCGGCTGCCTCGTCCATATCGTGGGTAGTGATCAGGATGGTCGCGCCGTGGTCATCGCGCAACTGCTTGATAAAGAGCTGGACATCGAGCTTTGAACGGGGGTCTAGACCCGTAGTCGGCTCGTCGAGTAGCAACACAATCGGCGAGGTCAAAAAGGCGCGAGCGATAGCCACCTTTTGCTGCATGCCGCGCGACATATTCTCCAGGGGCTGTTTGATGCGGTCTTTGGGTATCCCCAGGCGAGTGAGGATCTCGTTGATCTTCACGCGTGCCTCGTCTCCCCGCATACTGTAGAGTCTGGCGGCGTAGAGCAGGTTTTCCATCGGCGAGAGCTTTTTGAAGAACGAGGCTTCGACGCTCACGCGGTTGATCAGACGCTGGACAGTACGCTCGTCTTTTTCGACATCGTAGCCAAAGATAGTGACGCGCCCGCTGTCGGGGATCAACAGTGTCGAAAGTATGCGGATCAGGGTCGATTTGCCCGATCCATTGGCTCCGAGAATACCCATGATCTCACCGTAATGCACAGTAATACTCACATTGTCGACAGCCCGCACTTCAGTTTTCTCGCCCTCTTTTGCAGACTGTTTTCCCAGTCTGAAGAGCGGACGATGTTTCTTAAAAATTTTTGAAACGCCATCGATCACCACCGCGTCCTTCGTAGTGTCGATAGTAATATTCCTGGTAAGCTCGGTAGTTTCCAGATTCTGAATAGTCATCTTCCTATCCTCCTTCAGCAGATCAGTACGCATCCGACAGATCTGAGCATCACTCTCGACTCTGTCTCGCACAACGATCATCAGTACAGGCTGACCCCCATACAGCAGAACAACATTCCAGGGTACTCCAACAGCTTCGCGCGGCAGTCCGCCGAACTCTCCGCTCAACGTTTCTCGCCTTACATCTGCCCACCTGTGTCAGTATAGTCTGGCTTTCCTGACACCCACTGTCAGGAAA
>DAOTTJ010000104.1:0-24427 GCA_034437695.1 Ktedonobacteraceae bacterium
AGATGACAGCTACTACAGCGAATATTTATTTGAATACTGGCACGTTCGGACCGCTGCCCAACTGTGCTGTAGCAGCTATGCAGGGGCAGTTGCAGAGGGAATTGGAGCGTGGGCGTGTAGGCCAGGAAACTTTTGAGGCGATCACTGCGACGAATCAGGCCGGCCGTCAGGCTGTGGCGCGTCTGCTCCACGCAAATGAAGAAGAGATTGCGCTGACCGATAACACCGGAGAGGGACTGAATATTGTCTGTGCTGGTTTAGGCTGGCAGGCGGGTGACGAGATCATCACAACCAATCACGAGCATTTCAGTATGTTAATGCCATTGGATCATCTGCGCAAGCGTCATGGGGTAGTGATTAAAATCGCCGATCTAGGTTCCAGAGCCGAGTTACCCGCCCTCCAGGCGATCGCGGCACAGATCACGCCGCGCACGCGTCTTATCGCGATTTCGCATGTCCTATGGAGCACAGGTGTACGCCTAGATGTGGGCGCGATCGGTGCTCTGGGTCATGAATACGGCATCCCGATCTTGATCGATGGAGCGCAATCGGCGGGTGCGATTCCGCTCGATCTGCCCGCGCTAGGAGTAGATTTCTACGCCATTCCGGGTCAGAAATGGCTGTGCGGACCCGACGGGACGGGCGCACTCTATGTACGGCAGGATTCGCTCCAGCACGCGACACCGATGTACGTTGGCTACTGGTCGGTGGACGATGTTCACAGCGAAGAGTGGGCATTTCAAGCCGATGCGCGACGCTTTGAGGTAGGAGGACGGCAGACAGCCGCGATTGCTGGACAGGCCGCGGCACTCAACTGGATAGAGGAGAGCGTCGGTCACGACTGGCTCTACCAGCGCATTGCCGATCTGAACGTCTATGCGTATACTACGCTGCAACGCATCCCCGGCCTTGAGCTATTAACTCCGCAAGCCGGCGATAGTGGTCTTTTGAGCTTTAAGATCGCAGGCGTCGAGATCGATGAGATGGTACAAGATATATATAGAGACCATAAGATCTCGATTCGTACGATTCCTGAAATCCAGGCCCTGCGTATCTCGACTGGCTTTTATAACACTACGGCAGAGATCGATACGCTGGCACAGGTGCTCAGCGACTACCGAGCAGCGATGAGCTAACATTTTGCCTGTTTTGCCTCCGGTAAAACAGGCAAAACAAATAAAAAGTTTATGGGGGACACCCCAAGCTTTTCACGGGTAGGTTTTTGTCTTTCCCTAGACTATTGGTTGGGACTGCCCCACCTCAGAGAGAAGAAGATACAGGAAGGCATGTATTAAAAAACCGCCTATGTGGGCGGGTGAAACGGCGACGCCCTATTTTCCCGTGGGGCTGCCCCCAAAGTATCATCGGAGCTGAAGAGCTTAACTTCCGTGTTCGGGATGGGAACGGGTGTACCCTCTTCGCTACAGTCACCGGTTCGCCTGCACATACAAGCGGTTTCGTTCGATCGAATGTATAGTAGCAAATTTTTCCTTGCTTGTCAAGGGGAAAAGGCGACCAAAAACGGGGTCTGGGAGAAAAAACGTGGACGTGAGCTGTCAGAGGCATACCACTGTGGCTGCCGGGATGTAGGGTGGATTGTGCGTAGCAGAGCGGATAGTAGGTCAGAGTTGGCGTCTATAGGAGAGTTCTTCTTTAATCGGTAGGAAACCGGCGTAACGATAGGCGGCGAGGGTTTCAGGAGTATCTCCCCACGACTCAAGCTCGATCGTGGTGAAATTGTGGCTGGCAAGGTGTTGGAGTGCGACCTGTAGAAGAGACAGGTAGAGATCGGTCTGGCGGTAAGGCTCAGTGACGCCAGGGGCATCGATCAGGCCGGCAGGGTGGCCGTGCAGTTCGGTCAAGTGAGCATTGGGTGCGGCCTGAACGATGCCGGCCACAGCGCCATCGGGTGCAAAGGCTAGAAAGAGATTGGCAGGGGAGAGCTGCGTCAACCACTCTTCAACCTCAGGCTGAGCCATAGAGCGATGTCCCCACAAGCCCTCATAGCAACGATTAACGGCCTCGGTAAACAGGTTGGGGCGCTGGATTTCAGTATAGGACGAGACGACAAAGCCGGGCGGCAAAACAGGAGCGGCAATGTTGAGGGGGGCCTGGATGCTCATGCGTGTATAAGTTGAGACCTGGACGAAGGCGTGTTTATCCAGAAAAGACTGCGCGGCGGAGTTGTGGAGTGCGGCGTAACTGCGCACATCCTGCGTTCCCAATGAGCGAGCGCGGTCCAGCAATAGAAGCAGCAGAGCAGAGCCAAGACCCTGTCTGCGCCACGCGGGATGTACCACGATAGAGAGATCCGCGTGCTCATCTCCGGGCGTCACAAACACAGCGCCATGTCCAAGCAGAGATTGTTCGGTCAGATGAAAGGCCACATAGCGATCGCGCCCGGCGTCGTGATGCGACCAGGTCAACTGCTCGCGTACATATGCCTCGCTGACATCCTCGCCATCCTGGTCCTCGCGCTCCACAGCAGTCAGCAAAGCAACAAGACGTGGCAAGTCTTGTTCCGGCAAGAAGGGACGATAGATAAAGGGGGTAGATATGTTGGAGGTGAAAGATGACATCGAGACAGATCCTTTCTATTGGCAGGAGATGAGATGCGTAGATTGTCGGGGGAAAACGCAGTGGTTACGGGCAACAGGGAATAGGAAGCCTCAGGGTTATCCCTAACCCTCACAAGTAGTATACAACAAAGGTCAAGGGGTGACAATGTACATCTGGCCGATGTTTTCATGCGCTCTTTAGGATATGCTTCCAACACGTCTACTTTGTATTTCTACCGTAGTTCTCCACTTTATCCCAGATCCTTGAAAGACAGCCAGGAGGCAATGCCGCGTGTATGCGGCGTGTGAAAATGTCTTGTGTAGTCTGTGCCAGCGTAAGGACACACGTGTGTATCCTCAGGCGAGGGAGCGTGTGTGTGCAAGCGTTCCGACTCAACTGGCCAGTTAGCAGAATGGAGGCGCGATGAATCTTCCTATGCGGCGCTACTTTGCCCTACTTGTGCGCTATCTGCAACCTCAATGGAAAAAGATGGCATTGATGGTTGTCTGTCTGTTGCTAGGCATTGGTCTGCAACTGCTTGATCCGCAATTGATTGGATGGTTTTTAAATGCGCTCGCGGCGCACGGAACGGTGACGGTCCTGCTGACCACTGGCGGGCTGTATATTCTGTCGGCTGTGATCAATCAGTTGATTACCGCTGGCTCGGCCTACTTCAGTCAGTATGTCGCGTGGACGGCGACCAACCAGCTACGCAGTGATCTGATGGTGCACTGTCTTGCGCTGGATATGGGTTTTCACAAAGTTCATACCAGTGGGGAGATGATCGAGCGCATCGACGGCGATGTCGATGCGCTCTCAAACTTTTTCTCCGACTTCACGGTCAATCTGGCCAGCAACCTGCTTCTACTGGTTGCCATTCTGCTCCTTTTCTTTGTGATCAACTGGCTGGTAGGGGTAGTGATGTGTGCATTTGCGCTGTTGACTCTGTTGCTGCTCTCGCGGATGCGCAGACGTGCCATCCCGCTCTGGAAGGACCAGCGGCGAATGAGTGCGACCTACTACAGCTTTTTGGGGGAGCGTCTCAATGGGCTGGAAGATATTCGGGCCAATGGGGCGGAGGCAGCGATGATGCGCAGTTTCTATCGTATCCTGCGCGAGTGGTTGCCTATCAACAGTCGGGCCAATATTGTAGGGGCGAATATGGGCGTCATAACGCTCTTTCTGTTTACGCTCGGCTCGGCGCTAGCGCTGGGCATGGGTCTATACCTCTGGCTAGGCCACCAGATCAGTCTGGGGACAGTCTATGTGCTCTTTGCCTACACCAACACGCTTGCCCAGCCGCTTAACGCCATTCAAGACGAGATGCAGGATCTTCAGCAGGCTGAGGCGTGTATTCAGCGTGTTGAGAACCTGTGGAAAACTAACTCGGCGCTCCCCGATACAGGGACTGCCAGATTGCCAGACGGGGGGCTGAGCGTCGAATTTCGCGCTATCGAGTTTGGCTATGAAACGGACGAGCCAGTGATTCGCAAGCTGAGCTGCGCGATTGAGGCCGGTAAAACGCTGGGACTGCTGGGGCGGACGGGCAGTGGAAAGACGACGCTGGCGCGTCTGCTCTTTCGTCTTTACGATCCTGTGGGCGGTGCGATATATATTCAGGGTCACGCGTTGCGCGAGATAGAGCTACACGACCTGCGCGAACACATCGGCATGGTAACGCAGGATGTGCAGATCTTCCATGCGTCGGCGCGGGACAACCTGACCTTTTTCGACCAGACGATCCCGGACGAGCGCATCCTGGCGGCGCTGACCAATCTGGGTCTAAGCACGTGGTATGCGAGCCTGGCGCAAGGACTTGACACGCAGCTTGGCGGGGGCGAGGGTGAACGTGGTCTCTCGGCGGGCGAGGCACAACTGCTGGCGTGTGTACGCGTTTTCTTACGCAATCCTGGGATTGTCATCCTGGATGAAGCGTCTTCGCGTCTCGATCCGGCCACGGAGACGCAGATCGAACAGGCGATCACCCAACTGCTGGCGGGACGGACTGGACTGATCATCGCTCATCGTTTGAAAACCCTTCAGCGTGTCGATGATATTCTCCTGATCGAACAGGGAGAGGTAGTCGAGCAGGGACCCCGGCAGGTGCTGGCGAACGATCCGACCTCGCGCTTTGCCGCCTTGCTGCGCAGCGAAATCGCGGAGGTACTGGCATGAAAGCTATGAGGTTTATCATACGTTTGCTCTGCTTCAAGCCGCAATACTTTCTGCTCTTAATCGCGGTCAACATAGTCTTCTACGCGGCGCGGCTCTGTTTTGGACTGGTACTTCAGGGATTTTTTAACGCGCTGCCCGACGCCAGCTTAAACGAGGCGTACCTGTGGAGTCTAGTAGGCGTACTGGTCGCAGTAGGATTGGGAAGGATGCTGTTTAGTCTATACCGAGTGAGTGTCTCGCAGGTCTGGATGTTTGAGCAGGCACGCCTGGTCCACCGCAACATTCTAGAGCGTCTGCTTGAGCTGCCAGGTGCGCAGGCGATTCTGGGTTCGCCGGGTGAAGTGATCAGCAACCTGCGCGACGACATGAGGATCATTACAATCATGTTTGCCATGATCGCGTATAACATCAGCCTGCTGGTGTTTACCATCGTGGCGATAGTCATTCTGGGCAGGGTTAATCTGATGATTACCTTGCTGGTCATTCTACCCTTTCTGAGTGTAGTTGCGATCGGGCAGACATTAAAAGAGCGGCTCAACGGCTATCGGCGGGCCAGTCGCGAGGCCACGGCTCGGCTGACGGGAGCGATTGGCGAGATCTTTAGCGCTGCGCAAGCGATTCAGGTGGCGGGAATGGAGGGTCCAGTGCTCGCGCATTTTGACATGCTCAGCGAAGACCGGCGTACAAAGATGGTACGTGACAGCGTCTTGAACAGCACGATGAACGCGGTTTTTACCAATGCGGTAGGCATTGGGACCGGGGTAATTCTCCTATGTGCAACGCGGCCAGCGGTGCATATGCGGCCTGGCGATCTGGCCATCTTTATCAGCTACCTGGGCAGCATCGGCGACTTTGTTGCAGGTCTGGGGGTTTTACTTGCGCAGTTTACGCAGGCTGGGGTCTCCTTTGAGCGTCTCACGAGCCTCTTGCGCGGTGCACCTGTAGAGCGGCTCTCGGTGATCGACCCGTTGCCCTTATATGGGGAGTTGCCGGAGATAGTGCAGAGCGACAAGAGCGAGGAGGATCGACTGGAGAACCTGGAGGTCAGTGGACTGAGCTATAGCTATCCATCGTCGGGTCGGGGGATCGCCGGGATCAACCTGAGTCTGCGGCGCGGCACACTGACAGTGATTACCGGACGCATCGGAGCAGGCAAGACAACCCTTCTGCGAACACTGCTGGGTCTGTTGCCGGCAGAAGCGGGGACGACCAGATGGAACGACAGACCAGTTAATGAGCCAGCGACATTCTTTGTCCCGCCGCGCAGTGCGTACACTGCCCAGATACCTCAGCTCTTTAGCGATACACTTAAAGAGAATATCCTGCTGGGACTACGCGAGCGGCCAGAAGAACTGGCGCGGGCCGTGCATACTGCGGTCATGGAGCGCGACGTAGCGGGCTTTGCATCTGGTCTGGAGACAATGATTGGCACGCGTGGGATCAAGCTTTCGGGGGGACAGAGTCAAAGGGCGGCGGCGGCGCGGATGTTGATCCGCGAGGCCGAGCTGCTAGTCTTTGACGACCTCTCCAGTGCGCTGGACATAGAGACCGAACTAGCGCTCTGGCAACGGCTCTTTAGCGCCCGCACCTGCACCTACCTGGTCGTCTCGCACCGCAAAACCGTGCTGCAACGTGCCGATCATATCATCGTCCTGAAAGACGGGAGGCTGGCCGACGAAGGAAAGCTCGCCGACCTGCTGGAGCGCAGTCAGGAGATGCGCCACATCTGGCAGGACGAGCGCCAGGAGCCGACTGAACAGTCCGAGTGTACGCCGATTGAAAACCAGTGTACAACGCTTTATAATGTGGCAGACGAGCCGTAGCGGGATCGGACCTGGCGGCAAAAAAAAAGTGAGAGAGTATCGATGAGTAAAAACGAGATTCAGGAAGACGAGTATAGTCAGATGGAGCTGCTGGAGCGCCTGGAAAGTCTGCGCGAGGATATGGAAGAGCTTGGAGTAACTACCCTTGAGGAAGTCATCGCCAGGATTGAAGCATTGAACCAGAGCCTTGACGCCTGATAGATGCTGGACCGGGTCGAGCAGCGAGCAGCCAATGGGCGCGTTGCGCGACCCGATCCAGGGCAGAGTTACTCAGGCACCGCCGAGGTAAGCCTGGCGTACGAGGTCGTTAGTCAGAAGATTGGGAGCGGTATCGCTGAGCACAATCGAACCGGTCTGAAGCACATAGCCGCGGTCGGCCAGACCGAGCGCCATCGAGGCGTTCTGTTCAACCAGAAAGACCGTCATCCCTTCGTCGCGAATGCGCTTGATGGTTGAGAAGACCGTCTCGACCAGGATAGGGGAAAGGCCCATTGACGGCTCGTCCATACAGATCAGACGTGGATGAGACATCAAGGCCCGGCCCATTGCGAGCATCTGTTGCTCGCCCCCGGACATCGTGCCGGCCACCTGCTTGAGGCGTTCGCGCAGGCGGGGAAAGATCTGACAGACGTACTCGATATCGCGCTTCACCTCGGCGCGACCGGGGCGGATATACGCGCCCATCTCCAGGTTCTCCAGGACGCTCATGCGTGAAAAGATACGCCGCCCTTCCGGTACCAGCGCCATACCCAGCTTCACAATATCGCCGGCCAGCATATGCTCGATTGAATGATCCTCAAAGGCAACATTCCCCTGGCGTGGATGCACCAGTCCGAAGATAGTCTTCATAGTTGTCGTCTTGCCGGCTGCGTTAGCGCCGAGCAGACAGACTATCTCGCCTTTGTTGACTTCCAGCGAAACATTGTGGAGGACCTGGCTGGGACCATAGTAAGTATCGACATTGGTCAGTTTCAACATAGATGATCACTTCTCCAGAATTACTCGGCGGCTTCTTGCTGATTGGAAGTAGAGGCCTTACCCAGGTAAGCCGCGATAACATCTTCATTGCGGCGGACCTCCTCGGGCAGTCCTTCGGCGATCTTGCGTCCGTAGTCGAGGACCGCAATGCGATCGGACATCCCCATAGTCACGGCCAGCTTGTGTTCGATCAGCAGAATAGTAAGTCCCAGCTCGTCGCGCAGGCGGCGAATGTACTTGACGGCTTCCAGCGTCTCGTATTCATTCATACCCGCCGTTGGCTCATCGAGCAAGATGATTTTAGGGTTAGCGGCCATAGCGCGAGCGATCTCGACGCGCCGTTTTTCCGCGTACGAGAGATTGAGCACATATTCATCCTGGCGGGCGATCAGTTCGGGGCCGAAGAAGCCCAGAAGTTCAAGCGCGTGTGAGCGGGCGTGTTCCTCCTCGTTGCGGACGCTGGGGGGACGAAAAAGCGCACCCAGGGCGCTGGCCTTGAGCTGAGTATGGTGGCCGACCAGCACGTTTTCCAGCACGGTCATATTGTTAAAAAGGCGAATATTCTGAAAAGTGCGAGTGATCCCGCGGCGAACGATGATATCGGGACTGAAACGTGCAAGGGAATGACCTTCCAGCAGGACCGCACCCGAAGAGACACGATAGATGCCAGTGATAAGATTAAAGACAGTCGTTTTGCCTGCGCCGTTTGGACCGATAATACTGATAATCTCGCCGGGCATAATGCGCAGATTGACGTTCTGTACAGCAGCCAGGCCGCCGAAATACTTAGTCACCTCGCGCAGCTCCAGCAAAGGTGTGCCTGTGGGTTCCTCGGCCTGAGCCAGCGTCTCTGCCTGTTCGGCGCTCATACTCTACCTCCTACTGTGCATAGCAAGCTGTATTGGACCGGTGGTGGTATGTGTCTGCAACTACTCAACGCGCACCTCCTGCTCAAAAGCTGGTTCGGAAGGGACCACATCGAGCGCACCCAACGTCCCACCCTCGCTCTGATCCTGATGGAGTTCGCGTTTGCGGCGAGCGCTGGGGATCAGGCCCTCGGGGCGGAAGATCATAATCATGACCAGGACCACACCAAAGATAAGATTGCGGATATTGCCAAAGGTAAAACCAGGGATAACGTGCAGGATCACCTGGTTGATAGGATAGACAAACGAAGTGGGATCGGTGGCCAGTGCATCGAGCTGAGCCAGGATCAAAATGTTAATCGAATAGACAGCAATTGCGCCAACAATCACGCCGGGGATACTGCCGAGACCGCCGATTACGACCATTGAGAGGTAGACTATCGAGTCGCCAAAGCTAAAGGCATCCGAAGCTATGCCGCCCAGTTTGGCGACATGATAGGCTCCGGCGATGCCCGAGAAAAACGCTCCGGCACCGAAGGCCAGAAGCTTTGTATTGCGTAGATTGATGCCCGAAGAGGCCGCAGCAATCTCATCTTCGCGAATCGCCACCCAGGCGCGTCCCATGCGCGAATCGCGCAGGCGAATATTTGCGAAGATAGTGAGCGCGATCAGAGCCAGGATCAGATAGTAGTAGGGTTCAGGGGTAGTCACAAACCATTTGACCCCGAAGAAGGCCGGGGAATGGACGCCGGTCAAGCCATTGACACCATTCGTGTACTGATCGAGGTTGCGTACCACGATTGGGACAATCTCGCCGAAACCCAGCGTCACGATCGCCAGATAGTCGCCGCGCAGGCGCAGGGTTGGAGCGCCGAGCACAATGCCCCAGAAAGCGGCGACCAGAGCCGAGACCAGGAGCATCGGCCAGAAAAGCCAGCCGATCACCGTCGGATTAAAGATAATGCCCGTCAAAACGCTCAACTGGGTTGAGCCGACAATCCCCCAGGTATAGGCTCCGATGGCAAAAAAGGCCACATAGCCCAGGTCGAGCAGACCGGCGAAACCGACCACAATATTCAGTCCGAGGGCCATAATCACGTAGTACCCGATATCGCCGTAACTTGCCAGGCGAAAATCGGTGCCATAGCTGAAGAGATAGCCATCAATTGCCGGGTAGAGCAGCAGAAAGCCCAGCAAGAGTGCCAGATAGAAGTTTCTGGCTCCGACACTGCGCAGCGGTTTATCGTTTGGTACCACCTGACTGGTCTCCAGGCGCGAAGGTCGTCCCGTGCGGCGATCCTCTTCAGCGTGCTTGCGGGCGTAGGCTGTGACCGTATAGCGCTGGGCCACGCGAGCCGCCAGCAGACCCAGAAATGGGCTAGCGCCTATCAGCACAACCGTGCGCACAAAAGAATAGGGTAAGAGCGAGAGATCGAGGTTCCCCACAGCAACGAAGAGGAGATCCACCAGGAGCCAGATCACGGCCAGCAGGACAGCCAGCCAGAAACTCCCGGCCTGGGCGCGGGCGCGGATCTCCTGATCGGAGAACACGGGGAGTTGTCCAGTCGAAGGAGTTTCGTGGAGCGCTTTGATGTAGCGGCGGCCAGCAAAGTAGATAGCCCAGACCAGAGCCGACAGGGCCAGACCAATCACCAGATTATTTGTAAAGCTGATCAGGAGTATCGGGATCGTAGCGAAAAGCAAGGCATCGATCCAGATCATATACGTCTTGCGGCGACCGCTATCGGACGCCACCAGATAGCCAGCCAGAGCGATCACCGCTAGGTAGAAAAACGTAATAAAGATCGCGGCCTGGATGACCTTAGAGGTATCGGTAGTCAGAGCCTCTTTGGGATTGACAAAACTGAGAAGCACCTGATTAATTACAGCATCGCCCTGCCAGGCGAAAGTAAAGACCAGCAGGGGGACCAGTAACGCCGTCAGCCAGCGAAAGAGCAAGGGACGCAAGGTTTGCGTCGGTCGCAGAAAACTGCTTGTGAGAACAGGGACAGACATAAAGGCCTTTTCCTCGTTTCTGATAGATCGATCATGTCAGCCAGTACTACAAAGTCTTACCTTACACCTTATCGGGCGTATTCTGTCCGAGCAGGCCAGAGGGGCGAAACACCAGAATCAGGATCAGAATAGCAAAAATAATTGCTTCCTCCCAGGATGCACCGCCGTGGGGCAATCCCCAGCCGTGCGAAGCCGGGTCGAGTGAATTAGGAATAAACACAGCCAGTCCTTGAACCACACCGACCACCAGACCGCCAAGCATTGCGCCGCCAATATTGCCGATGCCGCCGAGGACAGCCGCAGTAAAAGCTATCAGGCCGATGCCGAAGCCGACAGAGAAAACCGTACTGCCAAACTTTAAGCCATAGATCACGCCGGCAGCGCCGGCCAGACCTGCGCCGATCAAGAAGGTTATCGAGATGATACGGTTGACGTTCACACCCATCAGAGCGGCTGCCTCGCGGTCCTGAGCGACGGCACGCATCGCCCGGCCCAGGCGTGTGCGCTGGATCAGCCATTGCAAAGAGATCATCAACACAACGGCGACAACAATGATAAACAGATCGATGGCATTGATCGCAAACGCACCCAGGGAGAGCTGAGTATTGGGGAAAATCTGTGGAAAACTGACCGGGCTGAGGCCCATCCAGAGTTTACCCACATCTTCCAGGATAAGTGAGACACCGATGGCTGAGATCAAAGGAGCGAGGCGAGGCGCGTTGCGCAACGGGCGATAGGCGATCAACTCGATCAGCGCCCCAAGCAGAGCACACACGACCATCGAGACGGCAAAAGCCAGTACTAGAATACCGACCAGTGCCAGGCCTTGTGGAGGATTGGTATCGTTCACATTGATGATTTTAAAGAGCTGGATTGTAACCAATGTCCCAATCATAAAAATATCACCGTGGGCAAAGTTGATCAACTCAATGATGCCGTAAACCATCGTATATCCAAGAGCGATGAGCGCATAGATAGAGCCGCTGACCAGGCCGACGATGATAATTGCGATGAAATAACTCACAGGGCAATGCCTCCAACCTTTCAAGAAATTGGGATATGCTGGCACGCTGAACAGGTTGTCTGAGCAAGAAGAGCGGAGCAAGAAGAAACGAAGGCACGTGTCGGCCTCTGTATACCCGCTTGCTGACTCCGCAGACACAAGACAAACAAAGGTCAAGAAACATAAAAGAGAGCAGCCGAACAGATTTACAAGAGATAATCTGCGAGGCTCCCCCCATTCGCGCGGACTTGAGCAGAGGGACACCCTCTGCACTCCTGTTGTGCATGTTTTGCCAAAGGCAAAACATGCACAACACAAGAAAAAGGTTGTTGGGGACACCCCAGATTACCTGTCCCCCGGACAGGGTGCCGGCAAAAGGCTACGCCCTCTGCACTCCTGCCTACATCTGCGCCTATGGCTCTGTCAAGTAGTGTCGCCTGCGGCGATGAAGAAGGGAAAGGGAGGCTGGGACACAGCCCCAGACCCCAGTCAAGGGGTTGCACCCCTTGCATCCCTGCTGTCGTCAAGCTTCGCTTGACAGAGCACTGCCCCCAAACCCTCAGGCAGAGGACGTACGTCCACTGCATCTCTGATGTTTATTTCAGAGTTACAGCGGTAGTATACTTCCAGCCGGGCGATCCGCTGACATCAGCCAGTTGGTAGACTGTGACTGTTTTGTTGGTTGTATCGCCGTTGGTATCGAAGCTATGGTGACCTGTAACGCCATTATAGCTTATCTTAGCAATCTGATCGATAACTGCCTGGCGGAACGTATTGGCGGTAGAGCCATCGCTATCGTTGGTAGGAGCTTTCGCGCCTGCCTGAACAGCGGCTTTGACGGCAGTCAGGATAATCTTAGCGCAGTCATAGCCACTGGCGCTATAGGCACCCAGAGCGCCATATTTTTTCTGGTAGTTGGAGATAAAGGAGGCCGCCGAAGCGATCTTGGTAGCATCGACCGCAGCGACAGTGCTGAAGACGGGGCCGCCGGTTGTATCACCAATTGCAGTAGCGAAGGCGCTAGTCTGGAGGCCATCGCCGCCGCCCATTGGAGTCATCTTCAGAGCGGGAACACCGAGCATCTGCTTGCGCAGAGGAATACCGCCAGTTGAATCGAGGCCTGCGAAATAGATCACAGAAGGCTTCAGATTGGCGATTTTGGTCAATTCCTGGGTATAGTCGGTTGTCAGTGCAATGCTATCATGACCCAGAACCTGCCCGCCATCGGCGCTATATTCTTTGATGAAAGCATTAGCGATTCCGACGCCATAGACCGTCGTGTCGTCGATGACGAATGCACTCTTGTAGTTCATCGTCTGGAAGGCATAGTCGCCGCCGACGCCGCCCTGGTGGTTATCAGTGGTTGCGATACGGAAGTAAGTGACCTTCCCGGTAGGTCGAACCGCAGAGATCCAATCGTTGGCTCCCACGCAGCCGGTATCGGGAGTATTCTGTGTCAGACACGTATTCGTGTTTGAGGGGCTGATCTGGCCCAGAGGTGCATTATTAGAAATAGGCATCTCTGCTTTAGCCACCGAACTATTGAAAGGTCCAACGACGCCAGCCACTTCGGCATCGTCGATCAAGGCAGAAATATTTGCTGCGCCGACCGCAGGCTCGGCATTGCCACTGGCACCAACATCGTCTTTGGGATCAAATACAAACTTGTAACCGGGAAGAAAATTGCTTGCATTGGCCTCATCCACGGCCATTTGAGCGCCATTCTGGGCCGGGGTGCCAGCGCTTGCAGCAGCGCCACTGGTGGGAAGATCAGAAGCGATCTTAATAACGATCGGCTGACCACTGGTGCTTGTAGGTGAACCGGTACCAGAACCACAAGCTGCCAGAATACCCAGGAGCAAGGATACGCCCAACGCGAGAGTAAAGAAACGTGATAAACGTTTCGACATATTATATCGTCCTCCTTCAGCAATACCAAATACTGGCCTGACTTAGGGGTTTCCCGAAATGGAGTCCCGTAACCCTAAGAAATAAAGGGAAAGAAACCCCTGTATGGTAATATACGTCCTGATCTGACAAAAACTCACCAGGAAGGACGCTTTCAGGAAATTACTGATTATTTTGCTTATCTAATAGAAGTGTCTTCCATAGACCCCTCAAGGGCGTTTTGAGAGCGTGCGGTTCTTGCTTTTAGCGCTGGAGGCAATCCATTACCTGCTTATACAGACACAAAAATGGATCTGTTGGCAAAATCTGTGATCTCCCAATTTGGCAGTTACTATAGCATACATAGCACGCGTGTGTCAAACATCGAAATCTAGCAACAAGGGGTCTCTCAACCCATCCACGCTGAACGCGTGTTAAAATAGGTAGATAGATATAATGCTATTTTAGAAAGTGGGTTTTTATAGATATGGTTTTCGGTGAAGGTTCGTTGATTGAACCCTTAGCGGTCGCTGACGTTGAGCGTGTGCTCCAGCAGAGTTGCGAGCTGATCGCCGGGCAGGGGCAGCGTGTGCTGATAATTATTCCTGATGGGACGCGGACCTGTCCACTGGCGTTGCTCTTTCGCCAGTTTTACAAGCACCTGGGCGGGCGCGTTGCTCGGCTCGACTATCTGGTCGCACTGGGGACGCATCCGCCGATGACGGCGGAGGCGCTTAGTGAGCTGCTTGGTGTGTGTGTCGATGAGGGGGGCGAGGTTGAAGGGTATCCAGGTGTACACGTCTTTAATCACATGTGGAACGATCCTCAGAGTTTACAAACGATCGGGGTAATCGGACGCGAGGAGGCGGCTGAACTGACGAGGGGTCTGCTGGTGGACGAGATCCCTGTCACGCTCAATCGACGCATTGCCGAATACGACCAGCTTGTCATCTGTGGTCCTGTCTTTCCCCACGAGGTTGCGGGCTTTTCGGGGGGGGCGAAATATTTGTTTCCTGGGATCGCTGGAGCCGAGATCATCAACTTCACGCACTGGCTGGGGGCGCTGGTAACGAGCATGCAGACCATTGGAGTCAAAGAGACACCCGTCAGACGAGTGATCCAACGCGCCGCCGAATTCGTCGCGCAGCCGCTTACACTGCTGGCTCTGGTGCTCAAAGGCGAGGAGTTGCACGGAGTTTATTATGGTTCGCAGATTGAGGCCTGGGAGCGGGCGGTCGAACTCTCGGGTCAGTTAAATATTCTCTACTTGAGTCGTCCTGTACAGAGCGTCCTCGCATTGCCGCCTCTCATGTACGACGACCTGTGGACCGCGGCCAAAGCTATGTACAAGACAGAGCCGGTGGTGGCCGATGGCGGCGAGGTGATTATCTACGCACCTCACCTGCACGAGATCTCGTACACCCACGGGGCGATTATCGACCAGATCGGCTATCATGTACGCGACTATTTTACGCGCCAATGGGAGCACTTCAAGCATATCCCAGGGGGGATTCTTGCGCACAGCACGCACGTCAAGGGTGGAGGGACATACGACGTGGCCAGCTCACAGGAACACCCGCGCATCCAGGTCACGCTGGCCACCTCTATCCCTGAGGCGCGTTGTCGCCGGGTCAACCTGGGCTATCGCGACTATCGGACTATCGAGCCAGCCGCATGGCAGCAACGCGAGGCCGAGGGCTATCTCCTGGTGCCACACGCCGGGGAGGTACTCTATCGGCTCCAATAAGGTCCCAGGGAAGGACGCAGACCAGACAGACAGCTTCGCGCTGAGTGAGACTGATTGCAAACATCTTTACGAGAGGTCAACAGCGAGCAAGCGCCATTGAGCAGTAAAATCCAGCAGTGAGCTATCTAGTAGTAGCCAACCTGTGCAGTTACTCTGTCTTTGCTCAATCCGTTATTCGTAGTGACATATAAAAATGCATGATTTTTCCTAATAAAAGGCTGGAGCATCTATGCAATCATCTTTCACCAATGAGGATACGCTTCCACGCCTGGCGGTCGCGGTTGCCAGTCCGACAGAGGCCAAGCAAACGACACCTGTCTCGTCTGGCGGATGGCGGGAGGCATTTACGCAAGTACTGCCTATCTACATTGCGGTCCACCTTGCCTTCCTGGCACTGACCTATCTGGCGACGCTTTTTAGTCTGGGAAACTTTTCCACTAATTCGATTCATCTGCACATACTCTTAAATTCATGGTACCGCTGGGATAGCGGCAACTATACCGGGATCGCGACTGACGGCTACAAGATTTTTTCATTCATGGCATTTTTCCCGCTCTTTCCACTGATGGAGCATATACTGACCTGGGTTGTGCGCGATCCGTTTATCGCTGGTTTGTTGATTTCAAACACTGCAATGTTCGGCATGTTTATGGTGCTCTATCGTCTGGTGGCCGAAGATTTTGACCGCGAGCAAGCCTGGCGCTGTGTCCTCTACCTGGCGGCCTTCCCGACTGCCTTCTTTTTTGCCGCCGCATATAACGAGTCGCTCTTTCTCTTTTTAGCGCTCTTGAGCTTTTACTGGATACGCAAGCATCGCTGGTGGCTGGCGGGTGCAGCCGCGCTCTTCGCGGGTCTGACGCGCTCGATCGCGCTCTGTCTGTTCATTCCGTTTGCGTACGAGTACCTGTGCCAGTGCGATTTTCAATGGCGCAAAATACGCATCGATGTTCTGGGGGGGCTGGGCATCGGAGCAGGAGTTGCGCTTTATAGTCTCTACGGGTACCTGACCTATCACGATTTTCTAGCCTTTGCACACGCGGAAAAGGCCTGGCATCGTGGTCTGGCCTTCCCTGGTCTGATCTTCTGGGAAGCGTACGGTATCATCAAACACCATCCGTTACTGACCTTCGACTCGATCCACGCGGTGATGGATCTGAGTGCCACGCTCTTTATTCTGGTTGTTCTGGTGCTTGCTTTTGTCGGTCCCTGGAAACTTCCTCGCGAGCGTTGGAGCTACGCCCTCTATGGAGCGGTGACCTACTTCTTTATCATTATCGAGCCAGAAGCGGGACGCTATCCCCTGGCTTCCCTGGCTCGCTATATGCTTGAGATCTTCCCGGCCTTTATCGTGCTAGCCGCGTTGGGACGCAAACGCGACTTTAATCTCTACTACCTGAGTCTCTCGTTGCCGTTGCTGGCCTTCCTGCTCTTACAGTGGTTGACGGGGGCGTGGACGGTCTGAGGCGCGGGTTTTGTTCCTCCTCTGTATGCTTTCTAATGAGACCAGTTTTTGTCTCACCGACTGCGACTGCGCACGCACGCGAAGCAAGAGCGCAGTCGTAAGCATAGAGCGAGGAGTTTTATTCTACTTTGCAATTTTTACAGTTCTCCACACAGGAGCGGCAAAAGCAACTGGCCCGCGAGCGTTTCAGAAACGGACGGCGCGTGGTTATCCTGGTGATGTTGCTGATCATCACTGGACTGCTCGCGCCGCAGATCTTTTTACGTCCGAGTGAAGAAAAGTCGCAGCACACGCTTCAGGTCATCCACCGTTCTGCTACCGACACGCTATCTGCGTCCTATGCTTCTGCCAGCGGCGCTAGGCGAGTATCCAGGCGGCTTGACATGCTCCTCAGGCAGGCGGCACTGAACCAGCAGTTTAGCGGCTCTGTGCTGGTTGCGCAGCGCGGACAGATCCTCCTTGATGGGGGGTATAGTATGGCCGACTGGGCCAGCCAGACGCCTGCGTCAGGCGATACGCGCTTCTATCTCGGCTCGATCACCAAAGAATTTACCGCGATGGCGGTGTTGATCCTTCAGAGTCAGGGCAAGCTCCACGTCCAGGACGCACTTTGCACATATATCCCCAACTGTCCTGTCGCCTGGAAGCCACTGAGCATTCACGAACTGCTGACGCATACATCGGGCATCCCCGAACTCGATGACTCGCAGCTTTCAAACGTATCGCCAGCGGCCTGGATCGCCAGTTTCGCCAACGCGCCCCTGCAATTTACGCCTGGGGGTCAATTCACCTACTGCAACACGTGCTACCAGATTCTCGCCTATGTGGTCCAGCAAGTTTCCGGGCTGCCCTACAGTCAATTTATCCAGCGAGAGATATTCGACCCGCTACGCATGACGAGGTCCGGCTCTGATGCCCATGCCTATTACAGCCAGCCCAACCACGCAACGGGCTACGCCCAGTGGCAGGTCAACGCCGCCCAGCTCGGCGAAACGGTCGATCCAGAGTGGTCTTTCCTCTTTGGCTCGGGTCTGCTCTATTCAACGGTGAACGATCTCTACCGTTGGAGCCAAGCGCTCGCAACTGACAAGCTGGTTGGGCCTAAGATACGCGACCTGGCCTTCACGCCGTATATCTCGACCACGACGTTTCCCGCGGCGCAGTACGGCTATGGGTGGTTTCTCAACCACGGACCGGTGGTCAGGCATCGCTTGATCTGGCACGCAGGCGTGATCGATGGCTTCAGAAACTATATCGGTCGCTATGTTGACGACAGCACAACTATCATCTTTCTCGGCAACCTGAACGGCATCGATTTCGCCGCGCTTGCGCACCAGATCGAGGAGGTTGTGTTTGGAGCACCGAGCGACTTTTAAGGCCGGGAAACAGGGTTAGCTAGCTTCGCTCGCATCCAGTCAGCTTGCTGTGGACGGTGCTTGAACGGAATGTTATTACAGACGTGATTGCCGTCCTCAAACATCCACAGCTCGGAGACCGCTGCTGACTCGGCGGCAATCTGCGCACCTTGCTCGGCAGGCACCAGACGATCGCGCACGCCCTGGATGACCAGGAGTGGACAGTTCACGCGCTCGACGACTCCACCTAGCTGAAATTGCTGCAACTTCACCAGGGCTTCGTCTTCGTTTGCCGCTTTGAGGCGGTGGATCAGCGTGTCGCGGCTCATCTGTGGACGCCCACGAAAGTTTTTTGACTGATCGTAAGGACCGCAGTTCTCGATTACTGCCTTGAGCCGGGGTTCGTAGGCGGCGGAGCGCACGGCAAACTGACCGCCGAAGCTCACGCCCATCAGACCAACGCGCTGCGCATCCACGTCATCCCTGGCCGCCAGGTAGTCGAGGGCGTAGCCCACGGGTACCTCGTAGTCGTGGCGCAGAGGATGGGTAAACTCCATCTCGCCCTGGCCGGGACCATCGATGGCGAGCACCGCCATCCCGCGTGCGAGAAAATCGTCGCCATAGACGTGCAACTCCTCTTTCACCGAGTCGAGACCCGGCACCAGAATGACCACCGGAGCCTTAGGCGTGTGCCAGGGCTTGCGCAAGATCCCGTACATTGTCGCGCCCCCTTCATAGGGAATAGCCACGTGTTCGCCGGGAAAGGCAAAGAAAGGCAGCGCACGTTTATAATCGCGTACGACATGCTCGTGCGCGACACGCAACTGGTCGGGGTCGCGCACAAAGAGATATTTGCCGAAGTGATAGGCAATCGAAGCATGGTAAAAGTGATACGCCACCGACTCGTAGTGGCCGGCGGCGGCGGCCTCCTCGCCCATCTGTTCGTACAGTGCACCGCACGCAGACCACGCACGGCACCAATCGTCCCAGCGCTCAACTGTGGTCGTCACGCGTTGAAAATCGTTGTAGTCGATCCCGTTGGCGATAAAGCGCGGAGCCCAGTTATCGATCGCACTCTGTACAAGTTCATCTCTTGCCATATGCTGTGCCTTCTTTCTTACTCTATGCCTTCGACAACGACCCACCTAGATAGAGATGGCCAATCTCGGGATTATTGAGGATCGCATCGTGCGTCCCCTCCAGCTTGACACGGCCACTCTCCAGCACCACACCGTTGTTGGCGATGCTCAAGCCGGTGCGAGCGTTCTGCTCGACCAGCAGGATGGTCCGGCCTCCCGTCTGCATCGTCTTAATGGTTTCAATGATGAGCTTGAACGTACGGGGGTCCAGACCCATCGACGGCTCGTCCAGCAAGATCATACGCGGATCGAGCATCAGACAGCGGGCAAACTCCACCAGACGTTGTTGGCCACCCGACAGACTGCCAGCCTTGTCGTGCGCTCGATCTTTGACGATGGGAAACATCTCACGTACCTGCACCAGACGACGGTTCAGCAGAGCGCGGTCGCGCAGCGTGAAGGCACCCAGGCGCACATTCTCCTCGACGCTCATCGAGGGAAACAGACTGTGGTTCTGTGGTACCTGGACAATGCCCAGGGCCAGGATCTGGCGCGTCGTGAGGCCAGCCAGCGAGCGCCCTTCAAACGTAACATTGCCCTGACGTGGCTTGAGAAGACCACTGACGACGCGCAGAATGGTCGATTTGCCAGCGCCATTGGGTCCAACGATACAGGTCAATGTTCCCTGAGCTACGTTCAGGCTGACGCCTTTGAGGATATCGCCCCCATCGTAGCCAGCATAAATGTTCTGTAGTTGCAGCAGCATCTCTTTAGTCTCCCAGATACGCTTCAAGCACGAGCGGATTGGCACGCACTTCCTCGGGCGAGCCTTCGGCAATCCTGGTTCCGCGATGCATCACCATGACTTTATCGCACAGGCTCATAACAAATTCCATATTATGTTCTACCACCAGAAAGGTCACTCCGCGCCCATTCAAGGTCCGAATACGCTCGGACAGGTAGTTGATCATCGTCGGATTGACACCGCCGGCTGGCTCATCCAGCAAGATCACGCGTGGCTCGCGATCAACACAAAGGCAAACTCAAGCAACTTTTTCTGCCCATAGGAGAGATTACCGGCCGGGAGATCCTTGAGCGAGGCGAGACCGACAAAATTGAGCAGCTCAAGCGCACGAGTATGTTCATGGCCGCGACTCCAGGGTCCGAGCAGACCCATCAGGCCACGCCGCTGGGCCGAGATATGCATGTTTTCCAACACGCTCAGGCGAGGGAAGACACGCGTCAACTGAAACGTGCGTCCGATCCCCTGGCGAAAGACCTTATCGGGCGTGGAGTTGGTCAGCGCGTTGCCCCTGAAGCTCACACGTCCACTATCGACGTTTTGGTAGCCTGTGATGACGTTAAAAAGCGTAGTCTTGCCGGAGCCATTGGGACCGATCAGGCCAGTGATTGTGCCTTCTTCGACCGTGATCGAACAATCCTCCAGAGCCTGAATGCCGCCGAAGGCCTTAGAGATATTCTGGACTTCTAAAAAATTCACCGGTTGACCCCCTCACGTTTGATGACAGCAGGCTCGCTCTGCTCAGGCAGGGGCGAAATCACCACGTCTGCGCTGCGTGTGTTTTGCAGGCGCGTCTCGCGGAACTTCAGCCAGTAAGCCCGCAGGCTCGGCAGAATGCCCTGTGGCAAAAGCAGCAGGATCACTAGAAAGAGCGCTCCGTAGATGATTAGATAGTAGCCACTCTGACCATATTCGATGGTAAAATACTGACGCGTTGGTTCTAACAAGAACGCGCCAAGCACCGGACCGGCAAGAGTGCCGATGCCGCCAAGAAACCCCATCAGTGCCATAGCAACGTCAAACGTCGGATCAAAACTCGACGCTGGATAGATCGAACCCACAAAGTAGGCCCAGATTGCGCCAGCCATAGCCACAATGAACGCGCTCACCACAAAGGCCGAGAGCTTGGAAGCACCTGTCTTGACGCCTAGACCCAGGGCGCGGTCCTCGTCGTCGCGAATAGCCAGTAGACCCAGACCGTACTTTGAATTGCGTATCCACCAGGAGATCAAGAGCGAGACAATTAGCAGCGCCAGGATCGCGTAATAGAAAGGGATATTATAGCTATCGCCAGTCCAATCCAGTGGAATGGGCAGGTCGAGGCCGATCGAGCCGTTGGTCAGACCGGTCAGGTTATATGCAAGCAACTGACCGATAAAGAACATAGCAATCGTAATCACTATAAAGGTGTGACGCCGCACGCGCAGGGCCACCCAGCCGAGCGGCAAAGAGATAACCGCCCCAACCACACCAGCCAGAGGGACGAAGAGAAAGACTTCGTAGCCACCAGGGATGTTCCAGTGGTTGACGACGATCGCCAGTGCGTAAGCACCTATGCCAAAGTACGCAGCGTGGCCCAGGGCGACATACCCCGTGTAACCAGCCAGGATATTCCAACCGGTCACGATGGCCGCAAACATTAAGGTAAAGAAGGCGATAGTCGTAACCTCTCCGTCTGAAAAGATCTGCGGAAAGACGAGGGCGATAATCAGAAGGGCCAGTAGTCCAGCGATTTTCAAGATTCTCATTGTTTTCTTCCCTCTACCTGACCCAGCAGGCCCTGAGGACGCACGACCAGAATAATTACCAGCAGCACGAAGAAGACAGTAGTGGCCCAGATCGGCGACCAGATAACTGTGGTCACATCCTCAATCACCAGCATGCTCACCGAGGCGATCAAGGCACCCGGCAAGCTCCCCATCCCACCAAAGACGATAATCGCCAGCAAACGGGAAATCAGGTCGTAGGAACTCCCTGCGTTAAACGCATTGGTCGCACCAAACGCCATGCCACCCGCCGCCGAGAGAGCAACGCCAATGCCAAAGGTGATCGCCGAAACGCGCTCGACATTGATACCAATCAATTCAGCCGCCGTACGATTTTGCATCGAGGCACGCAGGCTAAAGCCGAAACGCGTCCGATAGAGTAAGATGTACAGAGCACCCAGCAGAACAACAGCCAGGAGAAAGCAGAAAATATAGATATACGCCAGATAGAAGCCGCCAATCTGGATCGAAGCATTTGAGCTATCGATATACCAGGCATGCAACTGGACCACATTGGCCGAGAAGACCAGATTCAGAATACCTTCGATAATCAAGGCAATGCCAAAGGTCACGAGCACAGAGAGCATCGTGCGATCACGCTTGATCGGGCGAATAAAAAGCACTTCAATCAGCAAGCCGAGGAGAAACATCACTGGCATGGTAATGAGCAAACCAAGAAACAGATCGATATGCAGGTATTGCTCTAACGTATAGCTGAGATAGGCCCCCAGAATAACCAGAGCACCCTGTCCAATGTTGATGATATCCATCACACCGAACACCAGCGTTAGACCCGAAGACATCAGCGCATAGATGCCTCCAGTCAAAATTCCCGTGATGATCGCTTCAACATAGATTCCCACGATAGACCCTCTCTTCTTGAAAGGAATGCCGGGTAGTCGATCAGAGAAAAAGGGGGGGTGGAAGATAGTAGACTCCCACCAGGAGCCAGGAGAAAACACGCCTCCTAACTCCCTGCCCCCTTACCTAGCAAGGTTGACGGTAAAATTAAGGCCAGTTTGGCTTGGGAAACTCAGGAGCGGCTACTGCCTGTGCCGACGGATAGACGATCTTCACTGAACCCTGTTGCCACTGGAACACATAGACAAGACCAGAGACATTCTGACCAGTGCTGTCAAATTTCACACTGCCCTGAACGGTCTGGAAGGAAATGCCTGAATGCAGCTCGCTAATAAGTGTCTTATTATCGAGCGTGCCGGCTTTCGTCACTGCCTGTTGCAAGACCTGGCCAGCGGAATACGCCTCAGGGGAGTCAGCGCTGATATCCTGCGCCGTTCCACCATATTTGGCTATAAAGTCCTGCACAAACTGTGGATTGCCGGTGACGTTGATCGATGGGTCCCAACCGTTTGGATAGAAAATGCCTTCCGCGATGTTGGCACCACCGATCGGACCAGTAAACTGCGAACCCTGGTCAGGACCAGCCGAAGCTATGATGGCTTTGGGGTTGTAATGCTGCTGCTTGAATGCCTGCACATAGGCCAGCATATCAGGCAACATCGATCCGAGCACGACGAGGTCAGCTTTCGCGTTAACTATCTTCTGAGCAATCGGTGTGAAGTCGGTGGTCTCTGCGGGATAGAGGTCGTAGACCGCCGTCTTGACACCAGCCTTCTCAAGCTGCGCCTTCGCAGTGTCGATCATAGGCTGCGTAAAGGGGTCGTCCTCCGTCGCATAGGCGGCGGTGGCTGGTCTCTGATTGGCAGGCAAAGAAAGGATATACTGAACGAAACCGTTCATCTGTCCGGCAATCGGCGGTGAGACATCAAAAATATTGTTCAACCCCTGCTGAAAGACGGAAGGGCCACCACCCGAACCTTCAACCATCGCATAACCATAACGAGCGGCCAGCTTCGACGCAGGCTTCGTCAGTAAGGTCGAGTAAGGGCCAAGTACCAGATCAACGTGATCGCTCGAGATCATCTTCTGGTAGTTCGTTACTACCTGGTTTGTGTCACTGGCATCCGAAACAAACTCCAGTTGAATCTGCCGACCAAGCAAACCGCCACTGTGGTTCACATTGTCAGCCCAGAGCTGGTATCCCTGCTCTGTAGCCTTACCATCGGCAGAGAAGTCGCCTGAAAGCGAGACGGAAATACCGATCTTAATAGGGGCCGTGGATTGGGGGGTGCTGCCTGAGGTACTTGTACCTCCACAAGCGTTGAGCACGAACAGTGCCATAACTAACACTGCTATACCCTTCAAACCTGGCTTGTTCCACCAGATAAGCTGGCCATTCATAGCCGTCCTCCTTAAATTTCACTACTAGGTCGCCTGAAGGTGATTCCGTAAAACTCCTGTATAACTGAAACAGTGACAAAAACAGTGTTTCATTCGCCTTTTGCGTTACGTGCGTTACACTCGTAAATATCAAAACGCAGGGGAAGTGTATCACAACCTATAATAGGTGTCAATATGGTTGACATTTCCCACACCTGTTTATCAGCTATTTCCTGCACAGGCAGAAAAAGATGAACCGACGACGACTTCTCCATTGAATGCGCACTCGCAAAAGACTTTTGCTTGTGAGAGAAGGAAGGAAGCCCTCTCTTTTACCTGCCCGGCTCTGGTGGTTAGTCTTTTGTCTATTCGTTTCTTTCCTTCTTCATGTGGCGTAGTATACGCCAAAGATCACACTTCCCCCCACAATTATGTCTGCCCCTACCCAAAATGGTTACTCGTTGCAGATTTCGGCAATCGTACTCCTCTCCTTTTTTCGGGTGTAAGGACCGTCGCACACGCCTTAGCTGTTCAACAGCTCTAATGGTTCTTCGATACACGCGGCAATGGTCGCCAGGAATTTGGCACCCTGCGCCCCATCGACGACGCGGTGATCGCAGGTCAAGGTGAGTGTAATCATTGACTGCACCTCCGGGCGACCGTTGACT
>DAOTTJ010000105.1:0-7739 GCA_034437695.1 Ktedonobacteraceae bacterium
CAGGATATGTTTGAGCATATCTCCCGAGATCGCGTTGTCGTTGTGCAGCGCCTGGTCTTCACCGACTATATCGATCATGCGCGTCTGGATCTGGTTGCCCTCGCTGCCTTCATTGTTCAGACTGTGCATGTTTAAGGTCATACGTGCCGCGATGGAAAGCGAAACAAGTGCATCTGTCATGATATTTTCCTTCTCTCTTTTATAATGGACGAAAACTATTCTGTCTCTTCGCTTGCATCTACATCATTTGAGTCCTGCTCTTCAGGGGCTTCGATCTCTTCTTTTTTGAGCATTTCCACACGCGAAGAGCCATATGCCAGCAGCAAGGTTGCGACCAGTTCGGTAGAATAGGTATTGAGCAATTCGCCAAACTGTTCCAGGTCGGTGGTTGTGACTCGACTGCGCAGGTGATATTTGTGGTAGTCCTGGGCGGTGAGACGTTTCACAGACCCTTCTCTCGCCAGCTTTTTAGCGAGCTTCTCTTCTTCGCGTGCGGTTTCGGTGTTGTAAATGCTGACGAATTTTCCCAGGGCAATCATAAAATCCTCGCGTAGACGCACCTTCTGGAGGAGGTCCTGGTTGAGACCATAGCGTATCTCGTAACGGTCATCGTTTTCCTGGCTGACGCGCCGCTGCGCACGCACTGTAGCCTCGCGAATGGCCGAGGCGATATGCTGAAAGCCGGGTGTTTGCATGATGATACTCTCTGATTTGTTTGCGTGGTTCGCGTGCATAATAAGTTGATCCAGACCTTTCATGGTTAATTGGGGAAGCCAGAGTTTGTCGTTTTTTTCGCGCTCGCGCTGCCGAAAGACGTAGATGCCATAGAGAGCCGCAAAGCGCCAGAATGGCTGAAGATCGTGGCCCGAAAGGAAATCGCGGTAGGCGTACAAGAGTTTTAGCTCATCGCTGCCCTCTTTGCCCTGGTGACCTTCGATGCGCCTGATCACCTGAATATGTTCCAGGAGAAGCTGTTCGTGTTCTTCCAGGTCGTCCAGTTGTGTTGTCTCAGGAAACCAGTTTGGTACATTGATAGTTGCGAGATTGATAGTGGTATGGGCGCTTCCCATATCTTTGTAGGATGTGACATCGAAGCCTTGTACGACGCTGACTGCATTGGCCGACGAGCCATTGCGCCATGCTTTGCGACGTTGGAAACTGCTCAGGACGGCACGACGATGCGCGAGTAAAATCTGCGCCAGTCGCAAGGCTGCCAGAATATCCTGCTTGATAGCGGTATTTGACCAGCAGATTTCATTGAACTGCCTCATCAGGGTCGCCAATGTGTCGATTTCGATAGTTTCGGGAAGAATGACGTAGGTCTTACGGTCCTTGCTCCCCTTTAAAACGTAAGGGGCTGCGCCGAGCATGAAGCCTTGAAATTTCAACATTTCGAGCAGCCAGAAGCTCTCCATCCCACCTACTGCGAGCCGATTGCTTTTATTCGAGTTGGCACCTTTGCCGGTCGTTGGATTGACTACCTGGACTGCTGTAACGGTGGTTGGACTGGTGATATGCTGGGCTTTTGCGAATGCGGCCCACGCCTGTTGGGCCGCTTTACTATCGTTGACTGGCTGGCTAAATAACTGGCACAAGAGACGTATCGCCAGCCATTGCTGGTCGACTGCAAGATCCTCCCAGGAGCCGACTATCTCATTAAATGTGTCGGGTACCTTGAGCATATTGATTGCCCGATAATGCGTCAACTCGGTCCGTGCTCCGGTTTTGAGTACAGTTGCCAGTTGAGGGTCTTTCTGAAGTCTGGCCTCTGGTCGACGTAGCTGAACGGGCAAGGATTTGAGGCTCTCGGACAGGTTTCTTTGTCTCTCACCCTGCTCCTCATAGAGGAAGCCATCGCGCAGACTGCGTCCCTTTTTCGCCTGATGCTCGCGTTGTGTGGCCGTGATCAGCGGGACCAGGAAGGTGAGCCGGGCCTCACTTGCTAGCTCGTCTGCGTCGAGCGGAACGGGTAGCTCAACCTCAAAAATGGAACCCGGATTGCGTATCATGATGCCTCTGGCCGGCTTGTTGAGCGTCCGTAAGACACGTTGCAGGACAGCGGCCCAACCAATCGCCAGCAAGGTATCAGCAGAGGTTTCGGAAACCCTACTAATAAAGAATTTCTGATAGATCATGAATGAATGCTTTCTACCACTCTATTAAAGAATATATGTTGGCGCGTATCTATCGGCTCGCTGGTCGGCCAGGCGGAGTGCGCGGGTTACGATATAGGCCAGCCAGGTTTCAAGGCGAGCCTCGGATGAAGAGGCCAGATCGGGCCAGGTCATGACACGCTCTGCGTTCTGCGTCGATGAGTTGAGCGGGTCGTGGTCGCCTTTCTCGAAGTGCAGATCGAGCAGTTGCAGGTCATACTTCCAGGGTTCATTTTTGCGTACAAGCTCAAAGGCTTGCTCTATGCTGCTCAGCGCGGAGGGGCTGACTGTCACCGGACCGTATTCATGGGCGGTCGGTGTATGGTGATGGGCAATCGCGTAACAGACTGCCCGCAGGACAGGCAGGTTGGGACTGTTTTCGTCGGTGATATCCAGGCTCGCAGCAATCAGGTCCTCCGCGATACGCACGCTCTCGCAGGCATGATGGGGGTGCGCTACCTTGATATCTTTTTTCCAGATACGTTCGTCTTTTGAGCGATAATTATAATTGGTTTTGGCAAAGAAAAATGTCTCGTCCGGCTCCTGGTAGTGGGCTTCCCAGTTAGTCTTTTGCATATAAAGACGCTGCCATTCTCTGGACCAGGCCTGCCATCCCTGGTTCAGTTTGCCCAGATCGTGGGCCGCGATTGCCAGTTGGATAGCGCGGTCAATTGTCCCGGCTTCCAGTTGAAGCAGATCTTCTAGGTGAGCCAGAACATAGCCCAGTTCGTGGAAGATTCCCTGGTGGTATGCATTTGCCAGTCCACCGATATGCTTCTGATAGCTCTGCATCGTGGTAGCTTGATCGGTGGTGCCTGACCATTTCTTGGATGGAGGAGGCATGCTTTGATACTTCTGGTCCTTGAGCCGGGTTTGCCAACGTGCGGGGAGTGTTAAGCGACCGTCCAGAAAAATCAGTCCCAGGATGCTATCGTAGGTCAGGAGTTGCTGAGGAAAGGCGAGCATGAGAGAGCCGGGGATCGATGCTTGACTACGTATGGTCTCCCAGTCATAGGTTGCAAGCTGGTGGGTATCTGCTTCCTGTTTTTCATCGTCCCATGCCTCCTGTGTAAGCACTGCACGTTTACACACCCACGACAGTTGTAGCTCGTTTTGCATGGCCCTCAGGTCTTCCCAGTGTTGACCCATGAACTGGCTGGGATGCAGATTAAAGCTTTGCCAGCGCCAGGGTTCAGTCTTGATCTCGTCCTCTGGATTATTGTGGATCAGCACTTGAAGCTGCGTGACATCGCGGATCAGGTCGGTAGTTGCTCCCAGGGCATGGGTTTGCAGGCTGGTGCTCAGCGCATCCTGGAGATCGCAGCGATGTTTTTCATAGCGTTGCAAAAGGTCCAGGTCGTTTGCTGTGTGAACCAGGTTGACCAGCGTTTGCTCCTCGCGAAAACCCATTGGGCGACCCTCAAATTGTGCCAGCTCTTCCCAGGTTTTTGTGCAAAGTGCTGTATCGTAGGGCAAACTTGATTGCGGTTTGCCATCTTTGAGCGCGAAGGGGTACACAATGACCCGTCCTTGTTGCTGCTCGAAGCGTGCGCAGCGTCCTGCCCGCTGGATCAGACTATTTGCCGGCGCAAGCTGAGTATGCAAGACCTGAACAGAGATATCTAGTCCGACTTCGACGACCTGGGTCGCGACGACTATCACGTTTTTTCCCTGATAGATACCCTTCTTCCATTGCTCTTTGCCGAGTAAATCCGGGAGTTCCTGGCCTTGCTTGCGTCGATCTTCATCGCTGAAACGACTGTGCAGGAGCTTGATGTCTATCTCTAAACCTTGTTGTATGCACAGATCGTCGAGTTCAAGAAAGATCTTCTGGGCCTGGTGGACTGTATTGCAGACAACCAGCGAACAGCGGTCATGGGCTGCGAGGATCTGCTCGGCGCTCATCTCAGACGCTGCTCGCTCTAACGTACGTACCCGCTCCCTGTTGATAGTGGCGAGTTCGTCGTCCTCTACGGTCACAACCTTCGCGTCCAGCAGAATACTCAGACGATCTATCAACTCGCCTGACATCGTTGCGCTCATGAAGATAAAGCGGTTCAGCCCTTTAAGCTGGCGCAGCAATTCCAGACATGTAGTGAGCGCACCCCGGTAGTCGCGTCTCTCATCGGCTAGGGGATAGAGATGAGGCTCATCCAGGATCAGATACGAGCTGCACACGGCTCCTACATTGATATTTGCCGCCCCATGAGCAAGTCCGTAGGGTACTCCTAGCGCACTGGCGAGCAGTTGATCGATAGTGCAGGCCACGACCATCGATTCAAATTGAGGATCTTCCGGTGACTCTCCTGTTTGGAGGGCCTGAAGTTCCTGACCGCATTGTTTGTACCATACTTCTAGTTCATTAAAAACGCCAGGAGCAAATTCCTTCTCTTGCAGATCCTTAAATGTTGCCATGAACTGAGTCGCCAGGACGCGCATTGGCACCACGTAGAGCGCTTTTTCGGGCAGCAAACCGTCGTTGTAAATCCTGTTTTGCAGGAAGGGCAAGAGCGCTGCGAGCGTTTTTCCGCTCCCCGTAGGCGAAACCAGAATGACGTTTTTTTTCTCCTTGAAAAGGGTTTGCAGAACTCGCTCCTGATAAGGATAAAGATCAACCATTTACTCTGTTATCTCCTTCTTTTTAAACAGGTCACGATTAAAGACCGTGGGGTCGCGTGGAGTTTCTCTCGTGGTATGCAGGCCGTATGTCTGCACCGAACGATGCAGGTGTTTGATGATACTCTCGCGTAGTTCGAGCGGCTCCAGAACCTCACAGTCGCCGCCCCAACCGCGAATCCACGGTTCGATCTCTACGGTATCGCCGATCAGGGCCGTCCACTCGCAGCCATCGCGTGTCGGTGTAATCGTCTGGTCTGGATGCCAGCGTGTCTCCTGCACGCGTGGAGTGACCGCCGCTTTGAAGTGCAGACGAACGCGCACCGGGTTCTCATCGCTATACATCACAGTCCAGGCTTTTTGTACCTGTTCGGCCCCTTTAAATTCAGGAACCAGCTCAAAAGGTTGTTTGGTGACTTCTGCTCTCTGAATACGCTCCATCTTATAGGTGCGTAGCGCCTTGCCCGCGCTGCTATATCCCAGCATATAGATGGTGCGACCTATCGCAGATGGCTCCAACAGGTAGGGATCGAAGAAACAATCAAAGCCTTTGCCATGTAAAGGAAGATAGAAAAGCCGTACTCGCAGATGCTTGACCCAGCCGATCGCAATCGCCTGAAAGATATTTGAAAGATTGGGGCGGTTCGTATCGACAAAAAGCAGTAGCTCCATTAAGGTCTTTTGCTGTTCCTGCAACGAAGGTGGCAGCGCTTCAATCAACTTTTGCAGCGCCATCGTCATATGCCAGTTCTGTTCATCCTGCGTCTGCGCGAGCAAACGACCAGCCAGATAGAGACTGACCGCCTCAGGATAACTCAACGAGAGTTCGAGGCGAGGAATCACCGTCCCTTCCGGCAGATACCAGGGAGATTTTGGCGTATCCCTGATAAGAGGTAGAACCCCAGAGTAGGCAAGATCGATCAGATAGTCGTTAGCAGTATCCTCATTGATGCCCAGCAGCTCGGCAATCTCCTGAGTTCGCCAGGGACGCTTTTGTGCCTCAAAGGCACGTATAATATGGAAAAGACGATCAAATTTTTTCCAGCCATCGGTATTCAAAGCAGTACCTCCATAGTTGTTATGCGTAGTATAGCGTTGCGATTCCGCCAAACCGTCGGAATCCATGCAGCAATTTTTGGTGAAAATCGGGTGATCGATCGTTTCCACAGATGCACGCCGTTGAGAACACCAGCAGAAACGACCAGTCCCGAAATTTTGGCTTACACTACATCATTACAAAAGCGACGAAATTCGCAGGTCGGACAGCGACGGTACTCTTTTGTCGCAGGCGGCATCTGCTCGCTCGGTAGCATCTGTTGTATCTGCTGAAGCACATTCTCAACCTTTTTGCGCAGGGTTATAGTAATCGGTATTCTTTCAGCTTTTCTTTGAGGGATTGTATAGAGAAATGCCTGCTGAACAGGAATATGGAAAACTTCTTCTAACAAGAGAGCATAGGCGGCCAGTTGAAGCTTAAAATGCATCCCGACCTTTTGCTCTGAGTATTTGTAGTCAACGGGTATGACCTCCTTCTCGCTTGCCTGTAAGGAAGGGGTTACAATTACCATATCAACAATGCCTTTCAGGCCCAGGTTCTGCGAGCGAAGTGCATAATGAAAGAGCCGCTCTCCCTGTTCCAGACCATAGTGTCTGAGTTGCCGACGCTGTTCTCGTTCTTCCTCTTTTTGCTGACTTGCAGTCCCTATTTGCATGGTATAAGTCAGAGGCCTGACATCGGGCAGGCAATAGTGATAATAGACAAGTCGAGGACAACAGGCATACTGTTTGACATCCGTCACATCGACCATCCACCGCTCATGAGACATGTCCATCTCCCTCTATACGCTCGATCACATCCCGCCCTGTCCAGGTCTTTTCGTCTAAAGGAAAGACCTGGATATTCGCACCATGCTCCCCCAGACGTTCACGAATTCTGAGAAGCAACTCGCGTCGGTGTGCAGACGTGAGCTGGCCCAGGAATGCGCTGTACTGAATACGCGCCAGCCCGTAATCCAGGCAGGCATCAGCAATCTTACTACGTGTCCCGTCGTGCGAGATATCATAAATGAGCAGATAACGCATAGTTTCCTTCCTCACCAACCAGCCACAAAAGGCGTATAATATGCTCGATCATTGCGTAAAAAGCTAGCAAGGTGACGGGCCTGGGACTGGAGAATAAATCGCAATGCCTGGCGTTTCCCCTCATAGAGTTCCGCACTGCCATCCAGGCGTTCTAAAATCTTCTCTGCAAGTTTGTGGCGCGTCTCCTGGATCAGCAGTCCTTCGGTGTCCTGTTTGAATGCCACCTGCTTATTGAGGAGGCCAATCACCGTACGATCCACAATACATTGGCGAAACTCTTCAATGAGATCCAGCACCAGGCTTGGCTTTCCAGGGCGGTCGGCGTGCAAGAAACCAGCATAAGGATCTAAGCCCGCCAGAATAATTGCCTGCTCTACCTGAGCATAGAGAACACCATAGCCGTAATTGAGAAGAGAGTTAAACAGATCTTTTGCTCCATGTGTCTCCCTTCCCGGCCATATGATAGCCTCTGGAATAACAGCTTTGACAATGCTCCAATATTTTTGCGCGGCCCGACCTTCACCAGACATAATCTGCTCGCGCACCTCGGCAATCTCTGCTCCCTGAATCTGCGCCAACTTTTGCAGGATATCACGTATATCGCCTATGGCCAGTTGGATCGTTTGTTGGAGATCAGTATTATCTTCACGAGACTTGCCAAAGTAGCGTAAGAGATTGATCTGATTTTCCAGCTTCCCCTGCACAAACATTTTGCTGAGCGTTACACTTTGCGGACCGGCATACGCCAATAACTGAGCGCGGCGCGTTAAAACCGTCCCAACGAGTCCAGCAGAGTAGAGACCAGCAGTATTTTTCCCACCCTTTCCAAGAAAATGGATAGCGATCCCTTCCTCGCTACATACTTGCACCACATCGCTAGAGATACTG
>DAOTTJ010000106.1:0-14037 GCA_034437695.1 Ktedonobacteraceae bacterium
TCGTTCGCTATTGAGCGAGCAGGCAGGGCTGACCCTGCCGCTGTTGATTTATTGCGCTTCCTGGCTTTCCTGTATCCTTGTCTTGTCACCGAAGATATGCTGGTGGACATTGCCTTTCCCCGCGAAACAGTTCTGGCTTCCCTGTGTGCTGATCTCTATCGGCTCGATGCTGCTCTTACTGTTTTACAGAATCATTCACTGGTACGCCGCCATCCCGAGAAACAGATCCTGACTCTGCATCGGCTTGTTCTGGTGGTTGTCAAAGCTATAACAGACGAAGAACATCAACGTCAGTGGGCGGATCTGGCCACCCAGGCAGTGAATATACAGATGAATAGTATTGCCAGGCCATTCTTGTAGGGAAAGGGATCTGCACGCGAGCCTCTCTTGTATTGTATACCGATGGCCTGGAAAAATGAAGGTGCTTGAGGCGTCCTGAGAAGCAGATTCTTGGAGAAAACTGCTCAGGTCTTCTCAGCAAACGGAAAAGATCTGAGCAGAAACACAGTGACGCAGTGCGCAATGCAAGCTCAGCTTCAGGTATATGGTACATATGATCTTCTCGTTCAAAAGTATCGATAGGCCAATCACTCAAACCCTATCAATGGAGATGATTTTCCAGCCGCTTCCCTCCTGCTTCATTTGAAGATGCGCGTGATAGGGTCCGATCTTCTGCCGATTGATGGTCATCACGATCATGGACTGATAGGCGGCGGCAGAAAAATTGGTTATTGGCCCGGCCTCATTATTCATTGTCTGGGCAAGCTGAAGGAACGTTTGCTGTGTCAGTCTCTGGCCACCGGGTCCGGTCACGTTGGCGTCGAGAAAGGTAAAGGCCAGTTGATAGTTCTGCGCGACCACTGCCTGGTAATAGCTCGTCGCCACTGTCGTCAGAGCTGTTCCAGAAGACGCAGTGGTGGGAGGAGATGCTTCTGCAGAAAAACTCGGGGAGATCATCACGCTGGCCGTAGAAGTGGGCAAAGGGGCAGCGGTCGGCGTGCCAGAGCACGCGACGATTCCTATGATTACACAACTGAAGAGGCAGAGAAGCATCAATCGTTTCATACACTCAACTCCTTTCTCATCCTTTTCCAGCCATGAGCCGGGCATGGCGTGTGAAAAAGCGAAGCCTATTCCATAGTATCTAGTAGCTGGCGGCAGGACCAGAAACGCTGTACAGGTCATCAAGCAGCCATCATAGCCACTCGATGACCTGTTTTGTCAGCCTGGGAGAGGCGGTTTATCGGCTTGCGTCAGGCCGCCAGGCGCAAGCGTTGCTCCGCCGTGACCCTCTGCGAAACCGCAACCAGCTACCCGTTGATTGGAGAGCGCACGCGCACGATTCCGGTGTGCATGCCTCTCCGGTTCATATCGAAAAGGATTCCACGTCCTGAGGGATGAGCCGATTATCTACCTTTCTTTACAAAATCTCGATGCCGTTGATCTGGGCGTTATCGACCACGGCGGTGAACTGGAGAGTGATGGTCCCATTAGCACCGGCCGTGGCGGTGAACTGCTCGACCACGGCTTTGTTGATAGCCCCGGCGGTGGCAAAGATGTCAAAGTTGGTGAGCACCTGGCTTCCGTTGATGCTGACATTAAAGGTACGCTGGCCCGCCGCAGTCCAGTAGGATTCCGCGAAGTGCAGGCGCACTGTGTAGGTCTTGCCCGCGGTCAGGCCGGGAACGGCGTAGGTGAAGTTGCCGAAGCGATTGCTCTGGTAGACCGCCTGAGGCGCGGGATTGGTCACGCCGCTGGTATCGATGGTGTTGCCCGGAGTTGAGGTGGTACCTCCGGTAAAGTCGGTATCAGCGACGAAGGGCGAGACCGCCGGACCACCAGCGTTGATTTGTACGCCTCCTGGGGTTGGTATAGGTGTAGGCGTTGGCGTGGTGCCTGAAGAGAGGAGGCCAAAGATCGCCAGATTGGCGGCCGTTCCCACAAACGCTTTGTCATTGGCCAGCGCAACGGTACGGTACTTCCCATATTGGTCGTGCTGACCACAGAGGGACGCCCCTCTTTGCCTGCGCCAATCAGCACATTCGATTCGGTCAGCAAGAGGGGACCTCCTGAGCCGAGATCGACATCCCCCTGGTCGAGACAGAGTTGATTAAAGGGGGTAAAGGAATCCTGCATCTGCAACTGAGCATTCAGGCGCACAAAGCTATCGCCGACATCGCTTCCCCCGGTATTGGCATTGAAGGACCCATTGCCATCGATAAAGTAGACGTTGCCGTTGTCGTCAGCGGCCAATCCGCCATCACCTCCCCAGATCCCTCCCTCTGATCCCGCAGGCGTGTCGTCGTAGGCATTCGCTTGCTGAAAGGTGGCCCCATTGAAACGATAGCTGAAGATCCAGCCATGATAGGTGCCACTATCGCAGAAGGAGGAGAAGGCGACATAGATTTTCCCCCCCGACAGGACGAGCGCGGAGCGCTGACGCCCCCGGTATGGGGATCAAAGGCGATGATGCCACCGACACTGCCAGCCCCGGTTCCTGGGGCCGAGCCTTGGATCACGATCGGCGTCCCTTTCTCCTTGCCAGTGGTCACATCGAGGGCATGGAAACGATAGAGCAGACTGCCACTTTCTTGCGAGTAGGCCACGATGTAGATGGTGTTGGTGCTGGGATCGATGACGGGGGTGCCGGTGATCCCGATCATCGGGTTGAGATCGCCGCCGTTGAAGACGGAGGCGATGGGAACGGCCGTCGCGCCACTGGGCAATAAGCTGGTCTTCCAGAGCGGGGCGACGGCGTTGGTCTGATCGGCGTCGAAGGCATAGACGCTAGCATTCTCCGTCGCGGCAAACACGACGTTGTGAACGGTTCCACCAATCGTGAGGTTGGGAAGAGAGAGGGGTTGGGCATACAATTGGCTATCAACGGGATAGGAAACGCGTTTGCCGAATTGAGACAGGTTGACATTGGATGTCGTGAGCGCCGTCTCATTCGGATATGGTCCTGTGTGTGCGTTATCGTTTCTGTAGGTCGTCACCGCCAGATTGGTTGCGGCTGCATGCGCGACTTGCTGTGTCAGATTTGTGGTGAGCAGCGTTCCTCCCGCAACGATCAGGAAGAGCAACACAACGACGAGAGGCGAGCGCTGTATTTTCTTCGAGCGAACTGATGGGGTAATTTTCTGCATCCTGCATCTCCTTTAACGCAAGGAACACACACTCGCATCATGGTCAAGTGAGTGCTCTGAGTGATCTGTTAGTCCGGCGCAGCGCGTGGCTCGTTTGCATGGCTCTGCCGGTTCTGCTCCGGCGACTAGACAGTCAGATTTGCGATACGTCACGCAAAGAGATCCGCAATTCATTCATAAGGAGAGAGCGAGCCATAAATGATCGATACCAGGCCGCGCAAGGGAGAGAGGTTTAAAGATTCCTTCCGGCATTGAAGGGGTGACGCTCCTTGTCTTGTGCCGATAATGTGCGCATCAACGCGTGACATTTTAACCAGAACAGATCAGTAAAGCGATTTGGTCTTTCCGACAGTTTCCAAAATTGATATCGGAACTACCCCTTCTGACTATACTGAAATTTCCGCCAATTGTCAAGGTGAGCGCACGAAAAACGAGCATTTTCTTCATAAATGGGTAAAGGGTGTCTTTTATTGGGTAGATTGCTCTTATATTTTCGTAAAATATCGGAAAACTGACTGCCAGTAGAGGTCACTTTGCGCTCGCTACTGCACAACATATGGGTTTTGCAGGATCAGCCAATTTATAAATCATCGCCTTACTGTGATTAAAGCAACTTGACGCACAGAGGAATCTTATGATATACATAGATATATAGAGAAGTTTATCGATGGCAAATAACTGATTTACCTGTATATACATTTCTTAGCCAATATGGCCCCTTCTGTCGCAGTTATTTCGGGAGGATGATTTACTGATGGTCTCACCACCACGTTCTCAGCCGCAACAACCGCAACCAAATGTCGTTCCCCTTTGGAAGAGCAATTTGTATAAGAGGGCAAACCTGATCTGGAAAGTGTCAACGTGGATCTGGACAACTCTTATCATTGCATTTCTGCTGGAATTCGTACCTCCTCTCTTCACAAAGCGCGACCCTCTCGGCGCTCTGCAAGGTACCTGGACCGCGCAGGCGATCAACTGGCTCACCCAGACGAACCCTCATCCTGAGTTGGAGACTCTGAGATGGGTAGCGTTGGTGAGCGCCATTGTGCTTGTCATCACTCCCCTCGCAACGTCTTTACTCAAATATACATTCCCCAGTGCGGCCCCGAAAGCTCCCATTGAGCGACTCGCTGAAGTCTTGCAGTACGACCAGTTTTCGCCAGCACTGCAACAACGTATAGAAGAGCTGATCGCGGTTCAAGAAACAGAGGTCCGTGTATTAAGGCAGATCCGCGATCAACTTCAAAAAGATATGCCTACCTCTGGCGATCTGTGGCAGATGTATAATCTGGCACAAAGCGAGCAGAAGGTACACCAGACACAGATAGATATACAGAAAGCTAGCGCTGACGAGGTAATACGCATTGCCGAGTTGCTTCGGCAGAGTCCTTCCGGCAATGTCTTTCAAGAGCTACGTCAGGATCTTAATTACCTATTGCAGGCAATGCAGGCGAGGAACATAAAACAGGATCAAGAATTACAGAAGCTCTATATACAGGAATTTGAATATCAAGGAAAGATTACAGCCAGTCTCGGACGCATTACACAACTTCTTGAGCATAGGAAAACAAACGCAGAGATGTCAGAGAAACAGATAGTTGAGAGAGGAACAAGGCCGTGAAGATCTGTCCACACTGTAAGGCCTGGGATAACCCGGACGATGCCACCTACTGTTATAAATGTGGAGGCAGCCCCCTAAAACCTTACCGCCGGAGATATCCCGATCTCTCTGCCTTGCAGATCAGCCAGGCGATCCAGCCCCCTAAAAACCGCGCTCCGCTGATCGCTTCAACGCTCCTCACAATCCTTCTTCTCTCGCTGATCCTTCTTCTTCAGTATATACACAGAAATCCATTGTCACCGCCTGAACTGGCGTTGTGCAGTAAAAGCCAGACAGCATTGATCAATTTAGGACCCGTAGTCGAAGGAGAGAACACCGACGTAACAACCCCGTTTAATCTTTGCACACACGGATCTGGAGACCTCAGCTGGAGCAGTCAGTGGGATACGCAAAGGGCGGACTGGCTGCGTTTGGAACAGACCGGACATATCCGTACACCTGCATTCCAACAAATATCTATCAAGGCGAGCGCGGCCACACTCAAAGCAGGGAGTTACGCTACGACGGTTACCTTTACTACATTACACGACCAGGGAAGCAAAGGGACAATCAAACTGCGAGTTATTCTGCGCGTGCTTCCCAAAAGTTTGCATTCCTGTCTCAAGACAGACGTACAATCGCTCACGTTTATGGGCATTGCAGGTCAGACGCCGCCTTCATCACAACTAGTAAATATCATCAATTGTGGCGACAGTGGAAACTGGCTGGCGTCTCCAACGACCACCGATGGTACAAGCTGGTTGAACCTCTCATCCACAGGTGGTTATGTGAACAATAATGAAGAACAGAAACTGGTTGCCTCAATCGCTTCTGCCAAGCTAGAGGCAGGCACTTACTCTGGTAAGATAACTGCGAGTCGAGGCTCCAGCACGATACAGATCCCCATTACGCTCGACTTGCAAGCACCTTCTATCGCGCCAACTGTCACCAGCGTACCAAGTGTGCCACCTAAGCCCTGTATCACACTCAACTCGCCTACGCTCGCCTTTGCCGTCCAACAGGGAAGTACCAACCCTGGTGGCCAGACCTTCGTCGTCACCAATGCCTGCCAGGACGCAGGGCAGATAGCCCTTCAAGTCACGACAGGCGATGGAGGGACATGGTTGAATGCCCAGGGAGATGGACCGCTGACACCCCTGAACCACCAGGTGGTCAGCGTTGGAGTCAATATACAGGATCTAACGCCTGCTCAGTATACAGGGCAGATCCTGGTCACGCTGCAAGACGCCAATGGAGCAAAAGCCAGCCAGACAGTTCACGTACAGCTTACGGTCTCCCAGATGCCACAACCATGCATCACGGCAAATCAAACCTCGTTCGCCTTTACCGCTAATACTCAGGGAGGTGCGCCACCAGATCAACCCATCATTATCACCAGTTGTGGGGACACAGGTATGGTCACAACGGATGCCGGAAATGGTGGAGAGTCGTGGTTAAGCGCAACGGGCGAGGGACCACTGGCCGCCAATGGACAGATCACTATCGACCTGTCAGTCGCGCCTAAAGGGTGGAGTGCTGGCCAGTATGAGCAGACATTCACCGTTGGACTGACTGATGCGAACAAGGTCGTCTATTCCGTTGGCATCGACGTTCAGCTTACCCTGACCGGCCCCTGTATAAGAGCAGACCCACTCTCTTTTACGGCTGAAGAGGGTGGAGCTAATCCGAGTTCGCAGAATCTAGCGCTTGCCGATTGTGGAGACGACGGGGGGCTTATTACAACGACGGCAACCAATACAGACGATGGAGAGGGGTGGCTGAATGCAGCGAGCAGCGTGCAACTAGCCGCGAATGGCCAGGCAGGCCTTAGCATTGATATATCTATTCAGGACCTGTCAGCCGACACATACAGCGGAGTGATCTCACTCACCCTGCAAGACATCAATGGATACACTTTTGTGCTGGCCGCTCCGATCACGCTTACCATTGACCCTCCGTGTGGCACCGATCTGCAACCACCCTCGGCAAACCTGCAAGCTACAGTAGGATTGTCAGCTTCGCTTTCGCAGAATTTTACTGTCACAAACTGCGGCAACAGTGGAAATGTTGTCATAACTACCAGTCCTAACTCCAATCCACTTCCATTACAATTGTTCGAGCATGGTCAGGTGACCTTCACACTTACAGTGCGGCAACTGTCGCCGGGTCAGTATCAGTACATCGTTTATGCGCAGATTACAGATAGTTATGGGGCCATCGCAACTGCGACCGCCACTCTAACTATCCAGATCACAGCAGAATCGCCTCGCTGATCATGTCACATTCTGGTATGGAGTAGACGTACAGGTGTACATACTCCTTGAGAGCAGAAGCGGGCAAGAAATCCACTTCTTGCCCGCTTCTGCTGCAATCAGGTTTGCATTCCCTCAGGAGACGTTATTCACCTGACGGACTGACCAACTCTTCACTGACGACCGTGTCGCCTACAATCTCTGTACGTTTGTGAGTGGTTTCGCGCGTTTCAAGCTGGTCATATTTTTTCACTTTGTAGAAGATAGTCGAGACGACCCAGCTCACCACAAAGATCCCAATAATAACCCCACCAAGCAGTCCGAAGTCCAGGTTATTGAGGAAATCCCAGACCCCACCAGTCAGACCCAATGGTCCACTGATAATGGAGATCACTTCAATCGTACCGACGACAACCGCAACCAGGACCGACACTAGGGTGATATTCAAATTATAATAGAGCTTCCGCACCGGCTTCACAAAGGCCCAACCATATGCGCCAAGCATCAAAATACCATCGGTCGTATCAAGCAATATCATTCCTGCGGTGAAAAGCAGCGGAAAAATGAGAATATACAACGGGGGCAGTCCTTTGCCCGCTTCGAAACCGGCAATACCCAGCAGACCGACTTCCGTGGCAGTATCAAAACCCAGGCCAAAGAGCAAGCCCACAGGATACATCTTCCAACTCTGATCGACCATTTTGAGGAGCGGACGAAAAAAACGGGCCATCAGGCCACGCTTGTCCAGGAAATCCTCCAGGGTTTCATCACTATACTCTTCGCCTCGGGTAACCTTGCGGAAGGTCTGGAAAATCTCCCAAAGTACCAGGATATTGATGAAGGCAATCAGGTAGAGAAAGAGCGCAGAGACCGAGGTTCCGATGATCCCACCAGCGCTTTGTAAGGAAGGAATGACATTTTTTACAAAGACGGCAGCAATCGCGATGGCCACCGAAAGCAGGATGACAACGGTTGAATGTCCCAGCGAAAAAAAGAAGCCGACCGTTGTGGGCTGTTTGCGTTCTTGCATGAGTTTGCGGGTCACGTTATCTATAGCGGAAATATGATCGGCATCCACCGAATGGCGTAACCCAAAGGTATAGGCCAGCAATGCGGTACCTAGCAACGCAGGATACTGGAAAGAGAAAGCCGCGAAAGCCAGCACCCATGCGACAATATTGAAGGCGATCAACAAAATGTAGATCCCGATGATCCTACGTCGTAAGTCAGGTGCGCTATCGTTAAAGACATTTTTGATGGCAGAAACACTAAAGTTGCTACTCATGAAACCTCCTCAGAGAAAAAGCTGATGGAGCCGCGAGATACACGAAGAAAATTAAGAAGCATCTTACAAAGACGATAGGAGCGGGCAACAAACAAGCTCCGTTCATTCCCCAGTAAGAGTATACTAGGAAGGAGACACAAATGCAAATTGTTCGCAAGTAGGATTGAGTCCTGGTTTGTACATTTGTGCTCCTTTGTCTTTTGTCTCATTTCGGCGACAAAGAGAGCAACTCACTGAATACCTGAAGACGCGTGGACCCTTGAAAAAGGAGACGAATGCAAGCAGGGAATGATGCACATGGAGAAACCCGCTCTGCTGCCCATGCGCAAACATCCCTCATCATCGCCTGGTTTTTGTTCAAGTAGGCTAGATAGCTGCGCTCATGAGCGGGGGAGCGTAGCTGCTCTGTGGAGAAAGCTAATACCCCTCAAAACTGTCAGTCTTGATGCGGTTTTTCTCAACCCCTAAAGCGAGCAAGTGGTGTTCACAGCCCTGGACCATCTGTGGAGAGCCTGCGAGATAGTACTGGGGAGTGGTGAGACATTCGATACCGCTCCTTTCCAATTCTATTTGTATCCTCTTTCGCGTTACTCTCCCCTCTTCACTCGTAACTACAAAGACCGTTTTGAGGGCAGGAGACATGTGTTGCCATGTTTCTAATTCTGCGCGGAAGGGAAAGTCATTGTGGCGATTGGAAAAAAGCAGTGTTATCGAAAGATGCTGCTGAGCATCGATGAGCCCTTTGATCATGCTCCGAAATGGCGCGATGCCAATCCCTCCCGCAATAAAGACCGCTGGATACCTCTGGTCGAAGAGGAAGCCATTACTGCCATACTGCGTAATCAACATCGTCTCTCCCGGTTGCACCTTCTCTAAGGCTTTTTTAAAGGGACTCACCCCTTTTTTAAAGGAAATCATCAGGTCAGGTTCGGTCGGAGCAGAAGCAAATGAGTAGGTTTTCCCCACGGGGAACTCCGGGACTGGAAAACGGATATCCAGCCAGTCTCCTGCTGCAAAGGTCAATCCTCGTGGTTTTTCAAACACGATACTCAGACATTCACTCGTTTCGTGTCTTAGCTCTTTCACGCGCAAGACGATGTTTAAATCCGTATCCACCGATGGCTCTCCTTGTAACTAGTCGCGCTCGTGCAGGCCAATCAGACGAGCGCAATTGGCAATGATAGGGATGGAGGAACGTTCAGATGGGCGAGTGCAGCAAGGGTTTCCACCATACACCTAAGGTGTTCTTCAGCGAGGGCGGCTGTACGCATTATTACAGCGAGGGCTTCTGGCTGAATAGGCGATAGAATCGTCTCTCTGGATATAGCTGTCTCTTCTGAACATATGAGCATCTGCTCATATGATAACAAGAAAAGCGTCTGCTGTCAAATAGTTGCTTGTCGTTTCCACGGTTGAGGTACGCGTATCGGCGAGAGCAAGATCAGACAGCGTTCCTACCCGATGCGTGGCTTTGGAACTGTCGAAGGGGTATTGTGATGCTCGACGCATTACGCAAGTATCTCGGTCTTAGGAGCGCTACAGGAGGAATAACAGACCTGGAAAGCAAGGTTGAGCTTGCTTAGTATTACTTCATCACTATATCATTTGTGCGAGAGAATGTACTCTCTGGCTTTCTTGACCTGTACATCAATATGTACAGCTAAGATGAAAATGAACTGTATCACCCATCGATCACACCAGGAATACATTTCGCCGTCCAGCATCAAAAAAGCATCTTTAAGCAGAGGAGAGCCTGTTTTTATGAAAAAAACAGATGTGGCACATCCCAATCTCCTGTTGAGAGAAGAACGAGAATTGCGTGGCTGGTCCCAACGGTATGTTGCTGATGCGATTGGAGCAGATCGCTATTATCTCAGCCGCTGGGAGCATGGCACAGCCTCACCCAGTCCCTATTACCGCCAGAAGCTCTGTGAACTCTTCGAGAAAAACGCACGCGAATTAGGAATGCTTTGCAAGAAAAGCCAGAGCATGCAGGAAGAAGGAACACTGCCGAGCCAGTCCACCTGGCCTGGCACAACGCCTGGACCCATCTTCGACCCACTTCTTCCTGGTTTTTCCTCAGGATCACCCAGGCTGATTGGTCGCGATGCGGTTTTGCAGCAACTCCGCATCCGACTTTGTAATGAGAACGGTAGGAGACAAGTGGCTCTCTCCGGGTTACCAGGCGTCAGAAAAACGACTCTGGTAATAGCGTTAGCGCATGACAAACATGTACAAGAGCATTTCACCGACGGTGTCCTCTGGGCCGGCCTGGGACCAACACCTGATGTCATTGCTCTCGCTCATCACTGGGCAACGCTCCTCAACGTTTCACCACAGCAAGCGGCCAGTCTGAAAAATGCTACAGATTGGACGAGGGCCTTACGGCAATCTATTGGCTCGCGCAAGATATTACTGGTTCTTGATGATGCCTGGTAAATTGAGGCAGCCTTTGCCTTGCAAGTAGGAGGTCCCCATTGTGCCTCTCTTGTGACCACGCGCTTTCCAGGTATTGCTTTCCATTTTCTTTCGGATGCCAGCGAAGCAACGGTTCTCCATGAATTAAAGCTCGAAGACGGCCTGGACTTGCTGAAGAGGCGGAAGAGTACAATCTGGAGGGATTACTGCTCGCTCGCAGCATGAATAATCTACGCAAAGTAGCAACTATTCTTACGAATCTCTGTTCAATAGCCCTTTTGCATGCGCTCTTTCGATTGCCCGAGCCTAAAACGAATAGCACCTATCGTGCAGTGGTGAGCGCCGCTTACGCCTACCCGATAGGTGCCGATAACTTTAAATTGACTGTTACCGGCTTTTAAAGCCGCACTCTCTCCTCTTTCATAGGCGCTGGCGCGTGCCAGCGTATCTAATAAGGGTAGGAAAAGACGTTTGAGAAACTCTGATGGTTGGTAGCAAGGGGCAAGGTGGAGGTGAATAGAGAGCAAAGGCGTTCTATCTGGCACAGAGAACGCCTTTGCTCTACTATGGTCGTTTAAGCACACCCAGGGCCACGACCGGCCCTTTCGGTACATTGACGCTGGCGTGTGGTCCGTTCTCAAGACTGATTGCCGCCTCGTTGTATCCCAGCAGGTTACCTTGAAAATCGAGCGTGCCAGACCCGTTCTGGACGTTCAGCAGGCCAATGCTCTGCGTGCTTTTGCTCTGAAGTAACCAGCTCTGATAGACATGCGTCCCGGTCAATTGGGGCAGTCCGTGCAGGACCAGGATCGCGAGATCCTCTTGTGGGTAGTAGATGACCTGTCCGGTTACCTCACTGCTGCTGGTGCCATGAATCTCGTAAATCACGGGTGAAGCGACGTGCGTCGAGGAATGTTGGGTCACCTGCTGGCTCAGGGTAAGATCCCAGACAAACATTCCCCCAAGCAGGACCAACAAAAGCAGTGTGCTGGCAATCAGGAACGAGGGATTCCAGCGCTGCCAGACTGTTTGCCTGAGTACCGACGTCGCGTCGTATGGCGAGACAAACTGTCGCTCGGCTTCTTTGGCCTGAATATGCGCAATAATCTGTGCATTCAGACTGGCAGGAGGATCAATCGTTGGGATAGAGAATGGGAAAAGCTCCACAACAGCCTGAATCTGCTGAAGCTTATGCGTACATTTAGGGCATTCCGCCAGATGAGCGTCGGCAACTTCGTACTCGTCGTTGCTTAGAGCCTCAAGTGCATACGCACCAAGGACTTCTTCAAAATCCTGGCAGTCCATCTTCTCTTCTCCTTTGGTAGTGTGACGCCCCATTGTTTCCAATTAATGCCCTCCTCCAACCTGTTCCAGTAACCGTTTTAGACGCAGCAAACCAAGGCGCATGCGTGCTTTGACCGTTCCAAGCGGGATATGATAACTTTCAGCAATCTCACTCTGGGTCCACCCCTGAAAATACGCCAGCTCAAGGACCATCCGCTGCTCGTTTGAAAGCATTTGTAACGCATTGCGTACCTGCGTACCCTGGATCGACTTCCACGCTTCTTCCCAGACATCAGGCGTCGTCAGGTTATCGTCATACACCAATTCGTCGAGCGGCGTGACTTTGAAGTCCGAACGCGTGCGTATTTTACGTAACTGATCTATCGCTCGATGACGTATAATCGCCACAAGCCAGCTCCTGACGGCCCCTGATTGCGATGTATACGAACCCGCGTTCTGCCAGACTGCCACAAAGGTTTCCTGAAGAAGATCCTCAGCCATCTGATGATCCGAGACCATACGATACGCGATTGAATAAAGCAGACGTGCATAGCGCTGGTAGAGCACGTCTAATGACCAGAGGACACCAAGCGCCAGTGAGTGTATCAGAGCTTCGTCGCTCAGTTCTTCGGCCGACAAGGTGAGCTCCTGTGTTTTTTGTTTGGATGCAACGGTATTCCTCCTGAAACCCTGCATATTGCTTGCTCTCCTTCTGCCTCCGCTGGATTGGCATTTACTGGCGTTTTCCATCTAAATTCAAGGAGATTGCGAATTCGCATGTTCTACATGGAGAGAAATACCGGTACCGAGGAGGCCTCGTAAGAATATACGAGCATTTTCACGATTCGGATGTATCAAATCGCAGGAGTAATACGTCTCTCTCAATATCGGACCGCTGCTCAAGCGCGGTAACGTGTTTCCAGGCAGTTCTCTTTCTGCTTCTACACCCTTCTTATAGTACAGATCATAGCCACGATGGGCCTATAAATGGTATAGTGGGTGAAACATATGTGTCGAAACGTTCCCTTAGTTCACAACGTGTCTATACAGATTGCTGTGAATCGTCCTCAGCCTTATTCACGCTTCGCAAAGTGCGTGAATAGTCTGTCTGGGCATGCGAGCGGCTCTATCTCCGTATCGTTCCTTGGAGTGTCAAACACACTGTCCTGAGAACCATCGTCATCAGGTTCAGAATAAAAATACCTGGAGAGATGCCATCGAAGAGCAGCGTCGAGTGATCAAGGGCTATCAGTCATTCGCTTGCCGAGAGGAGAAGCTCCCTTTATGAATACTCGTTCCTTGCATTTTCAGGCTCAGCATGTGACTCAATTTGTATTCGTGCAATGCATCGCCCTGGTTGGTTGGATCATTATTCAGCTCTTGTTTTCTCTATCACCTTTAGGTCGCGCTTTGCCACTTGTAACACTTCTGTGCGCTGAAGCTGTTTGGTGGATGGCGCTTTTACTTGTCATGCTCTGGCTATTTCTGCGCGAATATCATCGTTTCGTGCGTAGCGCCCTCGAACTGGAGGATGCGAACCGACGCCTGAGACAACGTACAAACTCTCTGCTAGAGGATCTACGCAAGGCGTATGTTCCCACAACGAATCATGAAACCACCTCAGGAGATAAGTAGCAGGCAGAGCCATTCGTCGGACTTCAAAAGACGGTGAGCATCGTTCTCAGAATACTGAAGTACTAAAATAGTTGAACATACGACTAAAGTGGGCGTTCTTTGAAAATTCTATCTGGTCTATTCTGTGTTACTCTGGATGCTGTATACGGAGCGTCCCCAGGAATGCATCTCTCGCTACTCCTTCCAATCTCATGTCCCTCCTCATTATAAGAAATCCGCCTATTCCCCCCTTTTGGAGCGCAATGGTTGCTGGCCGGACGAGAGAAGATTCAGTGTAAGCTGGAGGCTTACACCCCCACCCCAGGGTCTTGGGATCGTGTTGCGAGCGTGGAGGCCGCGGCCTCCACGCTCGCAACACGATCTGTTGTCCAGGAGGCGGGGTCACACGCCGAGCCATAGTGCTCTGTCAGACCAGCA
>DAOTTJ010000107.1:0-8950 GCA_034437695.1 Ktedonobacteraceae bacterium
AGCCAGCACCCGAAAGTCCCGCTGGCGTCCAGGAACTGAGCGATGAGGCCCTCGAAAACGTCGAAGGCGGCTTGGCTAAGGGTTCCTGCACCGTTACTTCCTGCTAATTTCTCTCTGGCTCACAGCTCTTTGCTGTTAGCCATCAACCTGAATAAAACGTGTTTTTGCACGACAAAGCCAAGAAAGAAAGGTCAAGCACATGAGCAACGATCAGATTATCAATTCCTGGAAAGACGAAGACGAGAACGAAACCCGCAAAGTCACCGAGCCAGCACCCGAAAGTCCCGCTGGCGTCCAGGAACTGAGCGACGAGGCCCTCGAAAACGTCGAAGGCGGCCTGGCTAAGGGTTCCTGCACCATCACTTCCTGCTAAGAATGAACGACCCGGTATTTTTCGGCAGGTCACCAATGTGACCTGCTGGAGGGTGCAAACAAACCTGAAGCGTGTTGTTTTTTACTCAACCCAAGAAAGAAAGGTCAAGCACATGAGCAACGATCAGATTATCAATTCCTGGAAAGACGAAGACGAGAACGAGGCCCGCAAAGTCACCGAGCCAGCACCCGAAAGTCCCGCTGGCGTCCAGGAACTGAGCGACGAGGCCCTCGAAAATGTCGAAGGCGGCCTGGCCAAAGGTTCCTGCACCATCACTTCCTGTTAGGAACTGCCGTCGTAAATGGGGTATCTACTCTTCCTTTCTGTTTTCCAGTTCGTGAAGGATACCCCATTTCACGGCCTGGATATTTTTTTTGCTCGGTCAGGCTGTCTACTACCATACCGTGATCCTTGCGGTTCCTGCGCGGAACTATCTGCCGGAGAGAGAGAAGCAACTATGGATATGGAAACATCTCACGTCGCTCAATCCTTAGCGCATCAGCCTTTGTGGCAGGACCCCGCGTGGCTCCGCGCCCTGTCCCTGCGCGAGCGGGCTGGATATTTTCCCCAGGCTGAGGTGACTGCCACCGCCCGACGCCAGCTCGAACTCTGGCAAGAACAACGTCCCTTCGAGGACGATACACTCTTCGCTGCCCGCCTGGCCAGCGATGGCGTGCCTTCGATCGACGCTCTCCTGGCTCTGCTCAGCGAAGATATTGCTCAGGTCAGCCAACGCGTTCCCGCTCCTCCAACATGGCTGCTTGAGCTGGACAAGGCGTTCGCCCACGCCGCAACTCTCGCTGAGATTCCACAGCTCGCTCTGCCACAGACGACCAGCGATGAGCAGGAAGATCCCCCGGTGCTCTTACGTCCCCTCTGGCCGATTCTGCTGCCCGCGGTAGAACGTCTGCGCGAGGGTCTGCGCGAGATTGCGACCCGCTGGCCGCAGATCCCGCTGGTTCCCGCAGATCTGGAGCCGACGTTGCTGGCTTCGTTGAGTCGCTTGCTCCTCCCTAAGGTCAGCCGCACACTGGTGCTGGAACTGCACGTGGCGGGACTGCGCGGGTCGTTAGAAGGCGCGACGAGCGAGGAGCGCTTCGCCAGCTATATTCGCCTGCTGGAGCAGCCCGAGCGCTTGCGCACGCTGCTCAATGAGTACGCGGTCCTGGCTCGCCAGTTGGTGCAGGTGGTGAACCAGTGGGCAGATTATCATCTGGAATGGCTGCAACATCTCGGTCAGGACTGGGAGGTTCTGCGCACCCAACCCGGCGCTGCCACGGCTGGCACGCTTCAGGAGGTCCATCTGGGCGCTGGCGATACCCATCGCGGTGGACGCAGCGTGGTGGTCCTGGGCTTTGCGTCAGGCTGGAAGCTAGTCTATAAGCCGCGCTCCCTGACGATCGACGAGCAGTTTCAGGCTTTGCTCGGCTGGCTCAATGCCCAGGCTAATGGACCCGATCTGCGCCAGATGTGGATCGTGACGCGCGAGTCCCACGGCTGGTGCGAGTGGATAGAAGCTCAGGAATGCACAAGCGAGCAGGAAGTCGAGCGTTTCTACGAGCGCGTGGGGGCATATGTGGCCTTGCTCTACAGCATCGACGCGGCAGATTTTCACTATGAGAATGTACTGGCAACGGGGGCCTATCCGATGCTGATCGACCTGGAGGGACTCTTTCATCCCCATGATCCAGAGGACCCGACGCAGCATCCCGGTGAACGAGCTTTCCTCGACTCGGTCTTGCGCATCGGTATTCTCCCTGCGCGTTTCTGGGCGGATGACCAGAGCGATGGGATCGATATCAGCGGTCTGGGTGGACAGGGTGGACAGATGCAACCACGCCCGGCTGCCTGCTGGGAAGCGGCCTGCACCGACACGATGCATATGGTCCGTCAGCATGTCCTGGTACCAGGCAAACAGAATCGTCCACGCCTGCACGGACAGGAAGCGGAACCATTGCACTATAGCGATGCGCTTCTCAAGGGGTTTCGCCAGACCTATCACCTGTTGATGGTCCAGCGCCAGGAATTGATTGAGGCGTGGTTGCCGCGCTTCGCCGACGTAGAGACGCGCTTTGTGGCTCGTCCGACGCGCCTCTATGGTCTACTGCTCTTTGAGAGCTTTCACCCCAACCAGTTGCGCAACGCCCTGCGCCGCGAACGCACGCTGGATCGACTCTGGCGGGCCGTCCCCGAACGTCCCTTCCTCCAGCGCCTGATTCCTATGGAACGCGCCGATCTCTTGCGCGGCGATATTCCTCTCTTTACAACGCGTCCCGGCAGTCGCGATCTCCTGAGTAGTCAGGGCGAGTGCCTGACCGACCTCTTCTCCGAGACCAGTCTGCAACGCGTCGAGCGACGTTTACGCCTGCTCAGTGAGGAAGACCTGGTACGCCAGGACTGGCTGATCCGCGCTTCTTTGACGAGTCTGGCCGCGACCGAGCCAGGTGCGATCCAGCGCGAAACATCGCCCGAGCTCTTAGCCGCAACAACCCAGGAGCCGGTGAGCCACCAGCAGTTGCTAGACGCCGCGTGTGCAGTCGGCGATCAACTCTGTCAACTAGCCACTTGCTATCAGGGTGCGGCAAGCTGGCTGGGCATCGTGCAAACCAGGGGCTATCGCTGGGATCTCCAGCCAGCCGATAGCAGTCTGTATCACGGGAACTCTGGGATCACGCTCTTTCTCGCCTATCTCGGCTCGGTCACGGGCAATGCCCGCTATACCGACCTCGCCCGCGCAGCGCTCAAGGCCGTCCGTTACGATGTGGCGCTGCTCAGAAAACGACCCAGGCCCTCCGAGGTCGGCGCTTTTATCGGTCTCGGCTCGGTGATCTACTTGCTGACTCACCTGGGCGTACTGTGGGAAGAACCAGACCTGTTTGCTGAGGCCCGCGAGCTGGTACCGCTGCTCGATAGCTGGATCGCATCCGACGAGCGCCTGGATCTCATGGCTGGCTCGGCTGGCGCAATTATCAGTCTGCTCAATCTCTACGACCTTACGCCTGCTGCTCCAATCCTGATGACAGCCGTGCGCTGTGGAGATCACTTGCTGGAACGTGCGTTACACCTGAATGCCGGTCTCGCCTGGCCGACGATACCCGGTCACCAGCCGCCCGCTGGCCTTGCACACGGAAACGCTGGCTTTGCTTTAAGCCTGTTCAGACTGGCAGATGCCAGCGGACAGAAACGTTTCCTTGCGGCAGCTCAGTCAGCTCTCGACTACGAGCGCAGTCTGTTCTCGCCCCAGCATCGCAACTGGCCCGTCTTCCGCACTGGCCAGGCCGAGCCAATCATTCGCGTCTCCTGGGCGCACGGCGCACCTGGGATCGGCCTGGCTCGCCTAGCCTCCCTACCATACACAGACCATCCACTCATACGCAACGAGATAGCTCTGGCGCTGGAAACCACCATCGCCGAAGGTGCTGGCTGGCATCATGAAGGCTTTGGACCCAATCTTTCCCTCAGTCACGGCGATTTCGGCAACCTGGAAACCCTGCTCATGGCAGTCCAGACATTGGACGCCACTCACACCGGGTATCGTCAGCACCTCGATCTCCTGACAGGCCAGCTCCTGCGCAGCATCAAGGCTCATGGCTGGGTAACCGGTATTCCTCTGCGCGTCGAAACTCCCGGTCTGATGATCGGCCTGGCGGGCATTGGCTACGAACTCCTACGCCTGGCAGAACCAGCCAGTGTACCTTCGGTGCTCGCCCTCGCCTCGCCTTCTTTGATCCGTGCTCCCCGCGAGAACGCTAGGATGTACGAACCCCATTTTGTGTAGCGCGTCCCTTTAGTTTCTTATGTGCGCTCAAGTGGTCCTTATCAAAGAAAGGTACCCGAGCAGATTTAGTAAACAGCATACATTGCTACACCTGTATGAAAGGCAAGACGATGGATAACGAGCAACTTTCTGGCAATCAACGCATTCAGATGATCATGCCACCAGAAAACCCCTTAGAAGAGAAGCGACCTCACGAAGAAGAGTACTACGAGGAAGACGACTATCCAATCTATCCCGAGGTCGCGTAGGCTTGTGGCCACTACGACCGCTTATTTTCCTTTGCGCGGTAGCCTTGCCTACCGCGCAAAGCGAGGATCAGGCACAGCTTTTCTGGCCATCTGTGCCTCTGTTTTTCGAGCCAGCGACGTTTTTTGCAGTGCGTTCACTTGAGCGACCGACACACTTTGTAGGTCCTATTGGCCTGTCAAACTCCGCTTGACCAGCAGGGATGAAGGGGGCAACCCCCATAGGCACGGACTTTAGCAGGATTGTTAAGGGCTGCGCCCTTAACCGGGGTTTGGGGTGTCCCCAACAAACTTTTTCTTTTGTTTTGCGTGTTTTGCCTGAGTCAAAACACGCAAAACAGGAGTGCAGAGCGTACCTCTCTGCTAAATCCGCGCTAATGGGGGCAACCCCTCATTGACAGACCACAACAAGTTTCAGTACTTTACCATATGCAAAAGGAGAAGCGATGAGCAACGAGCAAAGTATCAATTCCAGGAAGAATGAGAACGAAGAGAAACGAAGCCGAAGCGGTAAGAAGAACGCAAAGAAGCCTGTACTACCCCCAAATCCCGCAGGCTTCCAGGAACTAAGCGATGGCGATCTGGAAGGCATCGAAGGAGGAGCCGGACGCCTGCTGCTTGGTAACGTTGACACATACAATGGCACCTGCTGAGCCTGACATTGCCTATCGAGTCATCCAGAGGTAGATACAAACCATGATATAGTGAGAACATGACCCAGAGCGCTTTGTTTTGGGTCATGCCTCTCCCCGTCGCAGAGGTACGGCCAGCAAGGTTCGTCCAGGCACAGGACAGATGAACCTGGATAGTTCGCCCTGGGAAGGAAGGATGAACACATGGCTCTTGATAAAATACTGTATCGCCAGATCCTTGGGCATTTCGCCACTGGCGTATCTCTACTCACTACACGCAGCCACGTTGGCCCGGCGGGTATGACCATCAATTCATTCTGTTCTGTCTCGCTCGATCCACCGCTTATCCTTGTCTGCGTTGACCGCAAGAGCCATACGCTGACCTCTCTGCGCGAGAGCGGTATCTTTGCGGTGAACATTCTGACAGATCAGCAAGAGCAACTGGCTCGCGCTTTCGCCCGCCCTTCAGACAAGCGTTACGATACCTTCTGCGGCGCACGCTATAGCGTTGCCGCGACCGGCTCTCCTATTATCGACGACGCGCTCGCGTTTATCGACGCACGTACGGTCAACGAGTATCCCGGCGGCGACCATGTGATCCTGCTGGGCGAGGTCCAGGCGTTAGGAATGGGCAAACATCGCTTCCTGGTCGATGGCACACAGGGATATCGCGCCGAGGAGGTTGAGAAAAATGGCCCCCAGGCTCTCCCTCTGACCTTCTATCGGGGAACGTATCGCTCGCTTCTACCCGACTATCACTATTCCGAAACGCTGGCTCACCCACCTATCGTCCAGACACCTGGCTAAGTGGTCTATTGTCTGAGGAGTTGTTCTGCTGAATGGGAAAAGACCGTATGCAAACCGTAAACGCCTCTCCAGCGTCGTCGCGTCAGCCTTTGTGGCAGGACCCCGCGTGGCTCCGCGCTCTGTCTCTACACGAACGGGCGGGAAACCTTCCTCCGGCAGAGGTGACCTCTACTGCTCTACGTCAACTCGAACTCTGGCAGACGCAGCGACCCTTCGAGGACGCTGCTCTCTTCGCTACCCGTCTGGCCAGCGATGGCGTTCCCTCAACCGACGCTCTGCTTGCTCTGCTCAGTGAGGATGTTACGCAGGTGAGTCAGCGCGTTCCCGTTCCCCCGGCGTGGCTACTCCAGTTGGACGAAGCGTTTGCCCACGCCTCAGCGCTCACTGAGCTTCCACCGCTCGCGCTCCCACTTCCGCACCCTCAAGCAGATCCACCGATCTTTTTGCGTCCCTTCTGGCCGATCCTGCTGCCCGCCATCGAACGCCTGCGCGAGGGTATGTACAAGATCGTGGCACGCTGGCCACAGGTCCCGCTGGTTCCAGCCGAGTTGGAACCGTCTCTGCTGGCCTCGCTGAGTCGCGTGCTCCTCCCTAAGGTCAGCCGCACACTGGCGATGGAACTGCGCGTGGCGCGACTGCGTGGCACCTTAGAGGGTGCAACCAGCGAGGAGCGCTTCGCCAGCTATATCCGCCTGTTGGAACAGCCCACACACTTATGCACCCTGCTCAACGAGTACACGGTCCTCGCTCGCCAACTGGTGCAGGCGGTCAACCAGTGGGCGGATTTCCACCTTGAATGGCTGGCACACCTCGGCCAGGACTGGGAAACGCTGAGTACCCAACCGGGCGGTGCGACGGCTGGCACGCTTCTAGAGGTTTACCCCGACGCTGGCGATGCCCATCGCAATGGACGTAGCGTGGTGATCCTGACCTTTACGTCGGGCTGGAAGCTGGTCTATAAGCCCCGCTCTCTGGCGCTCGACGAGCGGTTCCAGGCTTTGCTCGGCTGGCTCAACGACCAGGCAGATGGACCCGGTCTACGCCAGATGTGGATCGTGACACGCGAGTCCCACGGCTGGTCCGAGTGGATAGAGATACGTGAGTGTACAGACAGGCACGAGGTTGAGCGCTTCTACGAACGCTTAGGAGCATATATCGCCCTGTTATACGGCATCGGTGCAAAAGATTTCCACTACGAGAACGTACTGGCAGCGGGAAACTGCCCGCTGCTGATCGATCTGGAAGGGGTATTTCACCCCGCCAACGCTGAAGACGCCACGCATCACCCCGGTGAACGAGCGTTCTTCGCTTCGATTCTACACGTCGGTCTGCTCTCTGCCGCAGGTGTATCCGAGCATCGCGGGTCGCCGGGCGTGCGCTGGGCAAAGTCCTGTACCGACGAGATGGAGATCCAGCAACAGTTCCAGGTCAGCCATCCGCGCCTGGATCGTCCCACGTTAGGTGGACAGGTCACCAGGCCCGAAGAGTATACCGAGGCTATTCTCGCTGGTTTCAACCGGATGTACAGATTACTGCTGGCCCAACGCCAGGAGTTGATTGAGGCGTGGCTGCCGCGCTTCGCAGATGTCGAGACGCGCTTCGCCGCTCGTCCCAGGCGTTTCTATGGCCTGCTGCTCTTTGAGAGCTTTCACCCCAATCAGTTGCGCAACGCACTGCGCCGCGAACGCACGCTCGACCAGCTCTGGCGGGCCGTTCCTACGCGCCCTTTTCTGCAACAACTGCTTCCCCTGGAACGCTCCGATCTCCTGCGCGGCGATATCCCCCTCTTCACCACACGTCCCGCCAGCCGCTCACTCCTGAGCAGTCAGGGCGAACACCTGCCCGACCTCTTCGCCGCAACTGGTCTGCAACGCGTCGAACAACGTTTGCTCCACTTCAGTGAGCACGATCTAACATGTCAGAACTGGTTCCTCCACTCCGCACTGATAGGCATGACTATAAGCAATATCGAGGCGCAGACGCCGATTATGTTGGGTGAATCAATGCAACGTTCGCCTGGCGGGTCCGCTACTCGCGTTCGCCTGCTGGCTGCCGCGAGCCGGGTTGGAGAGCGACTATGCGAACGCGCCGTCTGCGAGGATGGGACGGCTACGTGGTTGGACCTGCGGGCCAGAACATCCAGCCAGTGGGCGGTGCTGCCTACGCCTCCAGACCTGTACAACGGGACCGCAGGGGTCGCTTTGTTTCTAGCTTACCTCGGTTCGCTGACAGGGCAGACCCGCTCTACCGATCTCGCCCGCGCCGCACTGCAAACGGTGCGCCTCGAAGTCCAGACCTGGAGACAACGCAGGACTCCCGATGGGGTGGGCGCTTTCTCTGGCGTCGTCGGGGGTGCGATCTATCTCCTGACTCAACTGGGAAGACTCTGGCAGGACGACGCGCTCTGGCAGGAGGCGCAAGAGCTTGTCGCCCTTGTCGGTGAGTGCATCACCGAGAGTCAAACCTGCGATATGCTATCGGGTTCAGCCGGGGCCATCGCGTATCTGCTGAACCTCTACGCCGTCGCGCCCAACCCTGGTACGCTGGCTGTGGCAATACGCTGTGGAGACCATCTGCTCGCTCAGGCCGTGGCGCAGACTGTCGGCGTGGGCTGGCACGTGCTAGAGGGGAAGCCTCCACTGACTGGCTTTGCTCACGGCGCGGCGGGGATCGTCTGGAGTCTGCTCAGACTGGCCGATGTCAGTGGTCAGGAGCGCTTTCGCCAGACCGCACTCCTGGCCCTGGCCTACGAACGCAGCTTATTTGTCCCGGCCAAGCGCAACTGGCCTGTCTATCCGACCTTTCCAGAGGACGCCGAGACAACGCGCTTTCGCGTCGCCTGGTGCAATGGAGCTGCGGGCATCGGGCTTGCTCGCCTGGCCTCGCTTCCCTACTTGAAAGAGGATGAGCAGGTCCACGCAGAGATTGCGCACGCCCTGCACACCACCCTGACCGAAGGTTTCGGACGCAATCACTCGCTCTGCCACGGCGACTTTGGCAATCTAGAGACGCTCCTGCTGGCCACCCGTCTCCTCGATCGACCAGACCTCGCCCGCGACCTGGAACGCATCTCTGCCCTCCTCCTGGAAAGTATCGCGACACACGGCTGGATTAC
>DAOTTJ010000108.1:0-3441 GCA_034437695.1 Ktedonobacteraceae bacterium
GCGCGGGTTTAATTTTAAAGAGTAGAACTATGAGTCATCCCTGCTTGTCGGGTAAGATTGCCCCTCCCAAAGAGAAGAAGGAAGGTGCAGGAAGGTGCTTGTCGCCTGACAAGCACCTTCCTGCACGGTGAGGTCTGGGCTTCGCCACCGCGAAGCGTTCAGCAAAAAACCTACCTGTGTAAAGCCCTCGAACTCCCAGGTAGAGGACTGGTCGTCTTCTGCACTCCTGCTGCCTTTCGCTGACCATGTGCTTCAGCAATAGTGGGGATGACTCATATCTGGGAAAGCTCCTAGCGTGGTTGTCAGTTGCGTGAACGGCGTGCTATAGTAGGAAACGAAGAAAAATTAGAACAAACAGTCGTGAGGAAAGGGTTCGAGGATGCCTGCGCACAAAGCAAAATCGCCAGCCAAGATAAAAGTAGAGGCTCCCCCGTTCAAGGCTAACCCGCAGCAGGCGGCGGCTATTGCGCATACCGATGGTCCTGCCGCTTTTATTGCTGCGGCAGGGACAGGGAAGACGGCTATTCTGGTCCAGCGCCTGGTGCGTCTGATCGCTGAAGAGGGCGTTGTGCCTGAAACGATTCTCTGTGTCACCTTTACGCGTGCTGCTGCCGACGCGATGGAGAAACGTGCACTCAAAGCGCTCAAGGTGCGTGGCTTTGCCGCGCAGGATGTCAAGGGCTTGCGCGTCGTGACCTTTCATGGGCTGGGCCATCACATGCTGCGCGAGAAGCTGCAATGGACGCCACAGCAGTTGAACCAGCGCCTGGTCAGCGGAGAAGCTCGTCAATGGCTGGCCGAAGACATCATTCGACCCTGGCGCAGCAACCGTTCGCGTGGCATGAACTGGGATGTCGACATCCTTGACGCGTTGGGAGCGGTCGATCGCGCCAAAGAAGAGATGGTTAAAGCCGATCAATCGGCAGATTTTTTTCGCCAGCAGCTGAGTCTTGAGGGTGAACTGGCGGCGCGTTACCAGGAGTTTTTTATTCTCTACGAGCAGACCAAGCATAAAGAGAAGCTCTACGACCTGGGCGACCTGATCTACGTGCCACTTGGGCTGTTGGAGAGCAGTCCGACCTTTCGCAAGAACTGGCAGGGGCGTTACCACTACCTTCAGGTTGACGAGACGCAGGATACCAACCCGTCGCAGTATCGATTGGTGCAATACCTGGCTGCGCCCAAGCACAACGTCGTCGTTGTCGGTGATCCTGACCAGGCGATCTACCAGTTTCGTGGGGCCAGTCCCGAGGCGTCGATTCTCTCCTTTCGCGCCATGTATCCACAGGGCAAGATCTACCAGATCGAAGAGAACTACCGTTCGACGCCGCAGATCCTGGCGGCGGCCAACAGTCTGATTGCCCACAACGACGTTACGCCGGGCTTTGAGAAACAGCTCAAGCCGACCTTACCCTCTGGTGCGCCAGTGGTAGTCACGGCCTACGAGAACCAGGAGGCTGAGGCCGAGGGAGTAGCTGAGCGCATCGCCGAACTCGTGCGCCAGTGGCATCTGCGCAGTGAGGGTTTCTCGTACCAGGATATTTTTGTGCTCTCGCGGACCAATCACCACCTCTCATCGCTCGAGATGGCCCTGGCGCGGGCGTCGGTTCCCTATCGCACGCTTGGCGGCTCCTCGTTTTTCAAGCGCAGGACCACGCGTGAGATCCTGGCGTTTCTGGCCTTGATTGAGGGTCAGAAGCTCTACCTGGAATACCTGCACGAGCGTCAGGGGGCCAACCCGCGCAAATGGGACGATATCTTTACGCCGATCGTCTGTGGTGAACAGAATAGCGCGTTTCGTGTTGTGGCCAATATCCCGTCGCGCGAATATTTTGGGCGCACCGGCAAGACCTCGCACCGCCTGACGTCGGCGCTGTTTGCCAGTCTGAGCGCGTACGCAGGCGGGCGGCCACTCTTGCAGTTCTGCACCGAGCAGGCGTACACCATTCCCGCTGAATATCAGCCGGGGATCAAAGACTTTGTTGGTCTGATCAAACGCGTACAGGAGGGGGCGCACAACCAGCCTGCGCAGGCCATTCGCCTGTTGCGCACCCTGGCCTACGACCAGCACCTGCGCCATATTGACAGCAAGCACCGTGAGGAGAGCGACAGCGAAAGTGAGGCCCCGCAGCACCACGAAGAGGGCAAGCTGGAAGGGCGCTTTGACGAGTTGGAAGAGTTGGAGCAGATCGCCGGGCGGGCGCACACGATTCGTCAGTTTCTCACCAACATGATGCAGCTTAAAGAGCAGGCCGAAGATGCAAGCAAGAATAAACGCGACTGTGTTCACCTGTTGACCGTACGTAAATCGAAGGGATTGGAGAGTCCAGTCGTCTTCGTCATGGGTCTGACCGAGGGCATCTTTCCCCATCGGCGCTCGTACACGCTGGCGGAAGACGATGGACCGATCAACCTCTCGGGTCTGGCCGAAGAGCGTCGCCTGGCGTATGTCGCCTTTACGCGGGCGCAGAAGCTGCTCTTTCTCTCCAGCATTCTGCGCTATCGCAGCGGCGACGCCACCTCGTCGCGCTTTATTCAAGAGGCCGGACTGAGTCCCACCGACGAAGACGGAGTACTCAACCCCTACCTTTTTCAGCGTGACGGCACGCCCCGTCGACCCGATCCGCTGGTTGAAGCGCCCACGCTCTTTGACTGAATGTAGTTTGTGCGGCTCTATTTTTCTTATCTCTATTGTTTAAATCAAACATACAGTTTTTAGTATTTGCGCTCAAGGCCGAAACCATGTATAATTCAACTGAACAGATGTTTTTCATTTAGACAGAGAGAGTCTGTATGATGCTAATGAACCCACATGAAGGACCGGTTCCCATTGAGCAGTACTTCTTGCTCATGCAGAATGGCCAGGACCGTTCCGAGTACTACGCGGGCCAACTCCGTATGATGAGCGGAGGAACATCAGATCACGCGACTATTACTGGAAATATGTATATCGCGTTGCGCCAGGCTCTGGCCGATGACCCGACCTGTGTTCCTTACATGGCCAGCAAGATGGTGCGTTTAGACCCGAACAACGTTGTTTTCCCCGATGTCGTCGTAAGCGGTGATCACGCAGATCACGGGCAATCACTGGTTATTGAGTCACCACTTGTGGTAGTTGAAGTCTTGCCCCGGACAGTACAGATCCACGATCGGACGCGTAAGCTGGTGCTCTACCAGGCACGCGAGAGCATTCACGAGATCATCTTTGTGAGCCAGGAGGTTCAATGGGTGGAGGCCTTCCAGCGGACACCTGAGGGATGGTTTTACAAACAGTATGACTCCAGGGGGTGTTTGCGCCTGGAGTGTTTGGACATCGAAATCGAAGTCGCGCAGATCTATGCCCGGCTGGCGATCCCCACAGCTCTAGTTGAGAGCAAGCAGGTACATTAAGTACATGTATCGTTAAGCAAAGAGCGGGGGGTGTGGGAGCAAAGGTTGCTC
>DAOTTJ010000109.1:0-5024 GCA_034437695.1 Ktedonobacteraceae bacterium
CAGCGTACAGAATCAACCAGCCAGAGATCACAGTTGCTTGGGGTATTGAACGGAACTGTATATGTGCAATTATCACAAGAGCTTATCGCGCTCCAAAGTGCTAATGGACAAAAGGTCTGGTCCAATGCTTTACCACCTTTGATCGGCATTGAAGCGCTTATGACCGAGCAAACCATCTACTACGGCTACGCGCTCCATACCAGCAATATAAAACCTTCGCCTCACATGACGCTGAGCATCAGTCAGGCAGCTTATTTCTGCTCGAACGCACTCAACCTCTTCGCCATAGAGAGTCTGAACGGCAAGCCAGCATGGCAAAAACAGTACACGGTTACCTGCGACAGATAACTACATACTTCATACAGGGAGACACGCAATAAAGATCATTTGATCAGTTTTTCAGGGTTTCTCAAGGACATCCGCACACGCCTGAAGTGCTTCTGTAAATTCTCGTCGCTGCTTTTGAGGCATCGATGCGAGCATCCGCTCCTCAACGTCACTGACTCTGCGGTGAGCTTCTTGCAAAAGGCTTTCTGCCTTTGGGGTTACATATGCTTGTAAAGTCCGTCCATGTTCGGGATGGGGACGGCGCACGAGAAGACCAGCCTCTTCCAGGTTGGCGACAATCATGTTCATAGTCTGTGGGGTGACGAAGCATCGTCGAGCCAGTCCCGCTCCTGACAACCCCGGTTGCTCTGTAATGATGGTGAGCGTTGAATACTGAGGGGTAGTCAGTCCAATTTCTCGCAAAACCGCATCCATTTGCATGCGCAGTGCATGCGACGCTCGTTTCAACTGGTAGCCCGCTTGTTGTTCAAACATCTTCCCCTCGCTTTCATATTGCAGGGCTATTGCAAAGTCGAGAATACAAACGGCAAAGCGAGGATACAGGGAGCGCATCGTCCCTGCCGGCACCCTGTCTGGGGGACAGGTAACCAGAGGTGTCCTCGCACAAACCTTTCTTCCCTCTTTTGCCCGCCGACGCGGGCGGCAGGGCGACTTCGCAACAGCCCTGTTTCATATTGAGCATCTTCTTGACATTATATCAGCATGCTGATGTTATATCAGTGTATTGATAATATGTCAGTACACTGATATAGTATCAGAAGAGCAAGAAAAAGACTAGTGATAGTTCTTCATGAAACCTGGAGGAGGAGATGGCTCATATTCTTGGTCCTGACTTTATTGCTCTGCAAGTGCGCGATTTGCAAGCATCCCGTCGTTTCTACACCGAGCGTCTGGGATTACGCGAGGCTCCTCAGAGTCCGCCTAATGCAGTTGTTTTTGCGACCTCGCCCATTCCCTTTGCCGTGCGTGAGCCGGCTGTCAACCTGGACGAAGTGACTCGCCTGGGTTGGGGAGTCTCCCTCTGGCTCGCCTGTGACGATGCAGAAGGTCTGTGTGCTTCACTTGAAGCTGCTGGCACGCCGATTGCCCAGCGCCCCTTCGACGGTCCCTTAGGTCGAACCTTCGCGTTTGTTGATCCAGATGGCTATCTGATTACGGTTCATGGTGGAAAATGAAACAACTGAGCATTGAAACGTCTGGCCCCTATTCCTTAGAGGCTAGCATCCAGTTTCTTGAGGGGTTTACTCCTGCCGCCTATGCAAGCGAGCTGGCGGATCACCTTCACCTGGCGTTTGTAGTTGATGGCGGAGAAGATGTGGCTGGTGTCTGTCTGCGCAGTGAGGGAGAGCAGGTTCTGGTTGAGGTATATGGTGATGGTGATGCTGAAGTGGTGCGTCGGCAAGTCGCGCGAATTCTCTCGCTGGATGTCGATGGTCGCGCCTGGCCTCTTGTCGGGCAGCGTGATCCGGTCATCGGGGGCTTGCAAGCACGATATTCTGGCCTACGACCGGTCTGTTTTTTCTCTCCCTATGAAGCAACTGTGTGGGCGCTCATCAGCCACCGCATTCGCATCACTCAAGCGGCCAGAATCAAAGCACAGATGACACGCGAACTGGGTTCTGGGGTGGACGTTCATGGCGTCATCGAGTATGCGTTTCCTGGTCCCTCACGCCTGCTTGCGCTTAACGAGTTTCCTGGTCTTTTTGGACGGAAAATGGAATATCTTCATCAACTGGCTGAGGCGACATTAGAGGGAAAACTTGACGCAGCCTTTCTGCGCTCGCTCGAACCGGCACAGGCTATTGAGCAGATGAAACTCTTGCCAGGCATCGGTGAGTTTTCAGCACAACTGGTGATCCTACGGGGAACTGGCGAACCCGATTTCCTTCCAACTCACGAACCACGGCTTGCGCGTGCCTTTGCGCTGGCGTATGGTCCAGAGCATCGTGCGGACGAGCACGAGGTCGAGCAGGTTGCAGAAGCATGGCGACCCTATCGAACGTGGGCGTCCTTCTTATTACGAGTCCTGCTAGAAGATGAAACCCACGAAATTGAGCGGGGAACTGGCTCAAGAAGACGCTAATTGGGATGCGCGGCATCTCTCCCGACGGCAAACGTTCCCTGTATGCATATATATTGCTACATTTTCTTTGGCTCGCGTAGCGACACGTCGATGTTTTTGCAACAACGTGTTACAATAGACAGTGTAGCCTCGACAGCCACGCCGGGCAAGCATCAATGCCTGGCTCTCGCTATGTATGCAACACAGAGGAAAACATGTCGCACGAAGAACAGACCGACTTGCGCATTCGACGCACACATAAATACTTGCAAGAAGCGATGATTGAACTGATCATAGAGCAAGGCTTCGATGCAATCACCGTAGGCGATATTGCCGAACGCGCTATGATCAACCGCGCCACGTTCTACCGCCATTATCAGGATAAATATGACCTGGTGGCGAAGATCTTTGAGGAGACGACGAATCAACTGGTGGAGAATATGAAGCCCTTCCACAAGGAAACCAGTCAGAGTCAGATAGGGAACCCACCGGAGATCTGGACACAGTTCTTTGAGCATATTGCTGAACATGCGCGACTATATAGAGCGCTGCTGGGGAAAAACGGCAGTTCGTGGTTTGCAGCCAGGATGCGCGAGCACGTCAGCAAGCTTATGCTTGAGATCAGGAGACAGATGGAACAACCTGTCGGACCCAGACAACAGATCGATCCAGCGATGCCCCAGGAACTCCCTGTTATGCAACTCTCCCATGTCCTGATCGGCACAATCAACTGGTGGCTGGAGAGTGAAAAGAGCTATACTCCCACACAAATGGCAACCTGGTTTTACCGCTTCGCGTTTTATGGCTATCTCTCTGTACTCGGCTATGAGGCTCCTACGCTTTAGTTAGAAGCTACACTTCAGTTGAGAGAACCGCCGCAGCGATTTCCACGATGTTCGTATGAAAGATAAGACCTCCCGGCTTGCAGAGCAGTTTCGAGCTAGCTCCAGATCGGGAGGTCTTTACGGGAAAGGCGATAAAAGACCTGCCTGGTACTCCGCTGCGAGCGCCTTAACAGAGATCCGCCGACTACAGAGGTCAGGTTCGCATAGGGAGAGGCTGGAGCGGACAACTGATCCCGGTGAGCTGCTCGGAGACAGTCCAGAGGCGGCTCGCTAGAGCGGTGTCCTGCGCGGTCGCGGAGCGTCCGATTAGCTCTGGAGCGCCGCGCATGTGTGCGAGATGGCGCGGCCCGGTAAAGCTGTTGCCGGGAATGTCGCCGACTGCTGCGTACAGGACAGGCAGCGCACCGCCGTCGGCGTCCTGAGCTAGCAGCCTGATCGCAAACGCGGAGAGACCGGACGGACGGCGACCAGCGTGGCTGTAGATGTTTGTTGCGACGAAACCAGGATGCGCCGCAACCGCCAGCACAGCCGACCCTGCGGCGCTCAGTCGGCGCTGCAACTCCGCAGTGAATAGCAAGTTAGCCAGCTTCGATTGCGCGTAGGCGCGAGACGACCGGTAGGGCTTGCGCTCCCAATTGAGATCGTCAAAATCGATGCGACCGAGCCGCTCGGCCTGTGAGGAAACGGTCACGACCCGACCAGTGATCTGCTCAAGGAGCAGGTTCGTCAGGGCGAAGTGGCCGAGATGGTTGGTGCCGAACTGTATCTCGGACCCATCGGCGGTGTGGGCCAGTGATGGACCCGACACGCCTGCATTGTTGATCAGCAGATCGATCCCGCCATCCCAACGAGCGGCGAACGCTCGCACGGAGTCCAGGCTGGCGAGATCAAGCTCGCGCACCTCGGTCACGCCGACAATGGCGGTCGCGGCTGCCCTGCCCTTTTCGATGCTGCGCACAGCCAACACCACATGTGCGCCAGCCGCAGCCAGCGTGCGCGTCGTAGCCAGGCCGATGCCACTGCTGGCACCGGTCACTATCACTGTCTTGCCAGCCATATCAGGAATGTCAGCGACACTAAATGTACTCATGAGAAATTCCTCCAGTAGATGTAGAGTGGAGTTTCTTTCGGCGGTGTGATCGCCCCAGACTCTATCTCTCGTAGCGACTCACTGTCGCCTTTGCAACACTCTGTTACATAGACAGTCTAGCCTTGACCAGAACACGGGACAAGCATCAATACCTGACTCTTGTCACATATGCAACACCGAGGGAAAGATGTCGCACGAACATGACCATTCACCACAGCGGCGAGATCTCCTCCATCCTCAGTGCGCACCATCTCGCGGTTTTTTGCTAAACGCTTCGCTGTAGCGAAGCCCAGGCCTCACCTTCTTCTCTTTAGGGTGGGGCAAACTTGCCCGACCATCAGGGAAGGACAAAAAAACCTACCCATGAAAAGTGACAGAGTCCCAGCTCAGAGACGATACTGTTTCCATCTATATAGATAAATACATTTGTTGATAACATTATTATACTAGAAAGAGATGATATACATACATCTCTTTCAGAGAATGAAGAAGCGTAAAGATGTTATAAGAGAGCATCCACTCCCTCAAAGAGGAAGAACATCTTTTTCTTCTCTTACTGAGGTTCCTACGAATCGTTCCTATTGAATGGAAAAGATCAGTTGGCACATCTGTCGTGTGCTGAATGCACAACCTGTATATCATCTCATCCAGATAGATGTCCTATCAGGGATGAAGTACA
>DAOTTJ010000110.1:0-19587 GCA_034437695.1 Ktedonobacteraceae bacterium
GATTGACACAGTACAACTGTAAGGCATACAACTGTTCTGCCACCTATTCCGGACAACACACTTTGCTACGAGGTTATTTCGTTGTGTACAGACCGGCTAAGATGAGTTTCTCCCATGCTGAGATTACTATCGATATAATATCATATTATGAAAAGATAAGGGAATACCATACATACAAATACATATCTTAAAATATACAATAGCTCAGCTACAAAACCGCTGTTCGGTTGGCTGGTCGCGCTCTACACGTGCGTTGTCGTGATCAGGAAAAGAATATAATTGGTGTAAAAAATTCGCAGATGTGGAGATTGTAGAGCGGTACTTTGAAGATAGGTAAGCGCCTGCTGGTCGCCCTCCTTACAGGTAGGGGGTTTTTGGCTCTGCTTTGTTTGTCGGGTGAAACCGCCCTACCCATAATCATGAAGTTAGCAGAGGGACGCCCTCTGCACTCCCGCTTAACCACATGTCTATGGGGATAGGGCAACTTCTGCCTATTGCAGCCAGGGTGCTACTTGTGGAGCGAAGTAGGTGATGATCATATCGGCTCCGGCGCGGCGAATGCCAGTCAGGACCTCCATGACTATGCGCTGTTCGTCGATCCAGCCGTTGTGGGCAGCGGCTTTGATCATCGAGTACTCGCCGCTGACATTATAGGCGGCCAGGGGCAGGGGGGAGTGGTCGCGGACCTGGCGAATAACGTCAAGGTAGGCCAGGGCTGGCTTGACCATGATGATATCTGCGCCCTCGGCGATATCGAGATCGACCTCGCGCAGGGCCTCGCGCACATTCGCGGGGTCCATCTGGTACGAACGGCGGTCGCCAAACTGGGGAGTTGAGCCAGCCGCTTCGCGAAATGGACCATAGAAGCCGGAGGCGTATTTGGCAGAGTAGGCCATGATGGGCGAAGCGCTGTAGCTATGCTCGTCGAGCACGCGGCGGATTGCTCCGACGCGGCCATCCATCATATCGGAAGGCGCGACGATATCGGCTCCCGCCTCGATGTGCGAGAGCGCCATCCGCGCAAGAAGTTCCAGCGACTCGTCGTTCTGCACGGTGCCGTTGTGAATAACGCCGCAATGGCCGTGGCTGGTATATTCGCAGAGACAGACATCGGTGATAACCAGCAGGTGCGGCGCAAGCGATTTAATCAATTGGATAGCGCGTTGGATAATCCCTTGCTCGGCGTAGGCCTGCGTGCCGACCTCATCTTTGACTGTAGGAATACCGAAAAGCAGCACGGCTGGAATATCCAGAGCCACCACGCGCTCGATCTCACGGCCCAAGTGCTCCAACGGCCACTGCATAATGCCGGGCATAGACGAGATCTCGTTTGGCTGAGCCAGGTCCTCAGCGACAAAGAGCGGATAGATTAGCTGCTCGACGCTCAGATGCGTCTCGCGCACAAGTCCACGCAACTGTTCGTTTTGACGTGTACGCCGCAGACGCACAACGGGGAAATTACTCATCTTTGCTTTTCCTTTATGCTATGCGCTCTCAGCGAAAGCCACGTCGGCCGCCTGGATAGTCGCCGCCAGCATAGCGTCATCGAGAGCCAACGAGACAAAACACGACTCGAACTGCGAGGGTGGCAGGTAGATACCCTGCTGCAACATGCGCCAGAAGAAGCGGGCGAAGCGCCGGGTATCGGAGGTTTTAGCGTCGGCATAGTTAGACACCGGCTGTGTAGTAAAGAAGATAGTAAACATAGAGCCGATGCGGACGAGGTGGGCTGGCACGGCCTGGCGCTGCATAACCTGCTCCAGGCCAGTGGCGAGCAGGTGTGCTCTGCGTTCCAACTCGGCGTATTGACCGGGTTTGCGCAGCTCAGTGAGAGTCGCGATGCCCGCCGCCATCGCCAGTGGATTGCCTGAAAGCGTCCCGGCCTGGTACATTGGACCGGCTGGAGCGACCAACTGCATAAGCTCGCGTGGGCCGCCGTAGGCACCCACGGGCAGACCACCGCCGACGATCTTACCCAGGCAGACCAGGTCGGGCAGAACCCCGCTGCGCTCCTGCATGCCCCCGAGAGCGACACGAAAGCCAGTCATCACCTCGTCAAAGATCAGCAGCGAACCGTACTGGCGGGTCAACTCGCGCAAAGATGCGAGGAAGCCCGGCTGAGGAAGGACCAGGCCCATATTGGCCGCGACAGGCTCGACAATCAGCGCAGCGATCGCGGCGGGATAGAGTTGAAAGAGTGCAGCCACGGCCTCGGCGTCGTTGTAGGGAGCGATCAGTGTATCCTCAGTCGTCGCCGCAGGCACGCCGGGGCTATCGGGTAGACCCATCGTCGCAACCCCTGAACCGGCCTGGACGAGCAGCATATCGGCGTGACCGTGGTAGCAGCCGCTAAACTTAATAATCTTTGTGCGACCAGTCTTTGCCCGCGCCAGGCGCAGAGCGCTCATCGTCGCCTCGGTGCCAGAATTGACGAAACGGACCATCTCGATCGCAGGCACACTATCGATGACCAATCGGGCCAGCTCGCTCTCGGCGGCAGTGGGAGCGCCGAAACTAAACCCGCTGGCCGCGGCCTCCGTCACCGCCTTGAGGACCGGGGGATAGGCGTGTCCAAGTATCATTGGTCCCCACGACTGCACATAGTCCAGATAGTGATTGCCGTCCACATCAAAGAGATAGGCCCCGTTGGCTCGCTCGATAAACACCGGGTCGCCCCCGACGCCACGGAAGGCCCGTACCGGACTATTCACGCCGCCTGGCAGAAGCTGTTGCGCCTCAGCAAACAAGGTCCGCGAACGCGCCAGACGTAGCTCAAGAGACTGCTCTTTTTCGTCCATTCTTCCTCCAGCAAACAAAGGCAGATAACCCCGGCCAGACCCACTCATCGCGAGCCTACGCGCCGAGAGCCTCAAGGATCTCATCTAAAGGTTGAGCGACGCAGGTAAACATGGGAGTATCGCGTAAAGTGTACTGGCTGGCCTCACTGCCGCGCAGCTCTTCCACCAGATCGAGAAAATCGCTGAGATTATCCGTTTCAAACGCGACCACAAACTCCTGGTCGTCCAGACCAAAGGAGTAGGTCGTATTGATTGAGACCTCGCGATACTTGATACCGATGCGAATATGCTCGTCCATCATACGCTTGCGCTCCTCTAGAGACAGCATATACCAGGGGCGCGTCTTGACAAACGGATAGACAAAGAGATATTTTTTGTCGTCGGGCGAGATCACCAGGCGCGGATCGTGTGCGCCGCGGGCGTTTTTCCCCACATAGACAGAACGTTTGGTCATCGAGAGAAAGCCATAGGCCTCTTGCAGATACGGACCCAGCGAGCTGCGGCGCAGTTTGCTGCTCAGACTCTGGAGATCGGCCACGTCGTAGGTTGCCTGCCAGAGCATAAAGTCGCAATCGGCACGCAGACCATAGAGACTGAACGAACGCAGCAAAGCTTTTGCGCTATGCTCGGTATAGATCTGCACCAGCTCTGCGCGGGCCAGTTGACGCTGTGCGAGCGGCAAAAGCTGCCACTGAGGATTGAGTTTATAGAAAGTAAAGCGCACCATCTGTCGGGGCTGTTTGGGTCGAGCGGGTGCGACCTGCGTCTCAGGCTGTGTCGCAACTATCTGATCTGTCATTTGAGCATCTCCTCGCAATCTATTAAAGCCTCGATCAGGCCCATTGTCGTAAACTCACGCGCCTCCACGCCCACATCCAGACCATAGGAACGCGCGGTCGTCGCAGTAATCGGACCGATACACGCGATCAGGGGTCGGGCGTGGCGCTGACCTGGATAGGCCAGCAGGATAGCAATATCGGGGGCCGACTGGCTCAGCCAGTGCATAAAGTGGTGGACGGTCGACGAACTGGTAAACGTAATCACATCGAGTTCCTGGCGGCGCAGAAGAGCCACCACATCGCGTCCACGCTGGTCGTCGTGGGTCACAGGAAGCGTGCGATAAGCCACGACAAGCTCGACCTGAGCGCCCTCGCGTTCCAGCTCCTCCATCAACACCTGACGGGCCTCAGCAGCGCGAGCCAGGAGAATGCGCTTCCCCTGCAACGTCGTATCGTGGCGAGCGGCGTCGGACCGCAGAGCCTTGACGACACTCTCGGCGATATACTCATCGGGTACCAGTGCGGCCTCCAGATCGTATTTTTCCAGTTCGCCAGCGGTTGCGGGTCCAATCGTAGCGATACGCGTGCCGCGCAGCACCTGGGGTTCCACGCCGAGCGTAGACAGGCGCTCCATGACCATCCGCACCCCGTTGGCACTCGTAAAAACCAGCCAATCGTACGCCGCCTGCTCCCAGAGAGCACGCAGCGCCTGATCGAGCGGCGACCAGTCGGCGGGCGGCACAATCCTGATCACCGGCAGCTCGATCGGCAGAGCACCGACGGCAAGCAGATAGGCGCTTAACGTCGCGGCCTGCTCACGAGTGCGTGTCACAAGGACGCGTTTGCCATCAAGCGGCAAAACCTGACGAATCGCATCAGACATACTCACGCTCCTGTTCACTGCGACCCAGAGCCGCAATAATCGTATCAGCGCCCTGGGCCAGCGCCCGTTCGGCCAGGACGATTCCCAGGCGTTCCGCCTGCTCCACGCCGCTCTCTTCGTCCCACGCGACACTCTGGCTTAAACGCACCTGTTGCTGGCCGTCCAGACTAGTGACGAGACCGTGCAGAGTGAGCAGGCCGTCAGCGAGCGTTGCATAGGCGGCAACCGGCAGATAACACCCGGCTCCCAGTCGACGCATAAAGAGACGCTCTGCGCTGGTCGTCAACTGTACACGCTTATTATATAGTGGGGCGAGCAGTTCTTGCAAAGCAGGTTCGTCGCGCAATTCGACGCCGAGCGCACCCTGGCCGGGCGCAGACAAGACCTGTTCGTAGGAGAGATACTGCATGCGTGCCGCGAGTTCGGGGGAGACGCCCAGGCGATGTAGACCAGCGGCGGCCAGGACAATCGCATCGTACTCACCGGCATCGAGTTTACGCAGACGAGTATCGACATTGCCGCGCAGGGACAGAATCTCGGCCCGCGGAAAAAGTCCGCGCATCTGAGCGGTACGCCGCAGACTACAAGTACCGATGCGGGCGGGTGCAGGCGCATCCGGGGAGGAGGCAGCGCGGGTAATCAGCACATCGCGTGCATCCTCGCGTTCGCCGACGACCAGCAGGCGCAGTCCTGGCGGCTGGCTAGTCGGTAGATCCTTCAGACTATGCACCGCAATATCGACGCGCCGGCTCAACAAAGCCCGTTCAAGCTCGACAACAAAAACGCCATCGCCGCCGATTGTCGTCAACGGCAGATGCGTCACCGCATCGCCCGTTGTGCGAATCTGCTCAATGGTTATCTCCAGGCCCGGCCAGTGTCGCTGGAGTTGAGCCACAACCCAGCGTGTCTGGATCATTGCTAGCTTGCTGGCGCGAGTCCCGATCACTAAATGATTCATGATTCTGCTCTTCTAAATCAAACAAATAGCGTAAAGCTTCGGCATACATATGCCCACGACCTTCAACGGCAGCATCTTTGAGGCGGCGCGTGGGCATATGTAAAACCTTATTAACCAGGCGCGTAGTTAATTCCTCGACGACCGCAGACTCACGCTCTGAGAGGCTGGGGGCAAGTTGGTGGAGCGTCCGCGCCAATTCCTGTTCGCGCACTGCATCCACGTGACGACGCAAGGCACTGATCGTATCGACGACGCTCAACGAACGCAACCAGCGTTCAAAAGCCTCGGCCTCGGCCGCCACGATAGCCTGCACCTGCTCGACCTCCTGTAGACGCAGGCGCACCCCCTCATCGACTGCGCCCTGGAGATCATCGAGATTGACCAGATGGACGCCTGGCAGGCTGGCCACGGTGGGGTCAACGTCGCGTGGGAGGGCGATATCGATCAGGAGCAGTGCACGGTCCGGGCGACGTTCAAGCGCCTTGCTGACGACCTCGTACGTTAAAATAGCGTGCGAAGCAGTCGTCGACGAAATCACGACATCGGCTTCAACCAATGCATCGGTCAGTTCAGAGAAAGTGCGATGCGCCGCGTTAAAACGCGCGGCCAGATCGACCGCATGCAATGGTACTCGACTGATGATAGTTAGCTGCTCGACGCCATTGGCGCAGAGATTCTGCGCGGCCAGCTCGCTCATCTTGCCTGACCCGACCAGCAGGACGCGGGCGGCCTGCAAACTGGGAAAGAGCCGACGCGCCATCTGGACCGCGACATGGCTGACCGAAGCCGCATTGCGGCTGATCGCGGTCTCCGTTCGCGCACGCTTGCCAGCCACCAGGGCAGCGCGAAAAAGCGCCGAAGTCACAGGTCCGGCAAAACCAGCGCCCTGAGCGATTTCGAGGGCTTCCGCCACCTGTCCCTGGATCTGCGGCTCACCAGGCACAAGCGAGTAGAGACCACAGGCCACGCCCAGGAGATGGGCAACCGCCTGGGGTCCGACAAAAGAATAGGAGTGGGCAACCAGTTCAGCCAGCGAGACTTCGCGCTGCTCGCTCAATAGAGCGAGGAGACGTGTACAATCCGCGTCGGGGTCAGCGCAGATGGCATAGAGTTCGAAGCGGTTGCACGTGGAGAGCAGCACACACTCCTGCGTCAATTGACGCGCTGACCTGAGCATCTGAGGCACCTGGCGCAAAGAACAAGCCAGCCGCTCACGCAGAGCGATGGGGGCCGAGACGTGGTCAACGCCGATACAAACAATATGCACGCAAACCTCTTAAAATCTTACATAAAATCAAATCCTACTAGAGATTTTAGCAGCTTTTCAGCGATAGTCAAGGGGAGCGGGGCTATGTTTACTCAGGTATTGACCCTATTTTTTCTCAGGTCTAGCGCGATACGAGGGAAAATCTGCGCCTGGGTATCTTGTCGCCTTCTCGTCTATATGCTACTATCGCAGATGAGAAATTTTAATGCAAACGGATGGGATCTTTGTATGCAGCAACAGGAGCAGTCTGAACCAGCAAAGGTAGTAGCGGAACAAAGCGAAGAACGGGAAGCATCGCCCCAACTGAGCGCATCTACAAAGCGCGAAGAGAGCGCGAGTGAAAAGGTCGCGCCGACCGCTCCCGGCTTTGACTGGCTGGTGGTAGGACTCATTCTGCTGTGCGCGATCTTTTTCGCGTTAACCGCCCGGCTGAACAACCAGCCGGCTCCTTCCTTTGTGCCAGCGGCAGTGCTCAGCGCCACCGGATGTGGTCTGCTAGTCACCGCGCTGCGCAAGTTGCGCACAACTGCGGGCGTGGGTTTGTTGGAGGCAGCGCTGGGCGGCTTGTTGCTGGCGCTCGTCCAGTTCGGTGCAGCACTGACCTATCCGGGTGTTTTTACAACCCTGACCAGCGACCCGACCAGCGCCCATCCCTTCCTGCTGACCTGGGGCTTAGTCGGCGTCTTCGCGCTGCTCTTGAGTCTGGCTGGTGCAGCGCTTGGTCACCTGGCCTTTGCGCCGCTGCGCGTGCTTCCCGCCGCCGTCAAGACTGCGGCAGACGAAGAGCTGGGCGAGGACGACGACGCTGAAGTTACCACGCCGATCGCCGAGCCAGACGCAGAAGAGCTGGAGGAAACTCAGATCGAGGTCGACGAGGACGAGATGCTAGAGCAGGCGGCAGAGCGTAAGGCGATGATCAACGCGGTGATCACGGTGGTCCTGCTGGCGATCCTGCCGATGCTCACAGGCTATGTCTTCGCAGCCGCCTACGACCTGCTGATCGGTGCAATCCACGCCGACCGGCTCGCGCCGGGACTCTACCCGACGCTTAGCCTGCTGGGAGGTCTGCTACCGTGGAAGCTTACGGCAGCCATCACACTCACCGGCACTAGCGGGACCTTTATCATCTATACACTGCTCTGGCGCATCCCCGATAGCTTTCTGGGCAATCCCAACCTCTTTGACATCCAGGCCCTGGAGCCGCTCCTCTTGAACGCGGCAGCCCTGGCCCTCCTCCTGACCACCATGTACCGCCGCGAGCAAGGCGATAATCAACCGCAGGCCGCACCCTGGCGTCTCTTGCTTTTTCTAGAGGTCCTGCTCGGCCTCTTTTTGCTACTCCCAGCAGATTTCTGGCTGCTGCGCGGGCTGGAAGGCATCTTGCAACTGCAAGGTCTAGCCATCCCACTACCCACCATTTATTTTCTCAACAGCCCGTTGTTTATCCTTAACCTGGTAACCGGTCCACTTTTCTGCCTACTGATAGGCCTGGTAGCCAGGAGACAGTATCAGCGCATGCTTGTACGTCAGGAGGAAACAGGTCGGCCTGAAGCGTAAGGACTATTAGACATGACAGATCCACGCATTCTCACCCTGGTCAGCCTTGTCTTTGCTGGATTGGGAGCGTACAGCCTGTATGGAGGCATCAGGCGTATACGTGACGCTCGCCGCCTCGGGATTAAGATACGCTGGTATACGCAGATTGGTCTACTGACCGGTCTCGAATATATCCTACTGACCTTCGTTTTTCTGCTGAGCATCGCCAATCGCCAGAAATCCATCTCACCGGGGGTCAGCAATATCACCATACCTACCTACTTTGTGCTCCTCATCGCGGCCGCAATCGTCGCCGGACTGGTTGTGCATAGGGGTATCCTGGATATGCGCAGCGCCCGAGTGCGCAGAGCAGAAGCCTTCCAGAACACGCCCCCACCGGCTGCGCAGACGCAGACCGCGCAATTGAGCGCGAAAGATAGACCCGATACCTCTGACCGTCAACGCGAACGGCGCAAAAACGCAGCAGCAGCTCGCCGTCGCCGGGCGGGCAAAAGCTGAACTCCCTCTTCTGGAGAACATCAGGCGAGCAGGTCTCTCACGTTCTCCAGGACCGGACCCCGCCACGCGGGGAGCGTGCTTAAAGGGCGAGGATCTGACCACTCCACAGCGTCACCGCGCCCCATTGCGAACTCGTGAGTAACAGGGTCCGACCATTGGGCGACCAGCTCAGCAGATTCGTAGAGCCGCTCAAAAGTCGGGCAGATACAGGCGCAAACGAACGTAAACGCTGGCCAGTCCGCGCATTATATAGGTCTACCTGGCCTGGCAAAGCGTAGACCGCGAGCAGCGTACCGGCGGGATTCCAGGCTACAACCTGCGCACGCAAGGCGCTGGGGATCAACGCTGGATCGTGAGGTAGGATCTCCAGCAGCTTATCGATATCCATCTGCTGAAACGCCGCCGCGTCTGGAAAAGGCTGGCCGGGCGGCTCCATCATACCCACAAAAGAGAAATTGGTGAGGAGATAGCGTCCATCGGGCGACCAGACGGTAAACGAAGTAGCCCAGAGATAGGCACCGGGCGTATGGATAAAGGAAACGACCAGCGCCGACCCAGGCTGCCAGACCGTAAAGGACCGCCCGCCATCGGGGTTGCCGGGTGGATCGTTGGTGTAAGTCGTCGGCCTGCCGCTGGTCGCAGAATCGGTGACGGGAAGAAGCTGGTCATTTGCGCCCCAGGCATAGCTTAAAGCGGGCTTCAGGTCGCTGAGCTGTGAACTACTCCCATCCTGGAGGTTCCAGCGCAACAACGCAGCCCGACCAGAAGCAGTCGGGGGAGAGGACTGCGTATCGGTATCGGTGGCCCTGAGAAAGACGCGGCCGCGCTCTCCACCGCTGGAGGCAAGCAAAAGGCCCGCGTAGGACTCAAAGCGCGTAGTGACACTGAAACTCAACGCAAGCTGGGTGCCAGTGGGTGACCAGGCTATCTGCTGATAGGTAATCGTCGGAGTAGGAAAGCTACTCGACGTTTGCGAAGCATCGGGCTTACGCGCCAGAATCGCACGCATCGTCGGCGAAAGCGCCTGTTGTAAAGCATTGAGCAGCAGATCGTCGGGCTGCCAATCACCGATCTGGCGACCTGTAATCGCGCTATAGATAGAGACCTGCGCGACGGTATACGCATCCGCGACACAGGGCTGCGTATACCCCAGCACAGCGATCAGCGAACTATTAGGCGACCAGGCAGTCTGGACCGGACAGACGATAGAGCCGCGCCCCACATCCACGGAATCGCTGGCCGTAGCAGGCGAGGACCCTGGATAAAATGGCCAGGAGGTGAGCAGCAGGGTACTTAGTCCGGTAGCAGGACCAAGCACCACAACGACCAGCAAAAGCAGCAGACTGCCCAACGCGAACACACTCAAACGTCTCCGCACCCGCCGCCGTTCAGGTCGCTGCCAGCGTAGAAGCCACGCTTCACAACGCGCAGGCCAGCTCCACACAGAGCCTGCGATCGGCTCCAGATCGGCAATTTCAACCTCAAATTGTTCGATTGGCAGATCTCTATCGGTTTCAGCCATGACACCTCTCTGCTCTGACTAAACAACTGGCTCGTCCTACATTGTACTCCCCCTCGTCCCGGCGAGTCTAAAAAGTAGCCCGAAAAGCCTAAAGAGAGATTTGCTACCCTTAGCGCTGAAGGTTCGCATAGTTCCATGTATCACTCTGGATCAGTGAAATCAGCTTTATTGAAAATAGTACCCTACTTGAAACAAAGCTTGCTTGCTTGAGATACAAGGTCTTATAATGGCCCTATACTTCATCCCATTCCAAACACTTTTACAACAAAGGAGTAGAACGAATGTCAGAGTATATCGGAATGCTCTCAGGCAAAGGCTGCTTGGTTCCTTTTTCATTATCGCATACCAGAGGACTTATCTCGCGCATCCAGCAGAGACATTTACGCCAGAAAACACTTAGCGCCACTCAGGCACCATCGACCGTTTCCACCAGGTTTGAAAGAGAGAGAGTGATTGCACCCCAGTCGCGAAACAGACGTATCTGGCGTATCGTGCTTATCGGTTTCTTCTTACTCATTTGTGCCGGACTTATTTTGAAATTCGTTCTACCGGTATTTTTCTCCCAGGGGTCGGGCATCACCAACTGCCAGGTAGGGACAGGCTACGCGATCAGCACGGGAAGCCTCCAACAGGTCAGCAATAGCTTTCCTGACGACACGATTTTATACCTGGTCTGTCAGGTCTCAGCCAGATTAGATGCGCGAAGTATTGCTGATAAGATAGTCAGCTCACAGACAGACTTTCGCGTTATCCACCCAGGAGCAGTCGACCAGGACAACGGCACCTATGTCAGTAGCGCACTTTTCAACGATGCCGGTTCCTACACCTGGAACATCGCCTATCAACGCCAGCAGGTAGCCTCAGTGACCTTTGAAATCAACTCCTGACTTACTCTCGGTCGCCGCTCTGCCTGTATCTGCCATACCAGCCGCTGCCAATATATTTCAGGCAGGCTGAAAGAGCAGAACCATTACATACAGAGCGGCGACCGCCAGCACAAGAAAAAAACTGCCAGTCAACACACGCGAGAAACGTCTAGTGCCAATCCCAATGCCGTAGCGGGGACGAAAGGTAGTCAGAGAGATACGTAGACTCATAATGAGCAGGAACAGCAATAGAAAGACATCCAGGCCGCGTACAGTCAATCCACCACTAAAGACAAAGTAGATCACGCCAACAGCCCCAAAGACCAGCATAGCCCCTAAAATCGCCACTGCGGCGATCCCTATAAAGAGCAATTCATCAAAAGAACGCTTGATCAGTACAGGCGCAATTTTGATCAGCATAATGCTACCAGCGACGTAAGCAGCCAGGCTACACAGGGTTATTATCCATACCATGACATTATTTTCTCCTGTAGTAGGAACGTTCTTCAGGGTAATTATACGGACAAGTCGAGTGGTTAGTTGCGTTCAGGTAGGTGGGAGAGACTTGTCGGGAGAGACGGTTGACAGCGTATAGTCAGAGCGCCTATGATGAGCGCAGATACTACGACTGCAAAACGGCAGAGAGGTGGGCCAGAAGGATGGCTGAATTGCTCTGGCAGGGCAAACAATCTGTATACGATCCGCCAGATAAACTACCACGCTTGCATATCCAGGAGACCCATGCGGGCCTTGACGCCACCGAACCGCCACATATGCCCGACTGGCAAAATCGTCTGGTCGCGGGCGAACGCGCAGAGGTCCTGGCGGCGCTCCTGCCCGAATTTGCCGAATCGATCAACCTGGCCTATATCGATCCACCTTTTATGACTGGACGCGACTTTAAGAGCGGCTCACAACTGGCGTACAGCGATAAATGGCAGGGCAAGCTGGATGGCTACCTGCAATGGCTGGCCATTACGCTCCGCCTGCTGCAACGTCTGCTCAGCAAGAATGGCAGCCTCTACGTCCATCTCGACTGGCGCGTCTCGCACTATGCGCGGGTCATTCTCGACGAGATCTTCGGGGCAAATCTGCAAGGTCGGAGCAGTGGTTTTCAAAACGAGATCGTCTGGCACTACCATTCGGGCGGCACTGCCAGCAGACGCTATGCGCGTAAACATGATACTATCCTTTTCTACACCAGGTCTGCAGACTACTGTTTTCACGGCGAACGCATCGGAGAGAGGCGTGGTGACCAGAAGCGCAACCATATGCGCCGCCAGGTCGATGAACAGGGACGCATCCAGTGGACCATCGCTTCGCACGGGCGAACCTATACATACACCGCTGAAAGCCTGATGGCCCCGGTCGATGTATGGAACGATATCAGCCATTTGCACCAGCGCGATCCCGAACGCAACGGCTACGCCACACAGAAACCGGCCGCGTTACTCGAACGTATCCTCCTGGCCTCATCCGAACCAGGCGATCTCGTCCTGGATTGTTTCTGTGGCAGCGGGGTGACACCAGCAGTGGCCGAACAGATGGGCCGCCGCTGGATCGCTTCTGACCAGGGAGAGCTGGCCATCGCGGCGACGCGCAGCCGTTTACTCGCACTGCCGCAGCATACTACATTTGTCACACAAACCGTCATCTCTGCACCTGAGAGATAGAAAGGGTCATCAGGAGACAAAAAGCGCCTGCGTTTCTATAACCAGAGAACAGGCAAAGAAGACAGTTTTCTGTACAGCAAGCCAGACGCGCCCCAATAGCTTGCAGAGCCGCTCTAGCTAGGGTATCATTGAGAAGAAAAAGGGTTGCAGTTCATCTGCATTCCCTGATGCGCGTCCTAAAATCTCGCTGCGCAGGGGCTAGCCTCCACTGACAAGATGGTGTACAATGACAACTACAAAGCCAGAAAAGAGGGAATGCACAGAACAATCCCCCGCCGGAAGTCTGGAGGGAACGTCCCTTTGCTTTTCCCACTTTTTATGCCGCATTTTGAAGATGTATCAGGGAAGAGGTTCTAGATGAGACAGGGTGACGGCTCAGATTTGCTCGGTTCAGGCAATCCGCAGAGCTCAGATGTCGGGATTATTTATGTCGACCCGGCAGATAGCAGGCTAGACATCCTGAAAGGGATCAATATACAAGAGGAGCTTGGTCGGAAGCAGATTGCCATCGTTCTGCCCGCACAACACAAGGCTTTTCGTCAGCCGATAGATTTTGACGGGCTGAAAGCGGTACGACGCGGTCTCAAAGCGCAGTTGATTTTTATTGCGCCAGCGGGTCCAGGGCCGGCTGAATTTGCGCGTCAACGCCGCTTTGTGGTCTATTCTTCATTGGAAACCTTTGCCCAGGCCCTCGCAGAGAATAGCTCACCCGCACCAGCTGATGAGCGCCCCAGAGGACTTTTCGGCGGCGGGCGCAAACCAAAAGCCAACCCGCCAGCTCAGCCGCCACCACAGAACCAGTCGAGCGCTGCCGCTCAGGGCAGACCACTCCTGCCAGCTGTGATCCCAGTCCCAATGCCGGCTGAGAACTTTGAGGCGGGCCGAGGACAGGTTCCTCCGGGAGCGCCGTCAGAAGAGCCGCCCGCCAGGGACCCGGTCGAAATAAACCAGGCTGCCGCGCAGAAGCCAGACGCGGGTCCTGGCAGTGGTACACCGCCATCTAACGACGAAGATGACGAAGACTACTATCTTGCGCCTATTGTGCCATTGCCCACCAATCCAGCTATGCCAACCCCGCTTGCCCCAGGAACGGCAAGGGGCAGCGCACCGACCGGCCCGATGCGCGAAGGCAAACAACCACGTCCGCTTGCGCTGCCTGGGGTGCCACTCTCTGGTGTTCCATCTACGCCACACACGACTGGCAAAATGTCTACCGTCCAGAAGACGCCGGGCGAGAGCGGAAGTCTGCCAGCGGTCCAGAGTGCAACGGCCAGCGAAGCTGCTCAGCCTCTCCTGATGCCACCACCAGCTTCGGGTTCGAGCAGTAAGCCAGGCAGAAACATCGCGCCATTGGGCAACCAATCTAGAAAGAGCCGCCCGCCGCTGATTGCCGGGGGGGTACCATTCAATAGTCAGGCCAGCACGCCTGCCGCGTCAGGTGGAACAGGGGCAGCGGCATCCAGTAACACTACCAACGGGAATAATCAGCCCGCTGACCCGAATCGTAAGGGCAACACTGGTCAAATCGTCGCAGTTGGAGCAGGAGCCGCCCTGGGGGCCGGTTTACTGGCTGGCAGCGCCGTGGCACATGCCACCTCTTCATCGGCACCGGCCAACAGCACGTCTGCTGCTACGGCTGGACGCAGCAGCGCGAGTACGGCTACGCCGCCACTGACGCCGCTTCCACCTCCACGTTCGCGTATCCAACGTCGCCGCTGGCGGCGCAATCTGCTTGCGCTGCTTATCCTGCTTGCGTTGAGCATCGTGCTGCTCGCGCTGATCTTTGGACCGCGCGTAGGCATGGCACAAATCTTTCCAGGCAGCGTAAGCGCTCAGATCTCAATCACACCCGACAGCCAGTTGATCCAGAATAATTTTCTGGTCGTCGGCACAACCGCGCCCCCCAATCCAGCCAAAATGCAGGTCGCCGCTCGCGTGATCTCCACACAATCCCAACCCATGACCGCAACCGGCCAGTCGACAGGCTCGATAGCAGCGACACAGGCGTCAGGCGTGTTAGTGTTCCAAAATGTAGGTGAAAATGGCGTCCAACTCAGCGGTGGAACATTGACCGGGGGCGACGGCGTCCAGGTATCTTTCGGCGCAGTCTATGTGCCAGCGGTTTCTGGCGCTGAAGTAACAGGAACCGCTGTCATTGCAGGTTCGTCCGGCAACATCCCAGCATCCGATATCAACGGTACCTGCTGTGGTAACACCAACATTCACGTGAAAAATCTCAGTGCCTTCACTGGCGGTCACGACGCAATTCTGAAGAGTGTAGTCCAGAAGGCGGATATCGATAGTACAGCCGCCCCGCTCAAGGCGCAATTGACCACCACAACGCAGGCGGCCTTGCACACCTTAATGAAGAGCAACGAACGTGCCGTCGATAGCTCGCTCGCTTGCCCAGCGACGACTCAATCCGATTATGCTGTCAATGCGCGTGCGCCTTCGTTCACGGTGACGGTGATGGTGAAGTGCAGCGAGGTGGTCTACAACTACCAGGCGGCGCAACAGAACGCGACCACGCGCTTGCAGAACGATAGTCTGAATAACCCCCAGCTTACACAGTATAAGCTGGCTGGGCAGATCGTCAGCACACCAATCAGCGCAACGGTGGTCAGCGCGGATAATCAGGTCTCGATCTATGTGCAGGCGCAAGGACTGTGGGTCTACGACATTACTCCCACTATGCAGCACAATCTCATACAGTCGTTGGCCAAACTCTCGAAAAAAGATGCACTGAGTATTCTATCCCACCAGGTCGGGGTCAAGTCGGCGCAGATCACGCTCTCTACGGGTGATACCTTGCCGACGAATGTCGCCGATATTCACCTGAACGTTCAGACACCACCGGGCATCCAGACGACAACCCCCGGAGCGGGAACACCCGGTGTGGCGGGGACGCCCAGTGCGGGGACGCCCGGTGCAGGCAACAACGGCACGCCGACCAATCCAGGGGCAAGTGGCCCCACCCCAACGCACGTCTCAGGCGGGGTCACACCAGGACCAGGAAGCTAATTGACATATGCCAGGGATGGGAGAGCGGACAGCTAACGCCAACTCGTCTTGATTTCCATGCCGCGCTTACAAAACGCGGAACATGGCTCGATGGAATACGTTTGTGTGAAGTGGGCAAAAGGAAGATGTGAGGCTCATCCCAACAGAATATTGGGGAAAGGATCGGATACGCTGAATGTTGTCTCTGGAAGGCAGGCAACTGGGCAACTACGACGTTATCAGGCGCATTCGCTCGGGAGGCATGGGCGCGGTCTACGAAGGCCGCCAACGCACCGCCTTCGACCGGCGTGTCGCTATAAAGGTTATCCTCGGTAACTACGCCGAAGATCCCGATATGCGTCGCCGTTTCGCTCGTGAGGCCAAAACGATTGCACGTCTGCATCATCCGCATATTCTACCGCTGATCGAGTTCGGCGATGAACAGGGTATGCTCTATCTGGTTATGCCCTTTATCGAAGGTGGCACACTGACAGGCTATCTGCGCCGTCATCTGCCCCAGGTCGATGAAGTCTCTACTATCTTTCTCCAGATGCTGGAAGCTGTCGAATACGCCCACGACGAGAGACTGATCCACCGCGATATCAAGTCCTCCAATGTCTTGCTGGAAAACAGGCGCAGTGGTCCACCCTACGCCTATCTGGCAGACTTTGGTCTGGTGCGTACCATCCAACAGGCCGAGCTAGAGTCAAGCTATGCCGGCACGCCTATCCCACTGGACCAGGTGCCGGGGACGCCTCAGTATATGGCCCCTGAACAGACTCGCGGCATTGTGACGACTTCCACCGATATTTATGCGCTCGGGGTCCTGCTCTTTCAGATGTTGACTGGCGAACTACCCTATAATGACCCCGACGATATCGAAGTGATTAAAATGCACCTGCACGCACCTGTCCCCAATCCGTGCAAGCTCGATGCTTCGATCCCCGCCGAACTGGGTCTGGTGGTCAGCCGCGCAATGGCCAAGCGTCCCGAACAGCGTTTTCCCAGCGTTGCGGACTTCCGCACGGCGTTTCTCGCAGCGGTCGATGGACCCGTGGAACGCGTTGAAGATGAGGAGGAGTTTGAAGTCTATGAGCTACCACCGCGTCCGCTCCTCTCTCCACTGCCTCCTACGCCGCTGCGACCAAGTCAACAGCTGCGCCAGCTCCCTCCTCAACCGGGGGCCATCGAATTTGGTGCTCGCGCCAATCCACGCAAGCCGCGCACGACAGACGATGCCCCCGATGTGCGTAGACCACGCAAGACCGAAGAGGAACCGGAACGGCCCGCCAGTGCTCGCGAGGCGCATACAACCGGCGATTCACGCGATCTAGCACCACCCACCCATCGACTGCGCACCACGGGCGAACCAGCCGAGGCCGCGTTACCCCAGGCTGGCAAACACCAGCCACGTCTGGTCCGCGACACACAGGAACACTCATTTGCCAGTAGTGGACAGATCTCGCCCGTCCGCCAGCGCATGTCCGTCAACCTGGCCAGATCGCCCATACAGAGTCTACAAACGCCCACGCGCTACTTGCCACCGCGCAAACGTCAGCGCCGTTTCTCGCTGACTGTGTTGATCGGGTTGGTTCTGGTCGTGTTCTTTGTCTTGCTTCTACTCCTGCCGCGCTCGGGCGTAAGTATCTTTCCAGTGGGCTTCCCACTTTTCGGCGCTTCCCCTGTGGCAAAGATCACCCTGACGGTCCGCACACAGCCCGAACAAAATACCTTTTTGCTCACGGCCTCACCACAAACAACCCGCCCCGACGTGAGTACACGCGTGATGCCCGATCGTATTATCACCAGCGAGGATATCGGAAGCCAGACGGTGACTACTTCGGGCGTGCAAAGTACCCCCGGCACACAGGCTACAGGTACGATTGTTTTTGACAACAGTGGCTCTCATTCAGCCTCGTTCTCGCGCAACTATGCCTTTACCTCAAGCACTGGTGTGCAGGTACGAATTGAAAACGACGTGATAATCCCTGCGCGGAGCAACGGCATCGACGGCACAGCAAACGATACAGCGATTGCAGTTTTAACAGGTGCAGCAGGTAACCTCCAGGCACATGCTATTCAATCCGTGGCCTTCTCAGGCCATGTCACGATCAGCAATCCCGTCGCATTTAGCGGAGGCAGTGATAACGTTGTCAATCACACCGTCACGCAGAGCGACCTCGACGGAGTAAAAAATGCACTGACGCCCGGCCTGGAGCAAAAGGTCCAGAGCCGCCTGAATAGTCTGCTCGAAACAGACGAAATTCAGGCCGGTACGCCCGTTTATAACACAGCGACCACGTCTAATCCGGCGGTAGGCGCACAGGCCAAACAGGCGACGGTCACGGTCACTATGACTGCCACTGCTCTAGTCTACAATAGCCGTACGGCCCGCGACCTGGCACAACAACTTCTCCAGCGCCAGGCCACCCAGAACCTCGGCGCAACCTATCAGTCTCGGGGCAACCTGAACGTCGCCAACCCGACGATTCAGCAGCAGACCACCAATGGTCAGCTCTATCTGAATGTCAGCGCCAGCGGGCTGTGGAGCTATACGATTACTTCACAGATCGAAGAACAGTGGCGTCAGGTGATCAAAGGCGGCACTCTGACGCTGGCACAGAACTACTTGAGCACGCGCCCAGGGATTACCACCGCACGCATTCAACTCCCCTTCAACAGCACGACACTCCCCGGCGATGAGACACAGATTGCGTTTATCATCCAATAAAGCAGATGTGCAGAGTATTCCCATGCACATCTTTTCACAAGGAGAAGATCAGCATGAGAATACCCTGCACCAGGACCAGACAAAGCGCTAAGTACGCTCTTTATTGGGTGTGACGGGTAAACTTGCCTGGGGCAATATCTCTGGCCTCCCCACCTTCGGGGGCGCTCATTACATAGAGCATTTCGGCCGACCCATCGACCGCCAGGTTATTCACTACCCGACGTACTCCCGCAAAACCGCTGGCGATCTCCTCGGCGACCTTCCCCTGGAGGACTGTACGCACAGAACCACTCAGGCGCACAACTCCCAGTTGTGGATAAACCCCGATCGGTACTTCACGCGTGCGTTCGTCGCGTCCCAACGCCAGTGCAATCGTACTCGCCAGCATATCGTCGCCAACGAGATTGTTCTTAATCGCCAACAAGCCATCTATCCCGCTCACCTGGTCGCTCACCAGTTCAGCACGCAGATCGCTGGAAATATTCCCGTCCATGTAAAGCACACCATCAAGTACGCGCAGGCTCATGCCTTTGAGATCGATGTGCAGGAAACTCAGATCAAAAACTATCTGCTCAACTTCTTGCTGTAACACGCGATCAGAACGATAAGGCTGAAATTCCTCAAGACCCGTGACGGCGAACTGACCGGAACTCACATTTCCAATGTGCGCGGCCCGTACCAGCGTATCGCGGCCCGCCAGCAAGTTATGCGCAACGATATAGGCCAGTTCGCCGCTCTGCGGATGCACAGCGACCAGGGTCAATGTACCGCTGACCTTGTCGCTTTTAACTTTGCTGCTCGCATCGTATATCAGAACCGACTCAGGCCGCTCCCTCTGTGTAGCGAGCGCGGCCCGACTTACATCCAACCAAGTGCCATCCTCCACTGCGCGAGTAACCTTGCTCAATGGCACAAAGGCGACCTTGCCAAAGAAGCGTCCCTGCTTGATAGCTATGTGGGTCACACGTTTCGTTTGGGTATCAATGAGCACCTGGGTCAGAATCCCGTCCTGTCCATCTGTACCATATATTGGGTGTCCAAAATAAAATTTGAAC
>DAOTTJ010000111.1:0-5231 GCA_034437695.1 Ktedonobacteraceae bacterium
TGCCTATGGACACTGCCCCAGATCCTAGCTAAGGGGTTGCACCCTTTGCATCCCTGCTGGTCCTTCGACGCTTGATAGAACAGTAGTTACAAACCCTGACCTGACAAGCATCGCTCAGGTGGTGAGCATATGGATCACCAGGAGCGGATAATGAAAGTCATCGGTACTCACGCGTATGCCAGTCGCAGAGTAAGGGTTCACCAGCACAATAATGATCCAGAACAGGGTAGCAAAGGCTACAGTCATAATAACACGCATGAAGATCTGGTGCCAGAAAGCAATATCGTTGGCTGCCTTTCTCTGACTACATGCTTCAGAAAAGTTAGGGATGACTCATGGCACTCTCGCTTCGCACACTCTTCGTTTGAACTCTGACTAACTACTACTAGCAGCACATCGGCTGGTCCTTTTGCATTACTTTGACGGTTCCTTTCTCCAGTTAATCAATCGACATATTTCTTTATTTCAATATACTTAGCGTGGGAGGAAATTGCAGCATCAGATATGGATCTGTTTATAGCGTGCGCAATGATGGATCGAATAGAGGAGTGAACTGGTCAGTCTGACCTGAAAGTAATAGCTGGTTGAAAAACGCCGCGTCTCTGATTACCTTTACATAAAGAAAGAGAGAGACGCGAGCGGACAGAAAAAAATCAATGAAGATAAAGTCAGCCAGCGAGTATCCTGACGGGCATAAAGCCATTCAGGAGGCAAGAAAGTCAAGAGTCAGGCGGGTAAATTCTGCCGGGTAGCGCAGGTGGGCGGGATGTCCGGCGTCAAAGAGGTGAAGGCGTGAGCCAGGGATTTTTTCCTGGAGGGTGTGTGCATAGGCCACAGGCACAATCCGATCGCGTGTACCGTGCATCAGCAGTGTAGGAGCGGCAATCGCAGCCAGTTCGGCGTCGGTAATCAGGACGCCACCAGCGGCGACCAGCGCCTCCTGCGCCTGTACATACATTGTGGGCAGTGTACGCCAGTAGGGGTCGCCGTGCAGTTCGGCCAGTTGTTGCTGCCACGTCTCGCTGAGTGGTGTTTCTAGCAACCAGCGACGAATACCTGCAACATCTTGCGGACTGAGCGTGGGTTGCGCACCAGAAGCCACCAGAGAGGTGACGCGTGCAGGATGAAGCGCAGCCAGCAATAGAGCGACTATCGCGCCGTCGCTAAAGCCCACGACGCGCACCTGCGGCAGTTCCAGGTAATCGAGCAGCGCAACGAGGTCGACCACATCCTTGCGATAGTAGTCCGGTGCATAGGTCTGGCGAGGTGTAGAACGGCCATAGCCATGCAGGTGTGGGGCAAGCAGCGCGTAGTGTGTACGGAAGATCGGGATTTGCGGAGCGAAATCGCTTTCCGGTGTCCCGGCGAAACCGTGAATCAGGAGTAGGGTCTGTGGGGTAGCCCGGCTGGCCGACGCGGTGAGGTTAGCGCTACAATAATCGTAATATAAACTGTCAAGCTTGTCTGGCAAAAATGGCATAGAAGGAACCCGCCCTGGCTGTATTTTCACTGACTACGAGAAACGTGTTGCGCGTTTTGCAGAGAAAGTATACCATAAGGTTGCCGACCAGTACCCGCCCAGGCAGAGAATACCTGTATGAAATAAATCAGTGCAGGTTTTTTGCTGGAATCGTACTAAAATGCAAATATTTTAATAGAATTCGCATAAAAATTCGCAAATACTGGCTGAAACCGAGGATTAATTCCTGGGGTTTATCATATAAATGCTTGACAGTCAGTATATTGATGAATATACTGATGACACATTCAGGGCTACACAAATTGTAGCACTCCTGCCTACCCTGTTTCACCTTAATCGCAGAATAAAAGGAGTGAGCGATGGACTCCGAAATAACGCAACCCCTGAAGGTAGTTGCCGCCTACCGAGACAACGCGCAGATGGCCAATGAAACGAATGGCATCGAAGACGAAGTCATCATTAGCGCATGTAAGGTCAACAAATATTTTGGTGAAAAACACGTTCTCAAGGATGTGGATTTTGAGGTGCGGAAAAGAGAGGTAGTAGCGCTGATCGGTCCGAGTGGTTCGGGGAAAAGCACGCTCATTCGTTGCCTCAACGGTCTGGAAAAATACACCAGTGGCGAGATTACCATTCACGGTCGCCGACTTGACCCACACCTTTCCATCAAGCAGTTGATCCCGATCCGCACCGAACTGGGGATGGTTTTCCAGAATTTCAACCTCTTTCCTCACATGACTGTTTTGCAGAATATCCTTGAAGCTCCACTTCTGGTACGTAAAATGCCCAGAGATCAGGCAACCGCCCTGGGTGAGTCGTTACTCGCCAAAGTTGGTCTCTCAGAGAAGCGCGATGTCTATCCCAATCGTCTCTCGGGTGGACAGAAGCAGCGCGTCGCGATTGCGCGAGCGCTGGCAATGCAGCCACGCGCACTGCTCTTTGACGAGCCGACCTCCGCGCTCGATCCCGAACTGGTAGGTGAAGTACTCAAGGTTATGCGCGACCTGGCCTACGAGGGAAGCACGATGGTCGTGGTGACTCACGAAATGCAGTTTGCCCGCGATGTATCCGATCGAGTGGTCTTTATTGCAGATGGAGTCATCGTCGAGCAGGGTGATCCCGAAGAGCTTTTCAAAAATCCCAAGAATGAGCGCACGAAGCTATTCCTGGAGCGCGTGCTCTCGACTTTGCCGTAATCTTATTTACCAGGATGACCTGATAGAAAGGCAAGAGACCCTTATGAAACCCGAACTGAGTAGGCGCAGATTTTTAACCCGGACTGGCGGCCTGGTGGTAGCCGGGAGCGCGATCGAGGTGCTCCTGGCTGCCTGTGGCGGCAATGTCTCCACGGGAGGTTCCAGCACTCCTTCAGCTGGGGCGACGCCGATTGGGAACAAAGGTCTAATGAAAACCGGCTCCTTGCAGTGGGGCGCAGACTATGTCTCCGGTGCGCCCTATGTCTTTCAAGATCCAGCCAACCCAAGCAACCTGGTTGGCTTTGAGGTAGAGATCGCAGTCGCGATTGCGCAATTGATGGGCGTTAGCCAGAAGATGATCGAGACCTGCTATGGCGAACTCGACCAGGCGCTGGCGGCGAATAAATTTGATATGGTGATGAACGGCTGGGAAATTACCGATGAGCGGAAAAAGACTCAGCTCTTTTCTGATCCCTACTACCGCTATGGACAGCAGATTGTCGTACGCGCCGATGATACGCGCTTCGCGCAATATACTGCCTCCAGCGCTGTCACGCTCGATGTGCTCCACGGCTATACAGTCGGCACTGGCGACGGCTATAAAGCTGCAACTTATTTACAGGCCGATTCCAAGATTACTACCAAGCTGTACAATGGCAACCTGCCGTTCGACGATGTCAAGCAGAAAAAGATCGATGCATCGATGGTCGATGTGCCGATTGTCTCTTACTATGTGCAGGGTGCGGGTCCGGGTGCGACCTCAGACCCGGCGCTGCGCTTGCTCGGTAAGCCACTCTTCTTTGATGTCTACATTGTTGGCTTCAACAAAAGCCATCCGCAGGCAGCGATACTCTTGCCAGAGATCAACGCGGCGTTAACCGCTCTGAAGAAGAACGGCACGCTCAAAAAGATCTACCAGAACTGGTCGCTGTGGAACGATCAGCAGGGGACAATCGGGGTCGAATAGGCCAGCGCGTTGTCACCGGGGGAGGTCTGGCGCAGAGAAACTGTTCGAGCGTCGGCCCTCCTCCGCACAGAGACGTGCTCACTGGTGGGCGAGCGGTCCCGCCAGGAGAGTGCGCTATCGAACGTTGCTTGACTGGGGTTCGAGGCTGCGCCCCAGCCTTCCTCGCCTCTCAGTTGCTGGCAGCGACTGGTCGATCAGAACACTGGTCTGACCCGTGCTGGAGTGGACCCAAGATACTCCCCAGATACCACCCATATGAGGATTGGCCAATGAATCTCATTCAGTTATGGTTGCCACAATTTTTACAGGGTGCACTCAATACCCTGATCTATTGCGTGGCTTCATTCCCCCTGGCCTTGCTCCTCGGAGCAGTGCTGGCCACGATGAAGGGATCGAGCTTCACCTGGTTACGCACGCCAGCCGTGCTCTTTATTGAAGCCTTTCGCAGCACACCGATCATCACACAGATCTTTCTGCTCTACTACGGGGTGGGAGCTATTCTAGCCAACTACAACCTCTCGCGTTTCGACAATGCCTGGGTAGCCGGGATTACCTGTCTGGCGCTCAACTACGCCGCCTACGAGGCCGAGGTCTTTCGTGCGGGCTTTATCTCGGTTGACCGTGGCCAGACCGAAGCCGCTTACTCGCTGGGTCTGTCGACGGGACAAAACTTTTTCAAGGTAGTTCTCCCGCAATCTATCCCTCTGATGATTCCGCCTTTTGTCAATGATTTTATCTATATGCTCAAAGACTCGGCGGTGGTCAGCGTGATCTCTGGGAGCGAATTGACCTCGATCATGCAGCGTGCGACGTTTTTAAATAGCAGCAATACGCTGCCCCTTTTACTGATGGGCATCGTGCTCTATCTTGTGATGAGCCTGCCTATCTCTTTTGCCGCCAGGTACTTTGAACGCCGCCTGCGTGCTGCTCTTTAGCCGTGCTGGAAGGAGTGAATCGATGGAACAGACCCTTGTAGGGCCAGTAACCACGCCCAGGCCACGCCGCTGGCTGGTCATTTTTGACTATCTGTTTTACCTGGTGCTGATCCTGGCCCTGATCGGCTTTGTCTACTATATTTATTATTACCTAAGTACCCCGATGATCAAATCTGCGCAGCTTACCTCGACACAGATGCTCACGATCTGGCAGGCCAGCTGGGTATCGATTCTCCTACAAAAGACCGGGGTCACTATCCTGATTTCGCTCACCAGCATTATCCTGGCCACGATCTTTGGCTTTCTCGGCGCGATGGGACGATTGGCACGCTTTGCTCCACTGCGCTGGCTGGCGCTGGTTTATGTCGAGGTTATTCGCGGCGTTCCCATTCTAGTCCAACTGCTTTTCTGGTACTATGGCATTGCACAACTAGCGTTTAATGCGGGCTTCGATCCCTATAACCTGTTATATAATCTGCTGACGGTCTTGCAGAGCAACAGTCTGGCAGCAAATATCGATTCGTCGGTCTTTGATCCGCTGTTCTGGGGAATTATCGGCCTGAGCTTTAACTACGGCGCGTACCTGACCGAGGTGTTCCGCACAGGCATCGCCAATGTGGACCGTGGACAGAACGAGGCCGCGATGAGTCTGG
>DAOTTJ010000112.1:0-8102 GCA_034437695.1 Ktedonobacteraceae bacterium
GTTTTCGACCAATCCTATCATGTGAGATTTTTGAAAGCAAGTCTTCTGCCCTTTTTGGCCAGCACTTGCCTATCCTCACGGACTTGCTCCGGCAAAAATTTGTCGCGCGTCAACTCTTCACGTAAAATAGAAGAGACTAGATCACCTCTTTAATACGTTTCATGATTGAGCACAGATAGCATCAGATTACTACCCGCTATCTGACTAGAAAAAGGGCAGTATGCAAGATATTCGTCTCGAACGCTGGGCGCACGCGCTCACGCATTATTGTCTCTCGCTAAAAGCCAATGAGAATCTACTCATTCACGCTACTTCCCTGGCTGCACCCCTCGTAGACGAGGTCTTTCGCGCCACACTCCGCGCCGGGGCTAATCCGATCCTGCTGACCGAGCCTGGCTCGCTCACAGAGATCTTACTACAAGAGGCCAACGATACTCAATTGCAAAACTCTTTCCAATTGCTGACAGCTATCGCACCTCGCATCGACGCTATGCTGTCGATCAAATCCGACGAGAATACGATGTCTCTGGCTACTATCGATCCGTCTCGTTCGACCGTGCGCAGCCAGGCATACTCGGCTATTCGCGGCCGACTGGGCAAGCAAGAGGCAAGTCTCCGCTGGTGCCTGACCCTCTACCCGACTCTGGCCTATGCCCAGGATGCGCAGATGTCTCTGCATGAGTTTGAGGAGTTTGTCTTCAATGTGTGTTTCCTCAACGATGCCGATCCCGCCGCACGCTGGCGCGAGGTCTCGCGCGAACAACAACGCCTCGTCGACTGGCTGGCCGGCCACGAGCAGGTCCACATTCTGGGTCCCGGCACCGATCTACGCCTCTCGATTACCGAACGCATCTTTATTAATAGCGACGGCAAACGCAATTTCCCCAGCGGCGAGATCTTCACAAGTCCGGTCGAGGAGAGCGCCAATGGGGTCATCCAGTTCGATATTCCAGCTTCCCACAATGGACTCGCTATCGAGGGGGTTCGCCTGGTCTTCCGCGACGGCGAGGTCATCGAAGCCAGCGCTCGCCAGGGCCAGAAGTACCTGGAAAGTATGCTGGAGATCGACGCGGGCGCTCGCTTCCTGGGCGAGTTCGCCTTCGGCAATAATCCAGGCGTGACCAGGGCGACCAGGAATGTCCTGTTCGACGAAAAAATGGGCGGCACTATCCACCTGGCCCTCGGCAACTGCTACCCCGAAACGGGCGGCCTGAATAAGTCCGCCCTACACTGGGATATGGTCTGCGATCTGCGCACGCAGGGCGAGGTCCGCGTCGACGGCGAACTCTTTCTACAAAATGGCAAGCTTCTTCTCTAAACTCCGCTCAATAGCGAAGATGCTCCTGCACCCACTCCAATGGCACGACTACTCTCTGCCCTGCATCAAAGAAACGGGCAGAGAGGCCACTCTGGTCTACAATCGAATCGGCAGTTTCACTTCGCCACGCAGATAGAGCGGAATGCGCTCCAATGGCGCATCCACCACCAACCACTTCCCCCCCTCGCAGCGTTCATCGGTCCAGGCATCGGTCCAGGACGTGCCAGCGGGCAGATAGACCTCGCGACTGGTCGCACCAGCGTACAGCACAGGCGCGACCAGCAGGTCTGGCCCAAAGAGAAACTGGTCGCCGATCTCGACGCAGACCTGATCGGCGGGAAAGGCAAAGAAGAGCGGACGCATCGGCGGCGTCCCATGCTCCTGCGCCTCGCGCATCTGCTCGCGCACATAGGGCCGCAGACGCTCACGCAGCAGAAGATACTCTTTGATGATCGCGTACGCCTCTTCGCCAAACGACCAGACCTCGTTGGCGTCTCCTGTGTGAATCATCTCCATATAGTTACGTTTAGGATCACGATAGCCATGCAGACGAAAAAGCGGACAGAAAGCACTATATTGAAACCAACGCACTACCAGTTCCCTGAAGGCTGGCGAGTCGATGTCCCCGCCGTAAAAACCTCCAATGTCGGTAGTCCACCAGGGAATACCACTCAAGGCCATGTTCAGACCCGCACGCACCTGCGCCTGCAATGCCTCAAAGGTGCTGTCGATGTCGCCCGACCAGACCGCTGCCCCGTACCTCTGACTCCCAGCCCACGCCGAACGACACAGGTTGAGCACTGCGCTCTCGCCCGCCGCCCGCGTGTGCTCGTAGAAACCTCGCGTATGCAGCATTGGATAGGCATTGGCTACGCTCGCCCCGTTGCCGAGGTGAAAACGCAGGTTGTCGGCGTGCAATGGATGCATCTCTGGCTCGCAGGCGTCCAACCACCACGTCCGAATCCCGTATTGATAGTAGTGCTCGCACACCTGCTCCCAGATAAAATCTCGCGCCTCGGGATGCGTTGCGTCGTAGTAATGGAGGTAGACTGGCCCCTCGGGCTGGTTGTCCTGGAAAACCATCAAGGGACTCAGACCACGCTCGGTGCGCACCAGCAGACCCTGCTCCTGCATGGCAACAAAGTTTTCACTGAGCGGATTGACGGTCGGCCAGATCGAGACCATGACTTCAACCCCCAGTTCACGCAACTCACGTACCATCGCAGTTGGATCAGGCCACGCCAGTTGATCGAAACGCCAGTCTCCCTGCCGACTCCAATGAAAGAAGTCGATAACAATCACGTCCAGCGGCAGACCGCGACGCTTATATTCGTGCGCCACACTCAACAACTCGTCCTGGCTGGTGTAGCGCAACTTGGATTGCCAGAAGCCGGTGGCCCAGTCAGGAAACTCGGGCGCGTGTCCGGTCGCATCGGCGTAGTGCTCCATGATCGCAGACGGCGTCTCCCCGGCGGTAATCCAGTAGTCGAGCTGAGGAGTAGCCTCGGCCACCCAGCGCGTGCGCGTTCTCCCCAGCTCGATGCGTCCGACCGCCGGGTTGTGCCAGAGCAACCCATAGCCGCGACTGGAGAAGAGAAAGGGAATCGCAATCTCGGTATTCCTCTGCACCAGATCGATGGTCGCTCCCTTCTGGTTAAACAGACCATGCTGGTGCTGACCCAGTCCGTAGAAGCGCTCATCGTCGTAGGCCCGAAAACACGCCTCCAGATGGTAGAGGTCACCCTGCACCGCCTGAAAGGCCCGCGCCGGAATGCGCGTCGCGTGGTTTGCCCCAGCCTCCGCCAGCAGCTCGGTCCCGCTCTGCGTTTGCAGGAAACGCAGTACACCCTGCGCGGAAAGCTCCACCGTGATGGCCCCGTTGGTCAATGTGGCCGCGCCTTCTCCCTGCACAATGCGCACCTCGGCGGGCGCAGGCGGCTCAAGCAGCACGTTCACGCCATCCTCGCGCAGCGCAGCAGCACACGTGGCACGCACGCGCAGACTATCCACGCCCCACGCCTCGATACGCAACTGCTCATGCTTGCTCTCCCAAAACAATACCTCTCCCCGTTGATAGATTTTTGGCATGCTCAAACCTTTCTCACTCCACAAATGGCTCTTTGTAGTAGATACACGTATAACGCAATGTTCAGGCTAGCCTTTGACTGCTCCAGCAGTGACCCCGGCCGTGATGTAACGCTGGAAAGCAATCAAGATTATCGCCGCAGGGATAGCTCCCAGGGTCGCGACAGCCATCATACTGTTCCACTGCGAACTAAACTGCCCGAGGTAGTTGTAGATGCTCAAAGAAATCGGTTGAATGCTGTTGGTGGTCATAATCGTCAGCCCAAAGAGGAAATCACCCCACGAAAACAGAAAGGCAAACAGCCCGGCTGTCACGATGCCCGGCACAGAGAGCGGCAACATCACGCGCAAGAACGCTCCCCATTCGCCCGTGCCATCCATAAAGGCAGCTTCGACCAGTTCGTAGGGCAACGACTGCATAAACGCAGTCATCACAATAATTGCAAATGGCACAGCGTAGGTCGTATCAGCCAGGATCAGACCCAGATAGCCATTTAAAAGATTGAGGTTATTAAAAATGAGAAAAATCGGCGTGGCCAGCGTCACAGAAGGGATCATCTGCGCCAGCAGTAGACAGAAAACGACGACCGGCGAGAGGCGCAAACGGAAGTGCGCCAGGGCGTACGCTGCCGGCGTGGCAATCACCAGCGAAACCAGCACAGTACCCAGCGAAACCACCAGACTCGTAATCAGGTGGGGAAACTGGTCGGCAAAGGTCGAGGTGTACCCCGCAAACGTGATGTGCGTCGGAAACAAAGGCGCAGGGATGCTAAAGATCGCCTGGTTGGTCTCCAACGAATTGACAATCATCCAGTATAAGGGGAAGAGCATAAACGCGGTAAAGATAATCCCCAGCACAGTATTCAACAAAGCTCCCGCTGAAATACGTCGCGCCGGTCGGACCCGCCGAGTTACTCTGAGCTGCATAGCAAAATCTCCTTTCAAGGCGACGTTTCATCCGCACACGTTACGCCTGCCGCTGACTCCAACGCAGATAAACCAGCGCCACCAGCAACGAGATCACCAGGATCAGATTGCCAGCCGCCGCGCCCTGTCCAAAGAGCTGCTGCGCAAAGGAAAGACTGTACGACCATGTAGAAAACGTTTGGGTCGCATTGGCCGGTCCACCATTGGTCATGACGTAAATGATATCAAACACTTTAAGTGTATAGATCAGGCCCAGCATGAGTACAACCCCGATAACCGCTTTGAGCAGCGGCAAGGTGACATACCACAACTGCTGCGCTTTAGTCGCCCCATCGATCGCCGCCGCTTCGTACACCTCATGCGGAATCCCCTGCAAACCACTGTAGAGCAAGACCATATTGAAGGGAATACCTATCCATATGTTCGCAATAATCACCGAGGCCAGCGCCCAACCCGAGGTCGTCAGCCAGCCAAAGTGCGCAGGCAAAAGGTGCAGCCCCACCAGTAGCTGGTCAATAATGCCGTTCGTCTGGTCGAAAAGCCACTTCCAGACGGTGGCAGAAACCACCAGCGGCAAGAGCCACGGCAGCAGCAAAAGCGCCCGCAGAAAGCGACTCAAAGGGAACTTGCGACTAAAAAACAGCGCCAGGGCCAGTCCCAGGAGGAACTGCGGAAGAATCGAACCCACTGTAAAGATCAGCGTATTCATCGCCGCCTGATGAAAGGTGGGGTCCTGGAAAACATTCACATAGTTGGTCAACCCATTAAAAGGCGCGATGCCGGTATATTCCGCTTTCAGGTCGTATTGCTCCATACTTACAGTGACACTATAGTAGAGCGGATAGCCAAAGAACAGGAGCAGATAGACAATGGCCGGAACAAGAAAGGAGAAACGAATCAGATTCCTCACACGTGCCTTGCGCCTGGAAGCAGGTGGGAGCGCCCTCTGCTCGTGCAAAGCTGGTCGATCGGGCGTATACGTTGCCACGCTCTATACCTCCTCAGGAGAGACCAGACCGCGCAGGCGCGAGACTGGCCGTCGGCTGTCGGCCAGTCTCCACTCCCGCGCACACGGTCCGCTACAACTTAGCTTTGACTTTGCAAAATTTTGTCAATACTTTGTTGTGCCTGAGCCAGCGCGGCCTGCGGTGAGAGGCTGCCCGAGAGCGCGGCCTGCTCGGCGGTCCAGATCACCTGAGAGATACTCGGGTATTTGGTGCCGACCACCGCCGTACGCGCCTGGGCAGTTTTCAGTTCATTCGTAAAGACCGTCAGATCGGTGTTGCTCTGGAGCAACGTCTGAGCCACAGCCGGCTGTGGCGGCAGGTAGCCCTGCGTCTGATCGTAGTCCAACAACTGCGCCGGCTGCTGCAACCAGCTCAAGAAATTCCAGGCGGCCTGCTCGTGAGCCTGATCGGTCTGGGGGATCGTCCAAATCTCACCACCCAGCGGCGAGACAGGACTCTCACCGGCCTGCGGCACCGGGATCGGCACAACTCCATAGTCAAAGTTGGCAGTCTTCAGCAGACTCAGATTCCAGGGACCATTCTCCATCATCGCCGCGTGACCGTCCTCAAACTGCGTCAGGACATCGCCCTGCCCCCAGTTCAGCGCGGCTTTAGACAGATACCCTTTCTGCACCATATCGGTGAGAAACTGTAAAGCCTGCACACTCTGAGGACTACTCACTTTGGTGATATCACCTTTATTGGACCACAGAAACGGCTCAAATTGCCAGGTAGCTTCCTCTTCAGCCGGCGCTGAGAGGGCGAAACCGTAGGTATCGCCTTTGGTCAAAGCTTTGGCGTCACTCTCCAGCTCGGCCCAGGTCGTAGGGGGCGTCAGGTTGGCCGTGCTAAACATTTTCTTGTTATAAAACAAGGCAAGATCATTGTTGCCCGTCGAAAGCGCGTAGATCTTCTGGTTATAGGTCATGGTCGAGAGCGAGCCAGCAAAGAAGTTGGACTTGCTCAGACTCCCAGTCATATAGGAGTCCAACTGCATTAGCGCACCGGTCGCAGCAAACTGATCCAGGTCGGGATTATCGATCACCAGCACATCGGGCAGCGTATGTGAAGCAGCAGCCTGCGAAGCCTTCGAAAGGACCGAACCTATCGGCACACTGTCGCGCTGAATGGTGATATTCGGGTAGGCCTTTGTGTACTCGCCGATCAACTTTTTGATCAGCGTGTTTGCCGGCTCGGTATTCAGGTAGTCCAACAACGTTAAGGTAATCTTTCCATTTGCCGGAGTCGACGAGGACGACCCACCGCACGCGGCCAGCACACCGCTCAGCGCGATTAACAGCACACAGGTGGTGGAAAACGAGAAAAATATGTGGGAAAGCAGGGATCTCCGGCGAGGTTGGCCAGATGAGTCTCGCGCTTCAAAGATTCGTACATTCATCGTACATCCTCCTTTGGATGATGAACACCTGATACAATCACCTATTGCACCAGGCAAAACAGGGCGCTCTCTCTCCCGCCTCTCGCGGCGCAGAATGCAGAGAGTCAGAAAGTAAACGGCCCTTCCCGTCGTCTCGATGACCGGACGTATAGTTACCATCCCTGAACACTTCTGCGGCCCAGTCTTTTATCGAAGCGCTTCGATAAAAGAAGTATAAAGCGTCGAAGCATGAGTGTCAAGGGCAAAGCCAGGGAGTTTTCAGCGGACGAGGAAACTGCTTTTACGCTGGTCGCCTGGAATAAGGTCCTGAGCTACTGCGCACGGTCAGAGGTGGTTTGAGCAATAGCTGTGAGGGAGTGGTAGTCTTTTCCTCCAACTGTTGAATCAATAATTGCGCACCCAGATGACCCATCTCCTCGAAAGGGAAATCGATTGAGGTCAGCGCGGGCGTAGTCAGATTGGCCAGCAGGGGAGAGAAGATCGCCACCAGCGAGACATCGCCGGGGATGCGCAGACCTTTGGCGGTCAGCCCGCGAATGATCCCGCCGCTGATCCAGGGGGTGAGCAGCACAAAGGCGCTCAGTGCGGGCTTCTGCGCCAGCAGCGAGTTCACCGCTTCGTAGCCAGCCTGCTCGTTGGGTTCGCAGCAGAGATCGATGCCCTCCAGACCATGTCTGGCCAGTTCGCGGTAAAAGGCCTCGCGCGAGCGCACCACATAGCCAGTGCCGCGCTCCAGCAAGGACGCCGCCTGGTTGATCAGTGCAATGTGGGTGTGGCCGGACTCAACCAGGTAGGCGATACTGGTCGCGACCGCGTAGTCAAAATCGAGATCGACAAAGCTGATCCCCTCGTTCTCTTTGCAGCGTCCAATCATGGTGAACGGCAGACCCTGCTGTTTGAGCCAGTGGACGCGGGGATCTTCCAGAGCGACCTCCATCAGAATGGCACCGTCGATAAAACCGTGGTGGGTCATATTCATCAGCTCCTGCTCCTCGCTCACCGAGGTCCAGAGCAGCAACGCGTACCCCTGATTAGTTGAAGACGCGGCGATACTGGTGACAAACTCCATCTGCGGTCCCATGCCGGCGGACCAGGAAGGGTAGAGGAGCGCGATGATACGCGTGCGCCTGGACTTGGTGGCCAGGGCGCGAGCCAGGGAGTCGGGCTGATAGCCCAGATCTTTCATTGCCTGGTAGACCTTCTGCTTGGCTTCCTCCGAGATGGGGCGTTTCCCACTCAGTGTATAGGAAACAGTGCTTAAAGCGACCCCCGCTTTTTTCGCAATATCAGCCATTGTTGGCGGCACAATGCTTCTCCTTGAACTGCCCTTTGTATGGAACAAGCTGGGATCATCGACGTTCCGCGC
>DAOTTJ010000113.1:0-9216 GCA_034437695.1 Ktedonobacteraceae bacterium
AAAATATTTGTTATTATTTCATTGAAATCTTTCGATGACATTGACAATCATGCCTCCAAAATGATATATAATGAATGCATTCATAGTGTAGAAGCGGTCGTAGAGAGCAGGGAAAGCTCTCCGCCGAGGCCACTTGAAGCGGGCTACGATCGTGCCTATGGAGGTGTACATCCAGGTTATCGAGGATGATCTACCTGTAAAGGTTGTGCCTTTTCTTGCAAGGAGGTTTCATGAAAAGCAAAGGACGCTTTCATCTACTTACTCTCACCCTCATAGCGGTACTGCTCTGCACAAGTGCAGTCATAGTAGCGCTACGCAACCCCACCCCTGCCAAAGCGGCCAGCGTGCCAACGGGTCTGCACGTCGTTGGCAACCTGATCGAAGATGGTAGCGGCCACGTGATTATTCCGCACGGTGTCAACCGCATGGGCGGCGAATATGCCTGCCTCAGTGGTCTGAGCTTTGACGGACCCATCACCCAGACCGTCGTCAACGCCATGCTCTCGTGGGATGTCAATATTGTGCGCGTCCCGTTGAACGAGGACTGCTGGCTTGGCATCAATAACTTACCTGCATCGCCCCTGACAAGCACCCAATATAGAAGCGATGTCATGAGCTGGGTCAATCTGCTGAACGCGAATGGCATCATAGCTATTCTTGATTTGCACTGGGTAAACAGTGGAACAAATCAGGCCAACGGTCAGACCCCCATGACCGATCTCGATCACGCTCCCGCGTTCTGGACCTCGGTGGCAAGTACCTTTAAGAGCAACTCATCGGTGATGTTCGATCTGTTTAACGAGCCGTTCGTCAACACCTCGTTCCCGCCCAATGCCACCGACTGGTCGTGCTGGAAAAACGGCAGCACTGCCGCGCAGACTGCGCCGTGTACGAGCGTCGGCTACGCGGTCGCTGGGATGCAAACGCTGGTCAACACCGTTCGCGCCACCGGGGCCACCAACATCCTTCTGCTGGGCGGTCTGGCCTACTCCAACGATCTGACCGGTTGGCTGGCCAATGAGCCGACCGATCCCGACCACAACCTGGTGGCTTCGCAGCACATCTATCCGACCAACCCCTGCGGAAACAATACGACCTATCCCTTCCCGTCGTGCCTGGATACGCAGGTGGCACCGGTCAAGGCCCAGGTGCCGGTGATCGCGGGCGAGATCGGTGAATATGACTGCGCCGCCACGTTTATCAATACCGTGATGGCCTGGTACGACGCCCACGGCATCGGCTATATGGCCTGGACCTGGAATGGCTATAACTGTGGCTCTACCCCTGCGCTGATCACTACGCAGAATGGCACTTCCGGCACACCCACGGCCTATGGTCAGGGCTACATGACGCATCTGCTCGCGCTTGGCGGCTCACCAGTCACGCCGACACCTGCGCCGACAAGCACACCAACGCCGACTCCGACCAGTGGGACGAACCCGACCCCGACTCCTACACGTGGCACGACTCCCACTCCAACTCCCACGGCAAGCGGAGGCGGGGGCGGCTCGTGTAGCATCCACTACGCCATCACAAACCAGTGGACCGGCGGCTTCCAGGCGGGCCTGACTATCACCAATACGGGTTCAACCACCCTCAGTGGCTGGTCGCTAGTCTTCTCCTTTGCCAATGGCCAGAAGATCTCGCAGATCTGGAACGCCAGCGACACGCAAGCGGGCAGCAAAGTCACGGTCGCCAACCTCTCGTACGATGGCACAATTGCTCCTGGCGCTTCGCTCAGCTCGGTCGGTTTCCTGGGGAACTGGAGCGGCACCAACGCGGCACCGACCGCCTTCACCCTGAATGGTTCAAGCTGTACGGTCGTTTAGTCTAGTCGCGCAGGGAGGCGAGTGACAAACTCTCTGAGCGGGTGCGAAAGAACGGACATGGCCGGTGGCCATGCCCATTCTTTCGCACGCCACCAAACTCAGGCCGGGCCGATGCTGATTGACCCATAGACAGTTGCCAACGAGACAATCGCGCCAGTGCCGCCGTGGATAGAACCTGCGGCTTCAGCCCGCATACCGGTGCGCTTCTCAGCAATCGAAGCATAGCCAGAAACTATCGCTCCGAAGTCTGTCTGGGCCTTGAGGCTGCACGAGGCATCCTGCGCGAAGGTCACCCCGATGGTCCCGCTTTTTATGCTGAGCGTATCGGTTCCGCGTGGACTAAAATTCTTGAGCTGAATAGTGCCACTGGCCAGAGTCACGTCTACCTGTCCCTGCACGCTCTCCACTACCACGTTCCCAGTAGTCAGCGTCACGCTCAGACTGGCCTGCCGTGGGATAGTGATCACCAGGGCCTGCCCAATATTCTGTCCAAAGCTGATAGTCACGGCATTCGCTTTTTTCGCGTAGGGCAATGCATAGAGGTTGGTCGAGATGGTTTGCGTCGCAGCGCCAACAAATGTCAGATGCGTAGCATTGCCGCTCTCGACGGTGATATCGGGGTGAGAACTGACTGGAATAGAGGCTGCAACTCCGGCGTCTGGTAAGGTGAAAGTAGAGGTAGGAACGACCGAGGCGTTCAACCTGGCGTAGGCCTCCTGCGTAGCCAGGGCCGCGCTACTCCCAGGAGAGGTCGAACCGGGTCCACCCATGCAGGCACCGAGCAGACAACAGAATACAACGCACACACTTGCAAGCCAGAGAGACATCCTTCGTGAAACGTCTGTCGTACACATAGGCCTTCTGCCTCCTTGCAGGTACCATCTAGCGGTTACACAGATAGACATCCTTGCCTATCCATCGATAGAGCATTGCCGGTTCTATGCGAACGAAACGCCCGCTCTTAGGGGAGCACTTGTAACACTGTTGATAGTTGTACCGAATATTTTGCCCGTTGTCAACCTGCACACAGGTTTTGGCAAATGATACCCTTTATCAAAGACACTCAAAGCAGGATGCAGGGGACGGCAGTCTCCTGATGGAGCAGCGAGACAATTGACAAGGACTAAAATGCATGTTATACCTGATATTGGGTCATGCAACCGCGTGCAAAAAAGCCTGGACTGGCACATTCATCTGACTCAAGGGAGGTGACATTTTAAAAGAAAAGCAACACGCGTTGTTTCCCTGATGTCCATATGACAGAACAATGGATTGTCTGTCAGTATGTGTGAAAGGGAATGGACTGTCTCCTGACAGTCAATCCACGTTTGTGCAGGGAAAGAAGACTTTGGCGGCTTGATTACCGATGGAAAGGATTTCATCATGTCAAACACGACAATCCGCAAAGCCGGGATAGTAGTCATCGCTCTGATGCTGCTCTCCGTGGCCAGTCTCTTTGTGGTGACAAAGCAAGTTCACGCGGTTCAGGTGAACAGGACGATCCAGGCGCACGGAGCGCTGGAGATGCCTGCCAGCCGCACGTATGCGTGCTTTGTGGAAGATCCACAAAACCCGACGACTCCTGCCTGCCAGGCCGCGATCACCGCGGGTGGCACGCAACCACTCTACGACTGGTTTGCTGTCCGCCGCTCTGATGGCGCGGGCCGCACAACCGGCTTTATCCCCGATGGAGAACTCTGTAGCGGCGGCAACCCCGAATTTGCCGCATACGATGCCCCTCGCGCCGACTGGCCAGCCACCAATATCGCATCGGGGAGCAGATTCACCTTCACGTATGGAGCATGGGTACCACACCCTGGCTACTTCCGCTTCTATGTGACCAACAGCACCTACGATCCCACCAAACCGCTGACCTGGTCCGAGATGAATACGACGCCGTTCTTAACCGTTAATCCTGAACCGGCGGTAGTCAACGGGGTCTATACCATGACCGGTACGCTACCCGTGATGACCGGACGGCAGATCATCTATTCGGTGTGGACACGGAGCGACAGCACGGAGACCTTTTACGGCTGTTCTGACGTGGTCTTCGGGGTCAATGGCGTCTACCCCACGCCGACTCCCCTGCCACTGCCCACCTGTACCGCAACGATCAGCATCACCAACTCCTGGCCGGGTGGCTACCAGGCTGCGGTGACGATCACCAACACCGGTAGTCTGGCCCTTGTTCCGTGGATCGCCTCCTGGAACGTACCCACCGGGGTTTCGCTCGTCAGCGGATGGAACGCCACGGTGACGCAGGATAGTTCCAAGATCCTGGCCGATGCTCCGAGTTGGAACCACACCCTGCTCGCGGGGACTTCGGTGACGATTGGCTTTGTCGCATCTGGTCCGACAAGTCCAATTCCCAGCGGCTTTACACTGAATGGAGCGACCTGCACCTGAGCTGACCGGCTCTACGGTTACGCTACCGAGCACGGTGCTGGTCTGCTGGTAAACATCACCTGGCTCGCATTAGGTGAAAGGTAACTCCGGCTCATGGTCGATCCTGACGCATGAGGATCTGGGAACATGCACGGTGCTTTCCCACAAGTGCGCCCACACATTCCATGTCTATCGGCTGGTATCTCTCATTTTCATGTCTCGAACCATGAGTCATTTTACACGCCGGGTTCGTGTCGTCCGTGCAAGCAGTCGTCCGGCTGCGCTAGATCTCTGCGATCGGCTTGCTTGCCTCTATTGGCACACGAAGACCCCCAAAGAAAGGGACGCAAAACAGTGAAAGCAAGGACGCTTGTTGCATTGCTGATGGTTGTACTGCTCTTGCTTGTTGGCTACATACCGGTCAAAAACGCCCTGACTGGCACACCTGCCGCCGCGGCTGCGCCCGCCTGCGCGGTTACCTACCAGGTAAACCAGTGGACAGGAGGCTTTACAGCTCAAGTCCAACTTACCAATAACAGCGCGGCGGTCAGCAGTTGGACGTTGACCTGGACCTTCTCCGGCACGCAGCAGATCACTTCGGCCTGGAGTACGGTCCTCACCCAGATCGGCAAGGCGGTCACCGCGCAAAACGCTACCTACAACGGCTCACTGCCAACCGGCGGGTCAACGCAATTCGGCTTTCAGGCCAGTTTCACCGGCACGAATAGCACTCCCACCAATTTCGCCCTCAATGGTACCTCCTGCGGCGGCTCTGGCACAGCTACCCCGACTCCAGGGATTACCCCGACCACCACCTCCACGCCTGCGCCCACGCCAACCAGCGCTTCCACACGGACGCCGATACCCACCATGACTCCCACGCCCACCCCATCGGCTGGCGGTCTATGCGCTGGAGCAATCTTCTGCGACGGCTTTGAGACGCAGACAGGTTCAACGCCCACGGGAAGTTGGACGGTCAGTTACCCCAATTGCCAGGGGACCGGCACCGTTTCCGTCGATCGAACCGTCGCCCACACAGGCACAACCTCGATCCGCGTGGACGGACGTGACGGATATTGTAACCACGTCTTCTTTGGCTTGCCCCTGACTTTCGCCGGTCTGGGAACAGATCTATACGTCCGTTTCTACATCCGCCACACCACAGCCCTGCCGACAGGCCACGTCACCGATGTCGCCATGCGCGACACCAACGACGGCAACAACGACCTGCGCATGGGCGGACAAAACGGCGCACTCCAATGGAACCGCCAATCCGACGACGCCACGCTCCCCGCCCAAAGTCCGGCAGGCGTCGCCTTGAGCACCCCACTGCCAACTAACCAATGGGAGTGCATGCAATTCGAGGTCAACGAGGCGCAGGGAACCATGCGCACCTGGCTCAATGGCACCGAAGTGGCCGGACTTCACCTCGACAATGTCCCAACCCCCGATATAGACGCACAGTGGCTACAGAACCGTCCCAACTGGCGACCCGCGCTCGCAGACCTGCGCCTGGGCTGGGAAAGCTACTCGGGCGGCAACGATACGCTGTGGTTTGACGACGTAGCCATCGGAGCACAACGACTCGGCTGCTAGTACGTGAGTTCAGACGAGGCCTACCCGGCACACTTGAGCTAGCCGGTTTTTTCTAGATGCTTCGCAGTCGCGAAGTACCGGTCTCGCATGCAGGAAGGGATGTTTCGGGCGCGTTTTATGCCCGAAACATACCTTCATACACTTTTCTCTTTTAATGGCTCAGATAGCCCCATTTCCAACATCCATGATGCCAGGGGCAACATAGTTATAATCATGAGTGCAGACGAAAACTACACAAAAATGAGACACTTCCCAGACCACATTTTGCCTGAGCAAAAGCCCCTGTTTCGTCCTATCCTCAAAATAGCCACAAGTCATAGACAATTTGAATGATTTCCCTCCATCGGCTCCCTGCGTGTTTTTCCTCATTCCAACCCTGCCCAGGTGAAGGAACGCTTTGAGAAGGTTTCTGGTAATGGATTGAAAAGCGTATGGCCAGTCCCAGAAAAGCACTCATTTCCTCTTCTAAAATGAGTGCTTTTCCAATATCGTTATCAGAGATGCACTATATCATTCGTGAGCGAATACTTGTTTTACTTATAGTATTATTTTTATGTAAATCATAAGATGAAACTAATATCATATGTACGATTTCGTGGCAGCAAGGTATACTGAGAGAAGATCGTATAATTAGCGATAGCAAAGGAGCCATACAGGGGTCCCAACATTTTTACCCCCCGACCGAAATCCCCGCTAAGGATTTGATAAGGGCCAACTACAATTCGATTTATCGATCAGCATCGGTGCTATTGAAGAATTCGAGAAGAGCATCTGCCACCTTCTCGGGTGCCTCCAGAGCTGCATAGTGGCCAACGCCATCGAGGGAGACCGACCGGACCTGGCCCGATGCTACCTGGCTCATCGTTGCGAAGGTGAACTCACCGCCTCTGGCTCCGATTGCCAGCACAGGCATGCTCAGTTTGTGAGTGGCAACGAGAGCCGCAATGTCTGCGCCCTCCTGGAGCATCGACTGATAGAGGCCAATCGCTCCGCGCCAGCCAGCGGGGCGGGAGTAGGTGCGTACGAACTCGTCGATGTCAGCTTCGGTGATCGCTCCTGGTGTCACGCTCATGGCTGGAAATACGAATTGTCCAAAGAACTCGCGCTCACGGCCAGTGAGCAGCATCTCAGGAATATGCGGAGCGACAAGAACGCCGATGTACCAGATGCCCCCGTGTGTGACGTCGGCCAGCCTCTCCGCGCCGAACCCAGGCAGGCCCGTCTCGATCGCGGTAAAGCTGAGCACGTCTTCCGGGTGAGTGGCCGCAAGGCGGAAGACGGTCGCCCCACTAATGTCCTGGCCTGTGAGATGTACTGGACCAACGCTGAGCTCTTCGATGAGAAGGTGCAGGTCTTCGGCAGAGGTCTTGCTGTCGTACGTACCAGGCCCGTTATCAGAGTCACCGAAACCACGCAGGTCGACAGCGAAGACACGGTGATTCTCGGCTAGCAGTGGAAGAAGTTTGCGAAAAGCCCACCACGTTTCAGGAAAGCCATGCACGAGTAAGACTGGAGAGCCAGTAGTCCCTGCTGATACGTAGTGAAGCTGTGTTCCGTTCACTTTTGCGTGATGATGCAAGATACCAGTCAGCGCAGCACCTATTTTATTGTCACTCATAAATCTCCCCTATTGTTTAATTCGACAACCGTGTTGTCTATTGTCTATAATAGACAACACGGTTGTCTTTGTCAAGCAGCATTGCCACGAGATACTGAACACTCAGCTTTAAAACTTCTGGTGAAGGAATAGAGCGGTCCCCGATACCTGCTCACGTGATGAGAGATCTGATAGACGACACTAGGCTGAAACGATCTGTCAGGAAGTCTATGAAGCAACAAGCCTCGTGCGCAACAGAGAGAGAAAGGATTTGAGAGGGGCAATTTGGAATACTGATATTTTGATATAAGCCCAAAGAGCGCTACCACTTGTCGATATATTGCGGTAGTTAGCCTAGCGACCTACTACATGTGGGGTCTTCAAACGGCGAAAATCCTTATATCAAAATATCAGTTTGGAATAGGGTAGCCTTGACGATCTCCGTTAGCTATGTTACTATCAACAAACTATGTCTCGTTCAGGTGCTACTCTCACTATGCTTTTAATTGGCGGTTATCGTTCACTGGTGGACGCCGCACACGTTGAGCTGGCCGCCCGTGGCTACGAGGATGTTCGTCCCGTTCACGACTTCGCAATCCGGGCCATTGCCTCGGGTGCTGACAACGCTTCAGAGCTAAGTCGGCGTCTAGCGGTCTCAAAACAAGCGGCGGCGAAAACCATTGGGGTACTTGAAAAGCGCGGATACGTTGTGCGCGAAGTAGATCCAGTAGACGCTCGCCGCAAACGTCTTTGTGTCACCGCACACGGATTCGACCTGCTGCGAGAAGCTGAAGAGATCTTTGATGAGTTACGCAATACATGGGCTCGGCAGATCGGTACCACCCAGATCGAAGAAATAGAGAAACATTTGGCAGAGCTGGTTGGCACTGACCCCCTTCGCCTCGATACCTCAGGGTGGCTTGCACAAGACCTCGGCGAGTAGATCTAGCATGTAAAACTTTCTGAATATCACGCACTTCCTGTACAATGAAGCCTTCTCAGGCCCTCTCTTCCTCCTCTCGCAGACGCAAAGGGCGCAGATTTTCCAGGGATCGCCCGAACTGGGCGGCAAAATGATAATCACCAATCAAGCGCATATGCTCCTATCCCAGCGGGGCAATGTGAGCCACAGTCGCTTCTGGGATATCTTCGCCTCGTTTACGCCAGCTCGTAATGGCTTCAGTGAGATACACGGTGTTCCAGGCAGCGATCGCAGCCATAATTAAATGGAGGCAACTGGCTCGATGCATCTGATCCTCAAATGCTCGATCTCGCAATTCTCTCAACCGCCCAAAGAAGAGTTGAGGTGCAAGGGCACGGAGCATGGCTCTGGGAACCTCTTTCACTTCCATGAGGGTGCGGCCAGGAAACTTCAAGAGGGTCAGTTGGACAGCGCATCCCAGTCGATTCGATGCCCGTCTTCGACGATTGATCAGCTCACGCTCTTTCTCAGTAAACGTGTAGTGGCGTGCAATGTCTCGATCAGAGAGGTCAGAAGGAATCTGTGTCAGGGCATAGCGCTGTTCTGGGTTGAGGTAGGTTGAGATCTTATCACAGGTAGGCACGGTAGGCTTTTCTCCCATTTTGCATCGGTTGTAGCATACTGCCTGTTTGGAGTCAATAAAACCGCCTGGGATGCGAAAGGAAGCCTATCTGTTCCAAGTTTAGCGGGGAGAAAACCAAGCAGAAGCTCCTCGACGAATCCTTAGCGGAGATTTTGGGGGGTAAAATGTTGGGACCCCACTTCATGGCAACATTCTTTTCTGAATGAGCAAGCTCATGCTTCACCAAGAGTGTGTAAGATCCCTT
>DAOTTJ010000114.1:0-10423 GCA_034437695.1 Ktedonobacteraceae bacterium
TCCTCGATAGTCGCCCGCGTCAACTTCTGTTTATCATAGTCTACATATACAGTTTTTGTGGCTATATCAACTCTGGCCGTGCTCACGCCCGGCATTTTACTCAGAGTACCTTCGATGGCGTGCTGACAATGTTCACAAGAAATGTCGGGGGCTACCAGATAAATAGACTCCATATGTTGCTTTCTCCTTATACACGAGCTTGGGCCAAGCCAGACCGTTGCTGGCTTGCAGTGAGATCCACGTTTGACCAGTAAGCGTAATGTACCCTCATTGAGTACCGGCAATCGTATAAAGCTGAACTAACTCTTGAATCACTTCTTCTTCCCGCCCGCCCTTGATCCCTTCTGGCACACAGGTCCGCAGATGCCCCTCAAGGATCGACGCCTCCAGTTTCTCTAAAGCCTTGCGCACAGCGTGCGTCTGACGCAAGATCTCAATACAATACTTGTCTTCTTCGACCATCCGCTGAATACCCGAGACGTGACCCTCAATGTAGGCCAGCCGCTTCAGAGCATCGCGTTTGCGCTCATCCTGCATACAATCTGCCTTTCTGCAATGGATTTCTTCCCACATTTTACCATACCCCCAGGGGTAGGGTCAAGCAGGAGGGTGAAGGAGCAGGGCTATTCAAAAGTCATGAGAGGTGGAAGTGCAGAGGGCGGCAGCCCTTTGCCGGCACCCTGTCTGGGGGACAGGGAAGAGGGGTGTCCCCGAAAAACTTCTTTTTCCTCTTTCGCCCGCCGCCGCAGGCGGCAGGGCGGACTTTTGAATAGCCCTGGTGAATTAGCAACAGAGTCTGCCCACGCTCCACACTCGCGCGGAGGTAACGTCTGAGACACGGCAAAGGGGCAGTGGTTGATGGTGGATACCATCAACCGCTGCCCCTTTGCTTTATCTTCGTCAGTTAGAACGATTCGACTTCAGGCTCGACCGAGATGGTCTCCGGCCCCTGTGGAGGCACAACCGGCTCAGTACGCACAACCTCGATGCTGCACTGCGCAAGCAAGGCACCCATCGCGCCAAGTGCGGCCAGCGAAGGAGCCATCACCACGCCCGCGAAGCCAAGTGCCAGCGGCACCTCAAGGACAACTTTACCGTCCTGTTTTACGCGAATATGGCGCACACTGCCCTCGCGCAGCAAGCCTTTCACCCGGCCGAGCAACTGCTCACCGGCCAACTGCAACTCTTCAATCAGATCGTATGTTTCCTGCTTTGTGGTATTGGGGTCCGTCTGTGTCATTGTATTCTCCTGTATTTCTCACTGCTGTTTTGTATTAGAAATGCCTGCACATCTCTCTATTCAGCTATAACTACTCAAGTACCCTTTTCTTTGCTACGTGTGAGGCAACCGAAAAGGTTTCACAACAGGGATTTCAGCCCGCACAAGCGCCTTCTATACGAGATGAAACGTCCAGTATGCTCTGGCTTGTAGTTGCATATATGTCGGTGATCACTTCGACTTTACTTAATATACGCAGAGAGTCGTACATAGGTTGGAAGAAAATGAGCAATCTTGCAAGATTCAGGACGATGGCGCGGACAAAGGAAAAGGGAGCTATTTTCTCTTCATCCCCCAGACGGTGAGCATTGGATTCCTGGCCTTGAAATCCGGGCTGGCCAGGTCCACAAGCATCTGCTGATAAAGTTCCTGGTAATTGTCAGGCACTTTGATCCACTTCTGTAAAAATGGCTGGATCGTGCGAAAAAGCAGCTTCATGTCTTCATAGACCAGACTATTCTGCTCATCACTGTGCTGAACCGAGGTCGGATGGGGATCTACCTGGACGTGCTGAAGGTTTCCGTACTGCTTGAGTAGACGCGGCAGCTCGCTGGTCACTCCGTCGCTCTGCGGATTGAAAAGATGACCCGCCTGGTAGAATGCCTGCACAACCAGCTCCAGCAGACTGGCTAGGGCCGCACTGGTCGTCTCTGGAACGATGTTGCCCTCAGACAACCGTATAATACCCCCTGGCCGCGTTACACGTTGAAGTTCTTGAATATATTTAGGCCAGTCCCATGTACGTAAATAGCTCATGGCCGAGCGTTCGTTGACCAGATCAAAATAGTTGTTTGGGAATTCAAGCATCCTCAGTGCATCCATCACATGAAATTCCACGCGCCCGTTCAGTCCCTGGACCTCGGCCTGTGTGCGTGCATAATTGACCATACGTTCGCTAATATCCACGCCTATCAGCAACGTCATCTGCGGATTGGCTTGCGCCAGGTCGATCACCCACCCACCAGTACCACTCCCTACGTCCAGCACACGCCGCAAAATGGTTGTATCGGGCAGCTCCGGCAATAGACCACCCATGCCTATTGTTATCAGCCGATCCTGACTCTGTAAGCGCTGTAGTTCGTCCTCGCTGGAGCGGTCCTGCACAACATAGGTGCTGGGATGCTCACTCTGAGCGTCGAAGATAGACATTGTTCAATTCCTTTCTTGACTCTATCTGTGCTCGCTAGAATACACACATAGAGATGTGTTTCTCTTTCATCCGAGGAAAAGCAAACAGTCGATATTATAACATACCGATACACTATTACAGCTCGCTTTTCTAGCTTCAGAAGAACAGATCCTATTGTCGGGAATACAACAGCAAGGCGAGGGTGCAGGGAGCGCTGCGTCCCTGCCGACACCGTGTCTGCGGGACAGGGCTATCTCATGTTCAGCAAGCCTCTGGTGTGCGACCCCCAGGGTTTCGGGATTGGGTTGTGAGCGTGGAGACGGCGGCCTCTACGCTCACAACCCAATCCTGCGTTCAGGAGGAGGGGCCACACGTCGAGCATTGCCTAGCCCTATGACAGATATAATTCAGGTTTACACCAACAAAATTTCTGCGGTATGATGAAGAAAAAGCAGAGAGAGGAAGAAACACGGCACATGGATAGAGATGCCTGGTGGTATGTCGACGGCGAGTGGGTCCATCCTGCTCAGGCCCAGATCTCGCTGAATGACCTCGCTATTTTACGCGGCTACAGTATATTTGAAGCCCTGCGGACCTATAATCGTCGCCCGTTTCATCTGGACGAACACCTGGAACGGCTCTTTCGCTCGGGCGAGCTGATCGATCTGGAGATTCCCAGCACACGTGCGGAGATCGCTGAGCTGATCGAGGCAATCGTCGAGCGCAATCCGTACGAGCACGCGGCGGTGCGCATCTTTGTCACGGGCGGCGAAAGCGAGGACGGCGTGCTGGCCATCGCTCCGCCGCGTCTCATTTTTATGATCTCGCCCCTGGCGGCACGCGATATGCAACGTTTTGCGCGTGGCTACCAACTGATCACTACGCGCCTCCAACGCGAGTTACCCGAGGCCAAGACCTCTAACTATACCGCTGCGGTGCGAGCACTCAAAGAGGCGGCGCGGCGCAACGCCGACGATGCGCTTTTTGTCGATCAAGACGGGCATGTTCAGGAATGCACGCGCAGCAATTTCTTTCTCTTCCACGGCGAAACGCTGGTAACGCCCCGCACGGGAGTGCTCATCGGTATCACGCGCAATCTGGTGCTGGAGCTGGCACAGGGCCGCTTTCCTATCGAGGAACGGCCTATCCTGCTGGAGGAACTGGCCAGGGCCGATGAGGCGTTTGTCACCTCATCTTCCAGAGAGATAGTCCCCGTGGTACGTATCGACGATAAGGTCATCGGCAATGGTCAGGCCGGACCCCGTACGAGCGAACTTGAACAACGTTTTATTGCCCTGGTTGAAGGACAGCTATAACCAGCAGTCCCTGTTTGCGTCCAGCAGCTTGCAGGACGCAAACAGGGAGAGGTCTGTTTAGCTGATCGAGTCGACTGTGGACGAGGCAGCGTGTGCAACCAGCGCTACAGCTTCCTCAAGGATTAGAAGACCCTGGTCAAGCTGTTCATCAGTTACATTGAGCGGTACCAGAATGCGCAGGACGTTGCCATACATGCCCGCACTAATCAGCATCAAGCCACGTTGATGAGCCGCCGCCAGGATATCCTTGACCGCCTGGGCGTCTGGCTCTCTGCTCACACGGTCTTTGACAATCTCCATCGCCAGCATCCCACCCTGACCACGCACGTCGCCGATCATTGGAAATTGCTTCTGCAAGTTGACAAAACGTTCCATTGCGACGACCCCGATCTGCCGCGAACGCGCAGCTAGGTCTTCGCGCTCGTAGATGTCTAGCACCGCCAGCGCCGCCGCACACGCCACCGGGTTCCCACTATACGTACCACCCAGCGCTCCCGGAGGCGGCGCATCCATGATCTCAGCCTTGCCAACGACCCCGCTGATCGGCAGACCAGCGCCCATCGATTTCGCGATAATCAACAGGTCCGGCTCGACCCCGTCGTGGTTGACCGCGAACATCTCGCCCGTGCGGCAAAAGCCCGTCTGAATCTCGTCGGCCACAAAAAGGATACCGTGCTCCTCACACAGAGCCTTGAGGGCCTTTAAAAATCCAGGAGGCGCAGGCATGAAACCACCCTCTCCCTGCACTGGCTCGACAATGATAGCCGCAACCTGGTCGGGCGCAACTTCGCCCACAAACATGCGCCTCAATTCCGTCAGACACGCCTCCGACGCCTGCGTGGGTGTCATATCCATGCGATAAGGATAGGGAAAAGGAGCACGATAGATCTCCGGCGCGTATGGGCCAAAACGGTATTTATATGGCCTGACCTTAGCCGTCATCGACATGGTCAGCAGGGTTCGCCCATGATAGGCATTGTCGAAAACGATAATCGCCGGTCGCCCGGTCGCGTACCTGGCAATTTTGACCGCGTTCTCAACCGCCTCCGCCCCACTATTCAAGAAAATAGCTTTTTTAGCAAAGTCCCCAGGCGTCAGACCACACAGCCGCTCGGCGAGCGCAACATATGGCTCGTACATCATTACCATAAAACAGGTGTGAGTAAACTTCGCCGCCTGCTCGGCAATGGCCTGCACCACCTCGGGACGCGAATGACCGACATTCATTACACCGATGCCACCCGCAAAATCTATATACCGATTGCCGTCAACGTCTTCAACTATCGCCCCCGAGGCACGCTCAGCAAAGACTGGCATCGTCGCAGAGATACCTCGCGCCACAAATTGCTGACGACGGGCCTCCAGAGCACGCGACTTATCGCCGGGAATGCCCAGATACGGCATGGTGTCTGACATAGAAAAAGCCTCCTAAAACTGGACAATAGAGCACTTGAGATCGTCTGCTTTAGATCCCCTCAGCCTATTTTATCATATCCAGTGGGCTATTTTGCGCTCACTAGACGTGAGCGCAGGCTGAGATACCTCGCGTACCCCATGGCAGAGACGCAGTTTCTGTTTGCCACGCCACTACGCCCGTTCACCCCTGGAGACCCAGAGCCTGGATAACTCGCTCGGTCAGACTTTCCCACGGACGCGGCTCAACCACCGGCAGGTCGTAGTAATCGGCCTGGCGTCTGAGCCACTGCCCGTAGAGCCAGCTCGCCCGCACAAGCGTCTGTTGTTCACGAGCACCCATCTCTGCAAAGCCGCGCCCACGCAACAGCATGTTATACATCAGGACGCTTTCATCGGGTTCAACCAGGAAAACGGCACGCACTTCGCCATTCACCTGGGCCGGGGCAAAATGCATAGTGGGAAAGGCCTTCTGTGCCGCCAGCGCGGGAACTATACCATCGCCCTCAATAATGATCGGACCAGTCCCACGTACAAATATATGGTGAGCAATGTTGACCGCTAGCGGCTGCGATAGTACCTTACCCACGGCAATAAAGCCATCACATAGGTGCTCGGGCGACTTCTGCCAGATATTTGGATGGGCGAGAAAGGAGTGAAGCTCAGGCTGCTCACCAGGCATGGTAAGCTGTTGGAGAGCCATGCGAATATCGTCAACCAGCAGCACCGAGATCCCTAGATGACGCGCAATCGTCCGTGCCACCCCTGTCTTGCCTACACCCGTACTCCCACCAATCAATAAAACACGCCAACCAGGTTGCTCTCCTTGAGAGTTTTGCATGTCTACTCCAGAATTCCCACTATACTCTATGGAATGCGCTACTTCTTCTTGGCGAATTTTAACATGGATTGCTAGAAACAGATAGTCCTTCTGGATAGCCGTCAAGGCTATTTACTGCTCCACAAGTCTCTGGCTTACAATCTACCTCGCCAGGGTTTTGCCAGCATGTCGCGAACATGGGATGACGACCACACGCACGCAACTCGATCCTTTTTTCAGAGAGCGAGACCACACGAATATCCCCTGATTCCCCTCAAAGGTGAACATAGAGATGGGTTGCCTCGTCGTAGCGATAGATAGGATTACCCTTGTGGTAGTGAAGATTGCCGTTGTTATCGACGGAGAGCCAGATCAGCACACGCACTCCCGCTGGCAGAGAAAGGTTGTAGTTCCAGTGATCAAGCGAACCGCGCCCGGTTACTCCATATAACCAGGCTCCCCCATCGTCATCGATGGTATTTGGCGACAGTTGGTCGCAGGAGAGAGAATTGTCATCGTGAGTATCGTTGATCTGCAAATCACAGACATTCAACGATGCCCCGGTCAACGAGGCGGCCGGATCGGCGTAGGGATAGTTGCCAAAGCCGCTCACAGTCTTCCGCGGATACATCGCCTGCGCCCAGATCCAGGCCCCCACCGGCACCGGGATAGAGGTCTGAACCGAAAGTTTAACCTCCACATCCGCAGCGATACGCACGGTCAAGAGACAGCTATTTGAACAGTCAACGCCTACTTGCTTTTCACGTTGAACATTAATCAGAGGGGTAGGAATAGGCTGAGCGGGCGAGAGAGGGTTCACACTCATGACCGTTCCACCCAGAGCGACCAGAGGATATTGCGGCATCAACGTCACCACTTCCCCCGGCTGCAAATCGGCACAATTCTGTCCCAGAGTGCTATTCAACGCCTGCACAGTCTGCGGGTTCGTATCGGTAAAAATCTGACTGGCGTCGCTCATGTGCATCTCCTGACTCAGGATCTCGTCGCACGAATCGGCGTCTTGCACGATATAGGAGATCGATCCGGGCTGCGGTAAGACCGCCATCAATGGAGGAGTCGCCGTAGGCATCACATTGAGCGTTGGATTGGCCAGATTATAGAAGAAGCCGGTTAGATTGGGCAATAAAACACGGCCTGCCCCTGTCCCAAGCAGAAAAGCTGGAATAGCAAAAAGCAACAAGAACGGTATCAAAATAAACAAACGCCAGGGTAGAATCTGGCCGATCAGCCTGACATTCTCTGTAAGTGAACTGCGTGGTCGAATCTGGCGCGACATAATTGACTATTCCTTCGCTTTCTGCGTAATCTACAGGCATTATAGCAAAGAAAACATGCCAATTACCATCGATACTAGCAAATACAAAACTTTTGCCATATAATGACTGGTGTATCTGCTAACTTCCGTTCGTTCTTTTAACAAAATACGAAAAAAGTTAGGCACAAAACAGGAGAAAACGTTCATTTTTATACGTACGAAAGTGATGATAATCAATGTATCTGGAAATGTATTGTAGACAAATGACCTTAGACTGACAAGGAAGGTATTCTATCAGTGGTATTTGCGCCAAAGATTCTTATCGTCGATGATAGCGCGACGCTCTGTTTGCTCATGGCCCGTGCGCTGCAAAAGGCCGGCTATCAGGTGACTATTGCGACCAACGGACAGGAAGGGTTGAGTAAAGCCGTTCAGGAACGCCCACAGTGCGTTATTCTGGATGTAGTTCTCCCAGGTATGAGCGGCTTCAGCTTGTGCCGCCAGTTGCGCTCTATGGACCCCGCACACACGCTTTCCATTATTATGGTGAGTACGAAAAATACTCCTGTCGATCAAAGCTGGGGCTTACGCCAGGGAGCCGACCGTTACCTTCCTAAGCCATTTACCGATGACCAATTAACTAATCTGGTCCGTGAGGTTCTGGCGACTCATAGCCACTCTTAGAAGCGGCTTTGAGCGCCCGCCTCTCTGTCTGGCCTCTCCGAACCTCGCAAGAAAGGTCGTTCTATCATTTCGCACGATACAGTGAGGATTTCTCGCGTGGCTACTCTAATTCCCGCATAAGTAATGCGCGATGACTCTCGCTGAGCCAGAGGAGAGGCAGAAGATCTTCTTCAAGCGCCGTCAGCAACGAACTGACAATCCGCCAAGCAAAGTCATACTCGACAGGTGACACCTCTCCCCGCTTGAGTGCCTGATCCAACTCCTCTACATCAAGCACCAGTGGCTCACCCTGCGGCGAGATGACGATGTCGAGATAGAGATCCTCATAGTACGGAATACCGCGCTCGTCCAAACCGCTCCCTCCTATGACATCGATATACCACTGCACCAGTTCACCTTGCTCGTCAAAGGCCGCGAGAAGTGTGTAGTGCTCGCCATCGGGAAAATGTTGTACCCAATCATAGCCACGCGCCGCTATACGCACCCGTTCACCTTGAAAGAAGACATCAAACGGCTCGCTAATCTCAGCAATATGGAGCAGGGTAACGTAGCCGTGATACTCCGCGCTATCCAAACGCCTGACGATAAAACGCCTCGCCAGCAAACCAGACCAATCGGAACGATCGGCAAACTTCAGTCTCATAGACTCCTCTCTTCCAGGAAGATCCTGTAGCTCATTTTACCATAGAAGCAGCGTGCAAGGGACAGCAGTCCCATAGGCATGAAGTGAAGCAGGAGTGCAGAGGGCGCAGCCCTTTACTCGCACTCTGTCCAGGGGACAGATAATCAGAGGTATCCTCGCAAAAACCTCTTTTTCCTTTTTTGTCCGCCGCCACAGACGGCCAGGTCGACTTTTGAAGCGCCCTACTAAATAGATCAAAGTCAATAAAACAGTGCGAACAAATATCTTCAGGCTAAATGATCAGATATATACAAAGTCCTATTTGCATTGACAAGAACCTTCCTAGATGGATAGAATGATATTCGCCTTGAATGTCAAAAGAGATCAAATCAAGTATGCTGTGATTGTTTTACCAGAAGCGCTTCAGGAGAGATCTTTCATGCAACCTACTCGTTTTTCGCGTCTCGCCGATCAATTAGATACCTCTATTGCAAAATACTTCTCTTATATGCTTATTGCAAGTATTATCGCTGTATCTTTATTAGCACGCAAGCCTCTACTTTCATTTGTGAGCGGTGATTACACCTATTACTTTGGAGTATGGTATATGTTTGCCAAAACGCATGGCGGTTTCTGGGCTTTACGCTACAATTTTGCCGACTATAATGTGCCTTACCTCTACTTCATCGTGGCGATCACCTTTCTACCTATCAAGCCCTTGCTCGCGATTAAAGGCTTCTCGCTGCTCTTCGATTTTTTCCTGGCTTTTATTGTCTATCTGCTGACGATTGAGAAATATCCAAATAAGTATATAGGAATCATCGCGGCTCTAGGTGTGCTCTTTTTACCTACAATATTTCTGAATAGTTCAATGTGGGGACAGACTGATTCGATTTATAGCTCTTTTTGCTTGCTTTCGCTGTACTTCATAGTCAAAAAGAAGGGTCAGTGGAGTTGTATTGCGGCTGGTTTAGCCTTTGCTATCAAGCTCCAGGCTATCTTTTTTCTTCCGGTGCTCCTGATTGCTGTACTCAAAAAAGAGATCAGGGTGATCTACTTATTTCTACTACCGCTCACCTACTTTGTCTCTCTCCTCCCAGCACTCGTGGCGGGTAGATCGCTCGCCAGTCTTTTGTCCATCTATGTTAACCAGGCAAAAGAGTTTAACTATACGCTATCGCTGAATGCACCAAATTTTTATATCTGGATACCAGGGAAATTCGCCACGCTCCTGCGACCCGCTGGTACCTACTTTACGCTCGGTCTGGTTCTCCTCTTTTGTCTGATACTTCTACAGTTCAAAGATAAACTCACGAAAGAGCTGACAATCCAGATGTCACTGCTTTTTACGCTTTTGATCCCGTTTTTTCTGCCACAGATGCACGATAGATATTTCTATCTGGCGGAAGTCAGCTCTGTGCTCTACGCTATCTACTTTCCCAGACGCTTCTATATACTGTTTCTGGTACAGATCCCAGGAATATGCGTTTACGCGGCTTTCTTGATGGGAGTCACTGTTATTCCGTTTGAGATCTTACCTTTCTTTCTGATCGGTGCTCTCGGCGTGGTAATATACGATCTTCTCCAGGGCTTACGTTTACAACCAGAACAGACACCGTCAGAGCCGCTACATCTTCCAGAAGGAACAGCAGGAGAGCCGGCTCTCCTGCCAGGTTTACCCAGGGAAGTCAAAGTTCAAGATGAGGATACGCAGCCCTATCCGGTGCCGCCGACAATGGTTAAGATATAGCGTTACGGGATTGTGGTTCTGTTTTTTGCGGCAAGCCGCTGGCTTGCGATTCCCTACCCTTTTCATGGGTAGGTTTTTTGCCCTCCCCTGAGGGTCGGGCGGGCTTGCCCCACCCATAAACATGAAGGTAGCAG
>DAOTTJ010000115.1:0-17021 GCA_034437695.1 Ktedonobacteraceae bacterium
AATTGCATTATAAGGAGAGGAGACGCTATGAGATCGCGATTGACCGTTGCTGAGCCAGTTCAGGAGGTAGAGAAGGTGGGGAGGCGCACGCGCCCGATCCTTGTGCTGCTGGTCCTGCTGGCGGTGGGTGGTGCGGTGGTCTGGCAGGTGCTTCTGAACCAGCAGCCGATGGTCCCGGTGGCCGGACGTCCGCTCTCTTCTGCCAGTACCCACCTGCACACGGTGGCGATGAGCAGCCGACCGGGCGTCATCTATCTGGGGACGCACTTTGGACTCTTTGCCAGCGCCGATAATGGTCACACCTGGCCGCAGCGCCAGGGCGAACTGAGCGCCAGTATGGTGACCTCGATCGCGGTCAGTCCGACCAATGCCGACCTGCTGGCGGTCCTGACTATCCCAGATGGCAATCCCGCTGGTCAGGAGGGCATCGCAGTCAGCGCAGACGGCGGCAAGCACTGGCAACGAACCTCGCCAGCCAACCTGCCGACCGCCGCCTATCCGTACAGCATTCAGGCGGCCAGCGGGGTGCAGGGTCACTTTTTTGTCTTCTTTACCGAGGCTGGCTGGTTTGAGACCCACGATCTGGGTCGTCACTGGCAAGCGATTACCAGCGGCACCCTGGCCACGATTCAGGTCCCCTCGCTGCTGGTCGATCCCTACCATCCCGCGCACCTGCTGATGGGCGGCGATCAAGGTCTGTTCACGACCGACAACGACGGTCAGAGCTGGCAACAGATCACGGAGGTTCAGGGGATGGTCGTGGCCCTGAGCGCCACCTGGACCCCAAACGGAGCGGCGACAGTCGTCTGCGCCACAGACCACGGACTGTATAGTCAACGGGCGCAGGGTGCATTTATTGCGCTCAATACACTGCACACCCCGTCTTTTGCCACACGTGTGGTCTTCACGCCCGATGGGCGGGCGCTCTACGCGCAGGTCGGTCCCACCCTCTGGCTCTCTCTCGACCAGGGTCAGACCTGGCGGCAGGTCTGGAACTTTGGACGCAGCGACCTCGTCGCGCTGGTCGTCGATCCGACCAATTCGCGCGAGCTACTGGCTGGCTTCTTCTGGCCGAGCAAAGTTCTCATCAGTACAGACGCAGGCCAATCCTGGCAGATCCTCACCGACTGAGTGCAAGCGGAGAACACGCAGGCCTATTCAAAAGTCCACTCTGCCGCCTACGGTGGCAGGTAAAAGAGGAAAAAGAGGTTTGTGCGAGGACACCCCCATTCGCGCGGACTTGAGCAGAGGGTCACCCTCTGCACTCCTTTTTTGCGTGTTTTGCCGGAAGCAAAACACGCAAAACAGAATAAAAAGTTTGTTGGGGACACCCCACGCTCCGGCAAAGGGCTGCCGTCCTCTGCACTCCCGCCTAAGTCCGCGCCTATGGAGGACACCCCACGCTCCCTCAGGGGACTTTTGTCCCCTGCACCCCTGCTTCTGATGACTTTTGAATAGCCCTGGGAGAACACAGGAACGCAACTGGCCTTCAAAAGCCAGGAGTGCTATACTGATCAGCGTCTCAGAAAGAAACCGACCACGCTCTTACCTGGAGCAACTGGATAGAAGACAGAGGAAAAGACACACAATGGAGAAACCTGCGCTACATAATGGTATGCATTATTACGATAATATCCTACAACTGATGGGGGACACACCGCTTATACGGCTCAACCACATTGCCAGAGATGTTCCCCCGCTGGTCCTGGCGAAGATGGAAATGTTTAACCCCGGCGGCAGCGTCAAAGATCGCATTGGTCCGGCGCTGATCGAACAGTGCGAAAAGGCGGGTCTTCTGCGTCCAGGCGGCACCATCGTCGAGCCGACCAGCGGCAACACGGGTCATGGTCTGGCCCTGGCGGCGGTCCTGAAGGGCTACCACTGCATCTTTGTCATGACCGACAAAGCCAGTGAAGAGAAGCGCAGCCTGCTCCGCGCCTACGGAGCCGAGGTAGTGATCTGCCCAAGCAACGTCTCACACGAATCGCCTGAACACTACAAAAACGTCGCGCACCGTCTCGCCGCAGAGATCCCCGGCGCGTGCTGTCCCGACCAGTATTCCAACCCGGCCAACCCGGCCACGCACTATCGCACCACGGGTCCTGAGATCTGGCGCGATACCGATGGACGCATCACCGCGTTTGTCGCGGGAATCGGCACCGGGGGGACGATCTCAGGGACGGGACGCTATTTAAAGGAGCAGAACCCTGCTATCAAGATTATCGGGGCCGATCCGCCCGGCTCGGTCTATTCCGGCGACGTTCCCGGACCCTACAAGGTCGAGGGCATCGGCATGGAACTCTTGCCCGACAACTACGATCCACAGGTCGTCGATGAGTGTATCCGCATCGATGACCGCACGTCGTTTAATCTGGCCCGCCGCCTGGCCCGCGAAGAGGGCATCCTCACGGGCGGCTCGGCTGGCACCGCCCTGGGTGCCGCACTCCAGTACGCCCGCCGCCTGACCCCACAGGACGTGGTGGTGGTCCTCCTGCCCGATACCGGTCGCGGCTATCTGACCAAACAGTTCAACGACACATGGATGCGTGAGAGCAATATGTTACTGTTCAGCGAGAACGAACAGCCGACGATCAGCGATGTGCTCAACTACCGCCGCACCCACCTGGAGACTACTCCACTCATCGTCAGCACAGCTCCTGGAGACTCAGTGGCCGAGGCCGTCGAACTACTGCGCCGCTATGGCATCAGCCAGATGCCAGTCCTCGCACACGGCCAGATGGTCGGCAGCCTGACCGAAAACCTCCTGCTGCGCTTCCTGGCCAGCGGCGAATCGCTGACCAATGCCACCGTCAACGACCTGCAAGGCCCCCCGTTCAGCGCCATCGAGGCCGATGCACTGGTCCAGGAAGCCTATACGCTCTTCAGCGCCGGACAGACCGCAGTCGCGGTCGTCAAAAACGAAAAGCTTGAAGGGATCGTGACAAAAAGCGACCTCCTGGAGTTCTGGGCGCACAACCGCCTCAGCTAACCAATCCTCCATGAGTCAAAGCAGTCGCCAATCGTCTGCTTTGACTCATAACGCCCCTACCCATTCAGCACGACAATATCCAGGCTGCCACCTCTCATCACCGGCCAAAAGAAACATCGTGGAGCACAGAGAAATCATTTGGCATAGTACCGGAGTCCTATATAAATTGACTGGTTGAAATATGGTACTGTATACTTCTCCTACCGACGAAAAACAATTCGCCGCCACGTCGACGACACAGTGAGTGTTTTTTACGACGCCTCAGTACCACGGATGGTATTCCTGAGTTGAAATAGTACCCTGGTACTACGCAATGGAAGTGGTAACCCGGTACTCTAGAGTAAACGCTTGATAGATCATCCAAAACCCAACAGCGAAGACGTTCGGAAGAATGCACCCCACCAGGTTGTCTTCATTCCCTCCCTCAGACTAACGAGGAGCGCGTTGTGCGGGCCTGCAAGAGATGATACACAGTGTACGTATTTGCAGAAAGGTTTTTTCATGAAAAAGAACACGAACATCCAGCCAACCGCTTCTTCGCATGTCCGTAAGAGTAACCTGCGCACACGCATCGCGCTCGCATTCGCTGGGAGCGCCACTGCCGGGACGCTCCTGCTTGGAGGTATATTCGGACTTCAGGCCGGCCAGACATCAGCACGAAGCAATCAACACGACACAGCCATCGTCGCCTCCACGTCCCTGCAAGCTCCCGATACAACCTGGCAAACCGTCTTGGCACCCAACGATATGATGACCGTGGCATACAGCACAAACGCGACTTCATACCGCACGATTGCCTACCAGGCCGCACGCTGGGCCGGCCTCAATCCAACGTACTTTCTGCGTCAGATCCAACAGGAGAGCGGCTTCAACCCACGCGCCTACTCGCCCGCTGGCGCTGAAGGCATCGCCCAGTTTATGCCCTCAACCGCTAAATTGATGGGAGTCAATCCCTGGAACGTCACCAGCTCGCTCTATGGAGCGGCACGTCTGATGGCCCAACTCAATGCCAGCTTCGGCGGAAACTACGCAATGGCCCTGGCCGCCTACAACGCCGGCCCTGGCGCAGTCCAGCGTGCCATTCGCCTCGGCAGAGCAAACTGGTACGCCTACCTGCCCACCGAGACCCGCCACTACGTCGCTGTCATTCTCGGCTGGTAGCTTCATACATAAAGAGCAGCATGGGTTTTTCGAGCGGGACGCCTGGACAACCTATCCTGCTCTTTACGTACTATGCTCTGTTCATGTTTAAAATAAGCTAGCTCATTTTAAGCGGCGCAAAAACTCCCTGCGCCGCCGCTCACGCTCCACATGCCAGTTTGTCGAATAGAGACGCGCCGGCACAGGCCTGTTGACTATCCGTCTTCTCCGCACACGTTGCCGACGTTTAAGACCAAAAATCGCGGCGATCAGACCCAGGAAGAGACGCAACACCACCAGCACCAGGACCAACGCCAGAAAGCCCGCGAGTATCCCCGCAAAGAGGAGCAGCGATGGAGGAGCGCCGGGAAACCAGAGGTCTATCAGCCGTACGAAATAGGTAGTATATTGCTCCAAGCTGGCCATATATGTGCCACCCTCCGCTTGAGTTGCCTGCCTGGCATAAACTCTTGTTCAAAAACCCCTCAGGTTATTAAACGTCAACAGGCAGGGAAAACGCGCGCGAAAACGTGGGAAAACTCACCGCTTCAGCCATTCCTCAGAAAGTTGTACAAAAACGCTGTATAATAGAAAGGAGCCATATGTTAAAGTGTGGCTCGGATGGAAAAGCCAGATCTCAGGTACAGATGGAACACACAGACATGACGCAACTGCAACATATCCTGGAACGTATGAACATTGGCGTGGTCATCCTCGATTACCCCGCTTTAAGCGTCCTGTATGCCAACGCCTACGTCCACTCGATCACACCCGATCCCTGGCTGGCGCACGGCGTGGTTGGCCTGGGCATTGCTGAGATTCTCCCGCCCGACCTCTACCAGATGGCGCTCCCGTTCCTTGAGCAGGTCTGGCAGACGGGCAAAAAGCTGGTCTTCTCAGATCTGCCCTTCGAGGGCTTTCTTGAGGTGCGCGGACGTACCTACTGGCGCGTCTCGCTCGAACTGGCTCCCGCCGCGGATGCCGACCAGCAGCCGACCCTGCTTGTAAGCATCGAGGATCTGACGAGCAGCGTCCGTTCCTCTCTGCAACTTGAGGCTATTCGCCATATTTCAGCCGCCATTGCGGGCCAGTCGCCGCTGCACGATGTGCTTGATCGCATTTTATTGGCCATGCAAGAGCTGGTCGGCTCGAAGCGGTGCGCGGTGCTCCTCATCGATGAAGATGAGAACGAAGCGACGGCACGTATCTATCTGGAGAGCGAGAGCGCGACCGACCCGCCACCGACGCTGCACGCCGGCATACCGATCGTCCGTATAGTCGCCCAACAGGGTCTTGACGCGGGCGCAGCCGACTGGCACCCCCAGATCGACGAACGCCTGCTCATCAATACAGTCCTGCGCACCCGTCAGGCTCTGGTGGTCGAGGATACGAGTGTGATGCCACAGATCGATTTCCCGATTCTCAACGACAACGGACGGCCGCGCCGTCCCGGTTCGGTCGTGTGTGTGCCGATCCTGGAGACCTTGCCCGAGGGGGTGCCGGGGGCAATCCTGGGAACTATCGAGATCTACCACCGCCGCCCACGCGGTCTGCCCACCGAAGAGGTCGAGATGCTTGAGCAGTTTGCCACGCAGGCAGGCCTGGCCATTCAGAACGCTCGCCTCTTTCAGCGCATTAAGCTGCTGGCCCGCGTGGCCAGTCAACAGGCCCACCAGCTCGAAAACGTCATGCGAGCCATCCCCGACGGGGTGATTATCTACGATGTCGAGTGGCGGCTGATGGAGATCAACCACGCCGCCCGCAACCTGCTCGGCTGGTCGGACGCGGATATCGGACTGCACATCAGCCAGGCGACGGCGCGGAGCAAGGCCCACTTCCGCCAGAACTCACCGAGCATCGTCGAGACGATCGCCAGTCTGGAACAGGGCGCAGAGACACAGAACGTCGACGAGTTCGAGATGAGCGGGGCTAACAACCAGCTCTATAGCATTCGCCGCTCGAAAGCGCCGATCCAGGACGAAACTGGACAGGTCTTCGCCTATGTCGTGGTCTACCACGATGTTACCGCCCAGGCCACCGCCCGCAAACGCGTCGAACGCGAGGTCAGGGCGCGAACCGCCGAGCTGGCGCAGCGCAATACCGACCTCCAGGAGACCCAGGCCACGCTCCAACTCCTGCTCGAACGTCTGCCCGCAGGCGTGATGCTTATCTCGCTGGATAACCAGCAGGTCACGCTGATCAACCACCAGGCTACGCAGCTGCTCGAACGCCTGGGCGTCCAGCACGTCAACGCCAGGCAGACCCCGCCCGACGCGGTCGGCCTGAAGATCGAAGATCTGCTCGCGCCTATCGTTATGTACGACGCCGACGGCGCATCGGTCCCCTATCAGCAGCAACCGCTCTACCGGGCGCTCTACCTGCACCTGGCCAGCGAAGCCGAGTTCCACACCTTCCAGACCGACCGCCAGCTACTCAACCTGCTGGTCAACGCGGCCCCACTCCTGGCCAACACAGGAACCACGGCCAGCGTCGTGCTGGTCTGGCAGGATATCACCTGGCTCAAGGCTCTGGAACGGGCGCGGGAAGACTTCTTTACCACGATGGCCCACGAACTCAAGACGCCGCTAGCCAATATTCGCGCCCACCTCAGCGCCCTCCAGGCCCGCGATATGGCCTGGTCGCCCACAGAACAGGAGGACTTCCTGCACTCGGCCGACGAGCAGGTCGAACGCCTGACGAGCATGGTCAACCACTTCCTCGATGCCTCGCGCGTCGAAGCCGGCGCACTGCGTCTGGACCTGGAACCGCTCCTACTCCCCGAGATGTTTGAAGACCTGCAAGACCGCCTGGAAGCCCTGATCTCTTCCTCGCAACGTCGCCTGACCATTCGCCAACCAGCCGCACTGCCCGCCGTCCTGGGCGACTACGAGCTGATTATGGGCGTGCTGACCAATCTGCTCAGCAACGCCTTTCGCTACGCACCGATCGGAGATACAGTCTGGCTGGAAGCACGCATCGCTCACGAGCAAGGACAGGTGAAGGGCGTGACCCTGCTCGTCATCGACCACGGACCCGGCATTACCCCCGAACAACAGGCCGAGCTTTTTACACGCTTCAGCACCTTTGCCGCCGCCCACCGCACAGGCGCTCGCCGTCCCGCACAGCCCATCGACAACGCCGTTGAGCAGCTCGCGCGACATGGGAAACGCTGGAGTCCCGCGACCGGCCTGGGTCTGTATATCAGTAAAGGCATCGTCGAAGCGCACGGCAGCACGCTCGAAGTCCAGAGCCGTCCCGGCGAAGGTGCCATCTTTGCATTTACGCTCTCACTGGCCAGCCCGGCCAAAGAGGTTGGATAGATAGATAGATAGATAGAGGAGTCGCTCACCTATGGCCACGATCGAAAAAAAAGTTCGTATTCTCTGCGTAGAAGATGATCCGCAAATGCGTAACTTCCTGCAAGTACAATTGCGTGCTCGCGGCTTTATGGTCCAATCCGTCCGCGACGGCGCTCAGGCCATCGACCAGGCCGCCTACTTCGAGCCTCAATTGATCCTGCTCGACCTCTCGCTGCCCTCGCTCGACGGCCTGGAGTTTCTGCGCCGCCTGCGCGAATGGAGCAGCGCCCCCGTGATTATCCTCTCAGCCGACGATGAAGAACGCGTCAAGATCCGCGCACTCGACGAAGGGGCCGACGACTATCTGACCAAACCCTTTAGCTTGAACGAACTCCTGGCCCGCGTGCGCGTGGCTTTACGCCGCGCCGACGAGACGGCACGCCTGCGCAGTGGACTGGCCAACAACGAGACTCAACGCCCCTTCTATCGCTGCGGCGGCGCAAGCGGTCTGGTCGTCGATTACGCCCACCGCCTGGTCAGCACCAGCGGCCAGGATGTCCATCTCACTCCCACTGAGTACGACCTGCTCTGCGAACTTACACGCCACGCAGGCAAAGTCCTCACCCACAAAGACCTCCTGCAACGCGTCTGGGGTCCCGACTATAGCGCCGAAAATACCTACCTACGCACCTTTATTCGCCACCTACGGCGCAAACTCGAACCCGATCCCGCCCAACCACGCTTCTTGCTCAACGAACTGGGCGTCGGCTACTATGTCCCACTACCAGACGAGCAGTGAGAAATGGGTAAAAACCTTCACAGCATTTTCACAAAATAGCCTGACGTTTTCACAGTATCCTCACCGGATATCTGCTATGCTTACCTTTGAGGCAACGGTTCTTGGACCAGTGTTGAGAAGAGAACAGTACCACACTTGGTGTTGCGAACAGACAAGGAAAGGGGTCCACCAGCCCTTGAATGTTGAGGACGATATGACAGTTGCCAATCCAATGCGCGAGCCTAGACGGGTCGAACTGAGTACGGAGAGTCCATCACCTGTTACCTCTCGCGGTTCTATCCTGTTGGTAGAAGACGACCCCTCGCTGGCGAAGCTGGAATTCAACTGGCTGACAACCCAGGGCTATGTCGTTACTCTGGCCGAAAATGGAGAGCTGGCACTCAATGCACTCCACGACACCATCCCCGATCTGGTCCTACTGGACCTGGATCTACCCGGTACGATGAACGGCTGGGATGTCCTCAAGGCACTGCGTGCCGATACCGGCACATCCACAACGCCCGTCCTGCTAACCAGTGCCGAAGCAGCAACGCAACGGTACCTGCACACACACGGTGAAACCCGTTCAACGTTAGATCACCTACCAAAACCTTATCCCATTCCAACACTTCTCAAGCGTATTGAGCGCATGTTAGGCGTAACACCCTAGCGGCTGTAAAAGGAGGCACACTATGGACCGCAAGGATGATCGTGAAATTTTGCGTAAAGGTGGATTCGCCGAAGGAGAGATGCAACGCCTGAGCAAACTCCGCCAGGACTATACTGAGCGCGAGAAACTCCAGGCCGTTGTCGATCATCGTCGTCTGGAGTTTATTCGCTGGTTGGTCACGACAGGAAAACTTTCTGATCAGATCGCTTCGTAGTTCTGCATCTTACGATAGATGGGTAGCTCCATTGAACACGTGCGCGGCCTTCCTTCTAGGAAGGTGCGCGTCCCTCGTTGCGTACGATCAGGGCCTCTGCCCCCACATCCCGTCGACTCCACGGCGGCACAATTTGAGGGACGGGCAGATGCCCGATATGCGCGATGATCCGGGCAATAAGTTCGTCTGGTGCCTCCATTTGTGGCAAATAACTGAACAACTGATCTATCTCGTCTTCAGATTCGCTCTTTCCAGCGACAAAACTATATGAAATCATACGCATCATAACTTTCCCTCTTGTCCTGTTTCATTAAGCCTGGGATCGCAGTGCAACGACCTTAATCCAATTACTCATAAGACAAGTGAGAAGTTTCAAAGTTTCCTGCATCCACCACACTTCTAGCAGGTCGCGACCGTCGCATTAAGCTCATTATACTGGTCGCGCAGCGCCGTGCGCAGCAGAGGTTTAGCTCGCTGAAAATAGGTCTTGGCCGTCGCTTCTGGCATCTGTAAGGCCCGCCCAATCTCAGAGAAACTCAATTGCGAAGCGTAGCGCAAAAGAACGACTGCGCGGAATTTCGGCGGCAGCTCGGCAATTGCCCCTTGTAGGATATGCTGCAAATCGTGGCGCTCGGCAATATCTTCAGGCAGTGGACTGGTATCGGGGATAATCGACAGCGGCGAAAGATCCTCTTCCTCGTACGCGGTCTGGAGTTCAGAAAAATGCACAACGCGCTTGCGGCGCAGCTCGTCGAGACAACGATTACGAGCCACCTGGAATAACCACGCCTTCAACGGCTCTCCAGTGCGCAACTTGGGCAACGAAATATACAGTTGCGTGAAGACCTGCTGCAAGATATCGGACGCAGCGTCATAGTCGTTGAGGAAGCGGCAGATAAAGTTGAAAAGCGCGGTGCTATAGCGCTGCACAAGCTTTTCAAATGCCTCCTGATCGCCACCCAGGGTCAATTCCGCCAGCGCTCCATCAGTCAGCTCACTCGACTGGTTGCGGTTCTGTTCTCGTACTTGCATTTTTTCTCTCCTTCTTTCTATCTTATACTTAGAGTAACCTGCTCAAAACAGTTTTGCAACGGTTTTAAGCTCTGCTATACGTAACTCTAAGCAGAAACTAAAGAAGGCTAAGCAAAGTTAGCGCTTTTTAAGTAAGATCTCAGCTTTCTCAGTCAAACCCAAGATGCTCAGTGGGATTTTTTCGGGGCCTCACCACCACGCGTCTCGTCCGTGCCAGAGGTGGCATCCTGCTGACGCTGCGGGAGGGGGAGCTGCTGAATACGGTTGAGTAGCTGCTGCATGAGATCGTCAGGCACAGCCAGGGGTTGAAGGCGGCTAAAAAGCTGATCGATGTCGTCCTGGGGTGGCTCATCGGATGATTTGCGACGATCAGATGATGGCGGCATGCTGCTCTTTCCTTTCCTGGGGGATAATTCTCTTCCTGATCTCTAAAACGGATTACTGCCCCCAGAAGTCTCAGTGGATTTACTCTCGTGCGCCACCTGCGGCGCTTATTGAGGACGCAACCGGAGTAGGCGGCAGCACGGGCATCTCGTGCTCTGGAAAAATAATCGGTGCTGATCCTGCTCCGGGATAGACACTAGAGGACGGGAAAGGCACCGCCGCTGCTGTCGATGGCGGCGGGATACGCACTCCTTCTGCGGGCGATGGCAGAACTGCTGGTGAAGCTCGCGGAGTCGGCTGATGAGCTGCTTGCCAAAACGCATTAGCGAACGCAGCAATCGACGCGAAACGCTCGGCGGGAACCTTGCGCAGCGCGTGAAGGAGAACCAGATCCAGGTCGGGCGGGAGCGCCGGATTGAAGACACTGGGAGCCGGTGGATGTATATCGAGGTGCTGACGCATCACTTGCTGCATACTCCCCTTAAAAGGGTATTGTTTGGTCAGGAGCAAGTACGCCATAATCGCAAGTGCATACTGGTCAGTGGCGGAAACTGGATACCCATTCCATTGCTCGGGAGCCATGTATGCGGGCGTACCACGGATACTCTGGCTGGCCGTCGTAGTGGCGGTCGTGACTTTGACAATGCCAAAATCAGCCAGGAGGAGATCCGGCAATGCCTGATCTGAACGATCGCGCAGAAGAAAATTCGCCGGCTTCACATCCTGGTGGATCAATCCATGCTCATGTGCATGTTGCAATGCCTGTGCAGCCTGGCCGATAAAATGAGTAGTCTCCTCCAGGCTCAATGGCTTCTCCTGTTTGTGCAGCCAGCTCGCCAGCGAGCCTTCCGGGCGGAAAGGCATCACCATATAGGTCAAAAGAGTCTCTTCGATCAGCTCTTCGCCAAAATCGTAGAGGGGTAAAATGCCGGGATGATCAAGCGTGGTGATCGCTTGCATCTCCCGGCGGAAGAGCCGCTCGGCATCCCGGATTGCTGCCTGGTCTGGGTACTGATTGATCTCAGCGCGAATCGTTTTGATCGCTCCCTTCCGCGTGATGCCCATCCGTTGCTCCTCGGCCAGGTAGACTTCCCCCATTCCCCCGCCTCCAATGCGACGAACAAGATGATAGTGACCAATTTTCCCCTGGGGAAAAGGAAACATACATTCACCTCGAAAGATCTTTAGTTCAAGACAAAGGCCACAAACGAAATGATTTTAAATACAAGAATACTATAGCATATCTTCTTATATGTGGAGAGAGAAAGTGCAGTTTTAAGGCAGAGGCAAGGCTTGCGCCCCCACCCTGATTTTTGGTGCGAGAAGGGGGTTGCTTGACGCGCACCCGAATCTTCAGTATAGTTGCTAGCGCAGTCCTGAGATGAGAAGACGTTCTTTGTATAAGTAAAGCGGGGATATATTCTATGGATGAACAGACCGATAAGACGGCTCAGGAGGCGCACGCGCCCGAGCTTGCACGTGAGGATGACGCGCCAACGCCAGAGACGGCGGATGAGACGACAGACGAGCACGAGGTAATACCAGATGACGCCGGGAACGACCTCCCCACCCGGACTTTCCCGGTTCAGGCGACGCAGGAACCAGCCGATGATGCAACCGACGAGACAACGGTCGCGATGCCCATCGGGCCAATGACCGAGATGATCCAGGTTCTTCCCATGTCCACGCCTGACACGGAGACGCCCCCACTTCTAATGCAACCGACCAGCGCACCGCTGCCAATCGCCCAGGCCAATGCCTTTATGTCGCCCGAGGACGTGGCAAGTCTGCAACTGGTCGAGGGACCCCAGGTTTCCCCTGATGGACTGCTGATCGCCTATACGCTGACCACCAGCAGTTTGAGCGAGAATACGACCCGTACAACGATCTGGCTGGTGTCAGCCACGGCAAATAGCGGCAAACCGCGCCAACTGACCAACGAGGCGTCTAACGCGACACAGCCGCGCTGGTCGCCCGATGGTCGCACGCTGGCCTTTGTCAGCGACCGCGCGGGTGCGCCCCAGATCTATCTCCTCCCGCTCAACGGCGGTGAAGCCCGACAGGTCAGCTTTCTCAAAGGTGCCGTGACCGACTTTAGCTGGCGACCCGACGGGCGGGCGCTCCTGGCGCAGAGTCCCTGGAAAAGTCAGGACGACCAGTCCACCACCGACGAAGAAGCGAACGTCCAGGTCTGGACGCGCCTGGACGAGACCTGGGATGGCGTGGGCTACAAATACGGTCGCCATCAACACCTCTGGCAGATCGAGCTGGAAGGCGCACAGGACGCCACGCGTCTGACCATCGAGCCGGTTGACCACGTCCAGGCCTGCTGGTCACCCGATAGCCAGGAGATCGCGCTGTGCGTCAATCGCCGCGTAGCCCCCGACCTGAGCGCGAGCATGGCCCTCTGGGTTCTGACCCCCGCCACCGGACGTTTGCGCCGCCTGAGTCCAGCCGACGGCCTGGCCCAACAGCCATCTTGGTCGCCCGACGGCAGATGGCTGGCCTTCTACTTCGCGGCCAACCAGAGCGAGACCGCCAATGTCGTCCCGTGGATCGTCGAGGCCAGCGGCCAGAGCGCCCCCAAACCAGCGACAACCATCTCACAGAGCCAGACCAGCATCGAAACGATCGTCGACTACCTGCACATCTACTCGGTCAGCCGTCCCTGCTGGTACCCCGACAACAGATCGCTGCTGACCACCGTGCAGACGCGCGGCCACGTCCACCTCAATCGGCTCTTCATCAATACCAACCACGAGGAGCCGCTGACCACTGGGAACGGCTGCTATCTGAGTCCACACCTGAGCGCAAATGGCCGCACGATCTCCGTACTACGCACCGACTGGTTTACCCCAGGCGACATCTGGGCCATCGCGGGCGACGGCAGCAACCGCCGCCGCCTGACCAGCGTGAACGACGCACTGATGCGCAACCGTCACGTCATCCGTCCACACAAGGTCAGTTGGCGCAGCTTTGACGACCAGGAGATCGAGGGCTGGCTCTACCTGCCACCACTGCCCCCAGGCGTCCGTGCGCCACTCGTCCTCGATGTCCACGGCGGTCCCACCCTGGCGTGGGCCGAAAGCTACGTCCACGACTTCCAGGTACTCGCTGGCATGGGTTACGCCGTCCTGGCCGCCAACCCACGCGGTAGCTGCGGCTACGGCGAAGACTTCTGCCGCAAAATCATCAACGACTGGGGCGGCGACGACTTCCGCGACCTCATGCTCGGTCTCGACCACGTCTGCGCGACCGAGCCGCTCGATAGCACACGTTTGGCCATCACCGGAGCCAGCTACGGCGGCTACATGACCTGCTGGGCGATCACTCAGACCCAGCGCTTCAAGACCGCCGTGGCCCGCAATCCAGTCACCTCGCTGGTCACCTGTAGCTCGCTCTCGGACCAGTGGCTCTGGTTCAGCTTGATCATGGGAACTACCGACTCTGGACAAGACGCCGAGACGCTGATGCGCAGTTGCTCGCCCATGACCTTCGCCGACGAGATCCGCGTCCCGCTCCTGCTCCTGCACTCAGCCGACGACCTGCGCTGCCCACCGTCCGAATCTAAACAACTCTTCCACGCACTGCGCAGCCGCCAGCATCCGGTCGAACTCGCACTCTACCCAGACTCAGGCCACCTGCTCGACTTCCCCGGCGTCGGCACCCCACGCCAGCGCGTCGACCGCCTGCACCGCTCCGCCAACTGGTTCGTCAGATACCTCTGAAACCCTGAGCCACTACGTGAGGACGAAGAGAAAGAGCAGCCCGCCAGGTCGGGGGTTTTCATAGGTAGGCTTTTTCTGAAATGCTTCGCTGTGACGAAGCATAAGTCTCACGTGCGAGGTGGAGCTTTGCGCCTGCAAAGCTCCACCTCGCACCTTCTCTTTCCTGGGAAATGGGGCGATCTCGCTCGACCATCAAAGATCAAAAAAACTTGCCCGCCGCAGGCCACAGTTGACAAACGTTCATCGGCAAAGCTAGACTGAGACAGGGCAGCATATACACCCACCCTGGCTACCCCACTAGAAAAATACGTCTACTCACTGAACCGGGAGAAATACAACAATGCCTACACAATCGACGCTGACACCTTTAACGCAGCGTCCAGAGTGGCAAGCGCTTGCTACACACTACGAAAACGTACACACCACCCACCTGCGGACCCTCTTTGCCGAAGACCCACAACGCGGCGAGCGTTTTGCCCTGGACGCGCTGGGAATCTATCTCGACTACTCCAAAAACCGCATCACCGACGAGACGCTGCAACTGCTGCTCAAGCTGGCCGACTCGTCGGGCCTGCGCCAGCGCATCGACGCCATGTTTAGCGGCGAAAAGATTAACACGACCGAGAAACGTGCCGTCCTGCACGTCGCGCTCCGCGCACCCAAAGGCTCATCGATCCTGGTCGACGGCCAGAACGTCGTCCCCGAGGTCCACGCCGTGCTGGAAAAGATGGCCAGCTTCGCCGAACGTGTGCGCAGCGGCGCGTGGCTGGGCCACACCGGCAAACGCATTCGCGCCATCGTCAATATCGGCATCGGCGGCTCTGACCTCGGACCATTCATGGCCTATGAGGCACTCAAATACTATAGCGACCGCGAGATTACTGCGCGGTTCGTCTCAAATATCGACGCCACCGATTTCGTTGAGGCCACCCGCGACCTCGATCCCGCCGAAACGCTTTTCGTGATCTCGTCGAAAACCTTTACTACCCTGGAGACCCTGACCAACGCCCACTCGGCGCGTGACTGGACACTCAAGGCCCTGGGCGACGAAAGCGCCGTGGCCAAACACTTCGTGGCAGTCTCAACCAACACGGCAGAGGTGGCAAAGTTCGGCATCGATACCGCGAATATGTTTGAGTTCTGGGACTGGGTCGGCGGCCGCTACTCCTACGACTCCGCCATCGGTCTCTCGCTGATGGTCGCGATCGGACCCGAGGCTTTCTACGCTATGCTCGCCGGCTTTCATGAAATGGACGAGCACTTCCGCACAACCCCCTTCGAGCACAACCTTCCGGTCATCATGGGCCTGCTCGGCCTATGGTATAACAACTTCTTCGGAGCCGAAACGGTGGCCATTCTGCCCTACGACCACTATCTCAGCCGCCTGAGCGCCTATTTTCAGCAGCTCGATATGGAGAGCAACGGCAAACACGTCGACCTCGCAGGCAAAACGGTCGACTACCAGACAGGTCCGATCATCTGGGGCCAGCCCGGCACCAACGGTCAACACGCCTTCTACCAGCTCATCCACCAGGGAACCAAACTCATCCCCTGCGACTTCATCGGCTTTAACCAGACCCTGAACCCGCTCGGCAATCACCACGATCTGCTGATGGCCAATCTCTTCGCGCAGACCGAAGCCCTGGCCTTTGGCAAGACCGCCGCCGAGGTCGAAGCCGACGGCGTCCCGGCCTTCCAGGTCGCACACCGTACCTTCGAGGGCAACCATCCTACCAACACCCTGCTGCTCGACCAGCTCACACCGCAGACCCTCGGTCGCCTGATCGCGCTCTACGAGCACAAAGTCTTTGTCCAGGGAACCATCTGGCACATCAACTCGTTCGACCAGTGGGGCGTCGAACTGGGCAAAGTCCTGGCACAACGGATCATCCCCGAACTGTCCGACACCACCGCGCCAACTCTCACACACGACAGTTCAACCAATACCCTGATCCGCCGCTACCGCCAGGCCGTCCAGCGCATCATCTAATACATCCAACTAACAGCACATCACCCCCCTCAGACAGCGAAACGAGCGGGACCGCTCGTTTCGCTGTCTCAAGACCCTGCCCCTTTGTGCAAAAAGTATAAAGATTGCTCTATCGTATTTTGGCACTTTAACCCAAAATACCCCCTGAACCGTGCTGGTCGTTGACCCGAAGCCCCTCTCGCTTGCTTTGCCATGACCAGCATCAGTGGTGTAGAATGCAGACGACAAGAAATTTCATCGCTCGCGCAGGATTTGATTTATTTCGTCTACATGCAGTGTCGCAATGTCCGGGCGTCTGCGGCGATTACTGTTTGATGATACTTCTTGCTCTAAGCAAATTTCAAGGAGATTGCAAGGCGTATGATCAAGCACACACTCAGCCTGTTACCACAGATATATGCACTCTGTCATCTGGAACCCAATGGACACATCCCCTACTGGGCATTGATCGGAGACGACTTCACCTCGCTGACCCGCACACGTAACGAACTCTCGATTGCCTGCCTGCAAGAAAACGTCCCCGCCGAGATACAGGCCGAGCGCGACTGGCGCTGTCTACGCGTAGAAGGCTCGTTCGACCTCAGCATGGCGGGCGTACACGCCGCGCTGGCCATTCCACTGGCGCAAGCCGAGATCAGTATCCTGGCCATCGCAACCTACGAAACCGACTATATCCTGGTCAAATCACCCAACCTCGAACCAACCATCAAAGTGCTCGAAAGCTCAGGCCACACTGTCCAACGCTAAATAAAACCTTAGTCTATCAGCAGCATGGGTTTTTCAGGCGGCTCGCCGCC
>DAOTTJ010000116.1:0-22472 GCA_034437695.1 Ktedonobacteraceae bacterium
CGCCTATCGCGACGTGCTCTACGCCGAAGAACTGGTCGGACCCGACACGGTCGATACGATGCCGCAGGAGACTATTAAAAACTTCTCCGACCACGGCGTGGCCGCCCGCACTATCGATAAAGAGGTGCCGCAGGCCCACCAGGTGTTAGATGCCCTCGAAAAAGCCGGCATCCACTACGACCAGGTCACTCAGCAGTTGCAGGACGAGGGAGTGCAAAAGTTTAAAGACTCCTTCCACCAACTCTTTGAGGGCATATCTGGCAAACAACACGCCATCAAAGCCGGTCAAACAGTCTAGGCTACACGTCTCACAGACTGCAAAAGACACACTACCAGGCGACGCCCGGCAGGAGCGTCCAACAGACACGCAAGGCGCAATAGACATGGATGAGCAAGGAGCCAGTCCTCTCACTCTCGCTAGAGGGCATAGAAACTGGTCTCACACTCAACGGAGAGGCTGTTTACTCTCCGCTGTCCCCGCCATGCAACCTGTAGTACCCCTGCCACCAGGGCGTCACCTGCCAGGCAAAGATAGACTGCACACGGCAGTGCATTCAGGTCGAAGAGCGATCTTTCCAGGCGGTCGGCCAACCGCCAACGACCAGAAACTTTTATGTGCGTTTCAGGTACGGCTTTAGGAGGTGCGCAGACTCAGACAAATAGACTATTCTATGCCACATAGGTCTGCTTAAAACGTCCTCACTATGAGGGCGACCTTGATCGCTCAGTTGTCAGGAGCATTCTTGCTCTTTTGTCAACGCTTTACTAGTAAACTCAGGAGAGTACCCATGCCTCAACGTAGCGTAGCCGAGGCTCCAAATCCCTTACGGGAGGGGCTGCGCACCAAACATAGCCCCGAGCCATGTGTGATGGTCATCTTCGGCGCTACCGGAGATCTGACCCACCGCAAACTGCTACCCGCGCTTTACAACCTGGCTCTCGAACATCCCCTGCCAGCAGGTTTCTCTGTCATAGGATTTGCTCGCAGGCCATACAACGATGATGTTTTTCGTAAACAGGCACTCGATTCAATCAACCAATTCTCGCGGCAAAAACCAGTCAATCCACAGGTCTGGGAAAGCTTCGAATCGGGTATCTACTATCTGCAATCGGACTTCAATGATCCCCAGGGCTACGTCAAGCTGGCCGAAAAATTGAATGAATTGGATAAAACGCGCGGGACCGGTGGGAACCGCATTTTTTATCTTTCAACTCCACCAAGTCAATACCCGGAGATCATTCAACAGCTCGGCGCAGTCGGCTTAAACCGCAACCGCAAAGGCGGCTGGACACGGATTATTATCGAAAAACCCTTTGGACACGATCTCGCTTCGGCCAAAGAACTCAACCGCCAGGTGGCCAGGGTCTTTCGCGAAGAACAGGTCTACCGCATCGACCACTACCTGGGCAAAGAAACGGTCCAGAACATTCTGGTCTTCCGCTTCGCGAATGGGATCTTTGAACCTATCTGGAATCGGCGCTACGTCGATCATGTCCAGATCACCGTGGCCGAGAATATCGGCCTGGAGGGACGCGCAACCTACTACGAAGAGTCCGGCGCTATTCGCGATATGGTGCAGAACCATGTTCTGCAATTGCTGACACTCGTCGCAATGGAGCCACCGGTAGCCTTTGACGCCAACGAAGTGCGTAACGAAAAGGTCAAAGTCCTCCATGCACTGCAACCTCTGATTGGACCCGAAGTGCTGACCAACACGATCCGCGCCCAATATGGACCCGGTTGGACACACGGCGAAAAAGTGAAGGGCTATCGCGAAGAGCCAGGCGTCGCGCCCACTTCGATCACCGAAACATACGTCTCGATGAAAGTCTCGATCGATAGCTGGCGCTGGGCTGGCGTCCCGTTCTATCTGCGCACCGGCAAACACTTGCCCAAACGCGTGACAGAGATCGCTATCCAGTTTAAGCAGCCGCCCCTGATGCTCTTTAAGAAAAGCGATGCCCACGGTCAGGTCGAACCAAATATCCTGACCTTGCGTATCCAACCTGACGAGGGCATTTCCTTGAAATTCGGAGCCAAAGTCCCTGGCTCAGAGATGCAAATTCGCTCGGTTAACATGGATTTCTTCTATGGGTCTTCGTTTGTTCGCGAACAACCCGAGGCCTACGAACGTCTTTTACTCGACTGTATGCTGGGTGACTCAACGCTGTTCACCCGCCATGACGAAGTGGAAACAGCCTGGAACTTTGTTCAAGGTGTCCTGGATGTCTGGCATACCGAAGCGCCAGAAAATCTGCCCACCTATGAACCCGGTGCCTGGGGTCCCCAGGGCGCAGATGAATTTATCTGGCGCGATGGGCGACGCTGGCGCAAACCGTAACAGGCCAGCGCACTGGCACGCAAACAACCCTGGTTTCCTTTGTCTGTTTTGCGTATAATAGAGATTATACCTTTTACAGAAAAAGACCAGGGGATCTATCACGCACCCTTCATCCTGGATAGGTCTCTCGGCGTCATCGTCACTGGTTGGATGCTCACATGTGGGGACAGCAGCTCTTTAAGATCAAAAGGATAACGGAATGGCTAAAAATACTGCCGGTGGCCCGCTTACACATTTGCCCTGGGCAGGCAAACGGGTTCGCGTTGAGGATGTGGACCAGATCCTCTCCTCGCTGTGGAGAATGTCCGCCGATAATATGCGCACTGGTGCCAATCTCCATGTGCGAACCAGCGTACTCAACCTCGTTATCTGCACTCCAGATAGCGAGTCAGCCCGCTATGCTAGTAAAATCCTCCGAGACCTATCCAGCACCCATCTGGCCCGCGTGGCCATCGCTATTGTGGATACCAGCTCACTGACAACCGATTCGATCGATAGCTGGGTGACCCTGCGCTGCTTCTCGATGATTTCAGACTTGATGCGCCACTGTTTCGAACAGACAACTCTGCTGATCTCCGGGAACGCCGCCCAATCCCTGAATGGTACACTGACGCGCATTCTTAAAGCTCATCTACCTACCTACCTATGGTGGATCGGCGATACGCAAGGCACAGACGATACGATCTTTCAGAACGTGGCCGAACTATGCCAGCGCGTGATTGTCGACTCTGCGACGTTCTTTCAACCCGAGCAGGATATTCCTCTTCTGGCTCAGTACTATCAAAAGAACCCTTCTGTTGCCCTCAGCGACCTCAACTGGGGCCGCCTGGCAAAATGGTGCGAGCTGGTCGCGCAATTCTTCGATGTCCCTGCATCGCTCTCTTTCCTCAGCGACATCGCAACTATCGAGATCACGCACGCCGCCGCTCCTCTGGCAACTCCAAGTATCAGCGCACGCGGCGATGTCTCGCTCAATCCAACCGGCGCACTCCTGCTCGCTGGCTGGCTCAAAGCACGCCTGAATCTGCAACTGGTCGAGACAGATACTCCCAATCTCCACGATACTGCCAGCGGCTCCTATCAGTGGACCCTTGAACAGGCAGACAATGCTCAGCAGATCCAGTTACACGTCAGTCCACTTGTACAATCCAACCTGCCCCCAGGCTCGATTGCAATGGTACGCCTGACCTGCAATTCCGGCGGGCAACAGGCCATCTTTACCGTTCAACGCGATACAAGTTCCGACCATGTGCTCACCTCGGTAGAACTTCCACACGAAAAGCGTCTGTCGCGCTCGGTCAACCTGCCAGCCCGCTACGACCCGGTCCAACTCCTGCGCAACGAACTGGAGATCATGACCCGCGACGAATACTTTGAACAGACGCTGCAAGAAGTTGAACTACTCCTGAACAGTAAGCAGTAGCACAAATAGCCGCCTCTAAAGCCAGTGGTGCAGTCCAACACTCTGGCTTTATACACCCTAAACTTGAGGTTGACACGCCTCGTTAGCGGTGCGAAGATTGGCAGAGAAATGTGTAATGAAAGGACTATTGACAGTGACCAGGAATGTTTCACTTTTCCCCGATCTGGACTCCATCAGCCGCGAAGCTGCTAACTATACAGTGCGCGTAGCCCGCGAGGCGATTGCTTTGCGTGGACTCTTCTCTTTCGCGCTCTCAGGCGGCACAACGCCTGGCAAGATGTACGGATTGCTGACCACCGAGCCGTACCGCAGCCAGATAGACTGGCGCGTCGTGCATTTTTTCTGGAGCGACGAGCGCTGCATCGCATCCGACGATCCACAGAGCAATTTCCACCTCGCCCAGGAGGTCCTCTTGAGTAAGCTTGAACTGCGCCCCGCACAGATTCACCGCATGCCCGCCGATCGCGCCGACCGCGACCAGGCTTCAGCCGATTATGCCGAGGAGATCCGCAGCGTTCTAGGTGGCGAGGTTCCTGCCTTCGACCTGATTCAGCTTGGCATGGGACCCGAGGCCCATACCGCTTCACTCTTTCCTCACCAGGCCTCGCTACAAGAGCAGACGCGCCTGGTTATGCCAGTCTCGGTCCCCAAGCCACCACCCGACCGCCTGACCTTTACCCCACCACTCCTGCTGGCCGCACGCAATCTTCTGTTTCTGGCAACCGGCGCAGATAAAGCCGCGGCCCTGCACGCCGTCCTGGAAGGACCTGACGAGCCAGAGGAATACCCGGCCCAGCTTATCGCCCGTCAGGCCAGAGGGAATGTAGTCTGGATGCTCGATCCAACGATCGGGCAAGATATACAGCCAGCATAGTGCTCTGTCACAACTCATTTGACGCGTTGCGTGCGTCGACGCGGAGGGGGAGAAAGGCTGGGGCGCAGCCCCAGAATCCAGTCAAGGGGTTGCACCCCTTGCATCTCTGCTGTCAATCGACGTTTGACAGAGCAGTAGCCCCAATACTCTCAAGAAGGTAAGAAGTATGATAGGTTTTGTTCCATCGATTCTCTCGGCAGACTTTACTCGCCTGGGAGAACAGGTGCGCGATGCTGAAGCGGCAGGCGCACAGCGCATCCAGATCGATGTCATGGATGGGCATTTCGTCCCCAACATCACGATGGGTCCACTGGTCGTCGAAGCGGTCCGCCGTTGCACCAGTCTGCCCCTTGAAACCCATCTTATGATTGAGCACCCGGAAAACTATATAGAGCAATTCGCCAATGCAGGGGCCGACATTATTATTGTCCACCAGGAGACCTGTCCACACCTGCACCGCGTCATCCAGCAGATTAAAGGGTATGGCAAACAGGCAGCCGTCGCACTCAATCCCTCGACGCCTACCTTCATGCTGGAAAACGTCCTGAGCATGCTGGATATGGTTTTACTGATGACCGTCAATCCAGGCTTTGGTGGCCAGGAGTTTATTCCTGAAACCCTGCTCAAAATCAGCCAGATGCGCCAGATCCTTACGGCTCGCAAACTGCACTACGACATAGAAGTCGATGGTGGTATCTCAGAGAAGACCGCGCAGGCCGCCGTGCAGGCCGGAGCCAACCTGCTGGTCGCCGGTTCAGCCGTCTACAACCAGCGCGAAAACGTCGCGGCAGCCATGACCAGACTACGTAACGCCGTCAAAAGTCAAGAATGAGGGTCGTATGAGCATCACACGCCATCCGCTGAGTACAGCCGAACTGCCGCGTATCATCGAGCTGGTCCACACCATGCCGTTGATCTGTCGACACGTTATCGACCTGCCGTGGCGGCTCAGTTCGCCGGCACATCAGTCGGGGCGCGATGCTGCTTTCTGGAAAGACGAGACGGGACAACTCGTTGGGTTGGTCGCCTGGCAACACTACTGGGCGGTCCTCGACTTCTTTATCCCACCCGGCCCGGAGCAACAGCGGGTGACAACCGACCTCTTTCTCTGGGCCGACCGGCGTTTTTCTGAACTCGATCAGGCTCGTGGACAGCCATTTGCCTATCGCGTAGAGTTCCGCGACGACGATGTGGAGCGCCGACAGCTTGTCGAAGCTCACGGTTTTTTGCACGACGAAGGTGAGTGCTACGTGCTCTTCCAGCATGCGCTCAACGATCTGCCAGATAGGTCAGCCTTGCCTGATGGCTTTCAACTGCGTCAACTGGCCGGAGAGAGTGAAGCAGCCGCATACGCGGTCCTGCACCGCGCGGCCTTTGACAGTCTCTCAATGACAACCGAGTGGCGTATGCGCACAATCCGCGGACCACAATACCGATCCGAGCTGGACCTTGTAGTCACCGCTCCTGGCGGCGAACTGGCGGCCTTTTGCGTCGGCTGGTTTGCCCCGACGCACCAGAGCGCTCAAATAGAGCCGCTTGGCGTCCATCCGCGCTTCCAGGAGACCGGTCTGGGGCGCACCTTGCTCTTGGAGATGCTTCATCGCTGCAAAGCCCTGGGAGCCACGAGGGTATTGGTAGAGACCAACCTTGAGCGCAGCGCGGCCCGTAGCGTTTATGGATCGGTCGGCTTCCAGCACGTTCATACCATCCGTCACACCAAGAAAATGGCCGGGGGGGGCAATGAACAGACATGACGACATCACCGATGTACCTGGCATTCGAGTCGGACACGTGACCGATCTAGTGGCCGCCACCGGTTGCACAGTCGTCCTGTGCGCGACGTCGGCAGTAGGCGGTGTCGACGTACGTGGTGGCGCACCAGCCACGCGCGAGACAGACGCGCTTCGACCGCTCCACCTGGTCGATGAAGTACACGCCGTTCTGTTGACCGGGGGCAGCGCCTTTGGTCTTGACGCGGCCAGTGGGGTAATGAGCTACCTGGAAGCCCACGGTCAGGGCTATGACACAGGAATTGTCCGTGTCCCCATCGTGCCAGCCGCTGCGATCTTTGACCTCGGCGTGGGTGCGTCACAGATCAGACCCGACGCCGCGATGGGTCGACAGGCCTGCGCGAACGCCAGCAGCGACGCGACCCCGCAGGGCAACGTGGGAGCAGGGACCGGCGCGACGGTCGGCAAGATGGCTGGACCAGCCTTTATGATGAAAGGTGGTCTCGGTTCGGCCAGTGCAATGCTCGACGACGAAATCGTCGTCGGAGCCATGGTCGTCGTAAATGCCATCGGCGATATCGTCGATCCCCAGACGCAGCAAACAATCGCAGGAGCCAGAGCGTCCCAGGACGGCTTCGCGAGCGCTCGTCCGTTTGGCAACACCACCATCGCAGTCGTAGCCACCAACGCAAGCCTGAGCAAAGAGGCCAGCAACAAAGTCGCGCAGATGGCGCACAATGGCCTTGCGCAGACCTTACGACCGGCCCACACCATGTTTGATGGCGACACAATCTTCGCCCTCGCGCTGGGGCCGCGCGAAAGACGCGCAGATGAGAGCAGGGCAGCAATGATTACCAGCGCACTCGGTGCGTTGGCGGCCACAGTCGTAGCCCGCGCAATTCTCAAAGCGGCGTACCACGCAAGCGAACTGCACGGAATCCCGGCAGCAAGGAGCGCAAAAAGGAACGCCTGAAAAGGTGCCTCGATTATTCGCGCAAAAATTATTGGAGCGTCATAAACAGGACAACGCCTCCACTGATCAACATAACGACAATGCAGGCAGTAATCACCAGTAAGAACATATAGCTATGAGCAGGCGCAAGCGTTGGTGGGGGCGTAGCTGGCGCACGCAGTTGTCGTGAAGGAAGCTCGCGCTTCGCAGTTAAAGTCTTTAAGCCGCCAGTAGCAAGGTCCCAGGAATGCGAGAAATCAGTGGATAGCGAAGCACGGCCTGTATCAACCGAACGCGCAGCATCTGTCTCGGGGCGAGAAGCGGGAGAAGTAGAGAGTGGGGGGGTAGAAGGCAAAGCAAAGCCAGGAGGGTTCGAGTGGTTGGCAGGAGCCGGGTGAGAGTATAGAGACAGAAACTTTGGTGGTTGAGCGTCGGGCGTCGGCAACGTCACAGCATTTCTCCCCTTATCAAAGAACCAGCAAACAGGTCACAAAGAACAATCTACAGTGGTCACGCGCTACAGAAGATAGAGCATATATCAGTCTTTTCTTGTCTACCCTTTAATTGTAATCACAGAGCCAGAAGAATCAAGCAATTATGACTTATGGGTCAGGGATCTGCGCTAGCTGGCGCATGTAAGCTCAAACGAGGTGCAGCAATTCAAATAAATTATTGACTATACGTGCGGTCGCCCCCCAGATACACAGAGAGCCATAATTATAGAAATAGACCGTACGCAGCTTCCCCTCTCTATTCCAGACCTCAGTATGGGCAATCGCAGGGTCGGCCAGGGCATAGAGAGGCAACAGCAGGACCTCAGCGACCTCGCTGGCCGCGATCTGGAGCTGGCCAGGCCCGGAAGGTAGGTAGGCCACAACCGGGACTATCAAAAAATTGCTCACAACCGTAAAAACTGGATGGAGCAGACCGAGGACCTCAACGCGCTCGGTGGGCAGGCCGATCTCCTCCTGGGCCTCACGCAGAGCTGTTGTCACCAGCGAGTCATCTGTGGGGTCGTACGAACCGCCGGGAAAAGCCATCTCGCCGCTATGGGAGCGAAGCGTAGCCGCCCGTCGAATAAAAAGCAGGTACGTTTCGTGCGCCTCCTCAAACAGAGCCAGCAAGACAGCAGAGCGGCGGGCCTGTGGATGCGCCCCTTCCACCCTATCAACCAGCGTATGCGCTAGAGTCACCGGCTGCAAGTGAGCACGCAGAAGTGGCAAGATGCCAGAGATATTGTGTCTATCCATAGCAGCTATTGTAGCATAAACCCGATGAAATCTCCTGGTCTGGAACTACTTGCATCTCTGTGATACAATATGGCAGATAAATCGACATCGGAGTAGTTTGGCAAAATGGTTGCAGATTGGCCTTGCATTCAGAGAACGCTTTTGGTATAATTAGAGCATCGAGTGGGGGTATACTGTGCTCAGGCTCTTATTGTGTCCATGACACGGGTTACCTGTCTGCGAGCGTTGTTTCGTATGACCGTTCTCCAGGGCAAAAAAAGGCCCATTAGATGCATTTCTGGCAGAGAAAAAATAAGAGCAGCCTGAGCCGCCTCCTCCGATAAGCCAATGTCCATAGACGTATCCCCAGGTTTCCAGTACGTGTGCGGGAAGTCACCATTTTAGCGGCGGGCTACCAGGCAGGGCAGCAGCGAACTTGAGCGAACGGGACGTCAGGCGGGCGGGCAATAACCGCGGATCGAAGGGGGTACATTACCCATGCAAGCACAGAGGCACGGCGACCTTTCGACAATGCCAGCGGCAAATCTAACAAGCGGACGGGTACAGACGATGTTTGAAGGAAAAGATCAGGAAGGGCGAAATCACAATAACCCCGAAGAGCTGGAAGACTTCAATGAGATGGCAGCATTGCTTGAGTCATCCACCACTCCCATCAATATCAAGCGCGGCGATGTAGTCGATGGCGTAATCGTGCGTATTGACCAGGATGAGATTCTGGTTGATATTGGTCTCAAGTCGGAGGGCGTCCTTTCTACCAAAGAACTGCCGGCGACAGGGGACTGGTCCTTTGACCAGTTACACCTCAATGACAAGGTGCTGGTTTATGTGATCCAGCCTGAGACACCCGATGGGCATGCATTGCTCTCGCTCAAGCGGGCCAATGCGGAGCGCCAGTGGCGCATCGCGGAGGAGCAATACAAGAACGGTGAACTGCTAAAAGCCAGAGTGATTGACTACAATAAGGGTGGCCTGATTGTTGATGTCTCCGGCATTCGTGGTTTTGTGCCGATTTCGCAGATCTTGAACCTCAAGCGCGAGGAAGTAGCGGCCGGTGGTGACAACCAGGAAACGGCAGCCAAGTTGCAGAGCATGAAAGATAAAGAGCTGCAACTCAAGATCATCGAGATCAATCGCGCACGCAACCGTCTGATCCTGTCGGAGAGGCTGGCTGTCCAGGAATGGCGTCAGCGCCGTCGCGAAGAATTGCTGGACGAGTTGAAACCCAACGAAGTACGCCGGGGTGTGGTTAGCAACCTGGCGAACTTTGGAGCCTTCGTCGATCTCGGGGGAGCAGACGGATTGGTTCATATCAGTCAACTCGCCTGGAGTCGGGTCAACCACCCCAGCGAGGTGCTGAAAGTTGGCCAGGAGGTCGAAGTTCAGGTTTTGAGCGTCGACAAGGACAAAAAGAAGATTGCGCTTTCCATTAAAAAAGCTGAGGTCGACCCCTGGACGACCGTCGAGCAGCGCTATACTCCTGGACAGGTAGTTACGGGTGTCGTGACTAAGATTGCTCCTTTCGGAGCGTTTGCACGGATTGAAGACGGCATCGAAGGTCTGATCCACCAGTCTGAACTGGTACCAGGTATGGACCCCAAAGCCAGTCTCCACGAGGGGCAACAATTGCAACTGCGCATCCTGCGCATCGACGCCGAGCGTCGACGCCTCGGTTTGAGCTTACGCCAGGCCGACGAGATGGATGCAGAGAAACCAGTTGAAGTTGCTCTACCCGAGCCAGAGCCAGTTTCAGCCGGCGCAGATAAATCTGCCAGCGACAAAATGATGATGTCGTTGGAAGACGCTGCACCTCACGCTGAGACAGTTCCTGCTGACCGAGAAGTGCGCCGCGAACGCCGCGATCGCCCAGAGCGCGTCAACGACAATCCTTTGCTCAGCAACCTCGCACTTGGGGACGAAGGCGAGACAACGGCGATGGCGGAAGCCTTCCGCGCAGCCGCTCGCCAGCGTACCAAAGACGAGTCAGAAGCTGGTAGCGAAAACTAAGCTGGCACATTTCCGACGACCGCGTACAACTTGCACGCGGTCGTCGTTATCCACTCCCACCTATCCACCAGATCTTGAATATTGACGCCTCGCACCAGTGAATTTCAGGTTTCACACAAAGATATCTTGCAGCTATGGACTTGCCAGTGATATACTCTTGCTAAGGATAATGTATTATAAGGGATAAGGGATACGGTCCAGCCCTGATGAATGTAGAAGACGGCGGAAGACTGCTATAGACTAAAACCATAGTAGGAGGCAGAGCTAGAGCTGCATCACCATTCATTGCTCACTCGGTATATGCTCACTGAACATTAACAAACGATCGTCAGACCTCCTCACGCTTGTATAGCCTTGTGGATATAGAGCCAGGGAGGTCGATTGTTTCTCGGGATGCCTTCATTACACGAAATAATGAATGGATATCGACAGAGGGAGGGCAACATGCTATCCTTGACGCGATATAGAGAGTGTTGTATGATGAAATGCGCAGTTTACCTGAGCATCACAGAGGGCTCGGTTCCACCCTCTGCCACTGAAAGGGGGGTGAAAAACAGGTGAACGATAGAGATAGGTTTGATAAATTTACCGAGCGAGCACGCAAAGTTTTGAGTCTCGCTCAAGAAGAAGCCCAACGGTTCCAGCACAACTACATTGGTACAGAGCATCTACTGCTCGGCCTGGTGCGTGAAGGTGAGGGAGTTGCTGCCAAAGTACTCAGCAACCTCGGCGTTGAGCTAAATAAAGTTCGTAGTGCAGTGGAATTCATTATTGGACGTGGGGATCGCATTGTACTTGGCGAAATCGGTCTGACCCCCCGCGCTAAAAAGGTGATCGAGCTGGCCGTAGATGAAGCTCGCCGCCTGAATCATCACTATATCGGGACAGAGCATCTGTTGCTCGGCCTTGTCCGCGAAGGAGAAGGGATTGCGGCTGGTGTGCTTGAGAGTCTTGGTGTTAACCTGGAGAAGGTGCGTACCCAGACCATTCAGGTTCTCAGCCAGTCTGGTTCACCCCACGAACGCGATGCCAAGCACTCCAAGACCCCAACGATCGATCAAATGGGTATCGATCTGACGGCAGCGGCGCGGGCTGGGACGCTTGATCCGTTGATTGGACGACACCAGGAAATCGAGCGTGTCATTCAAATTTTGTCTCGCCGTAACAAGAACAATCCGGCGCTCATTGGCGAGCCAGGTGTAGGTAAGACGGCCATCGTCGAAGGACTGGCCCAACGTCTGGTGGCTGGCGAAGTTCCAGAGGGTCTGGTAGGCAAACGTCTGCTGACCCTGGACGTAGGTTCGCTGGTTGCTGGGACAAAATATCGTGGTGAGTTTGAAGAGCGTCTGAAAAAGATTATAGAAGAAATCCGTAGTAGTCGCGACTGCATCATCTTTATCGATGAATTGCATACGCTGGTGGGTGCTGGGGCAGCCGAGGGCGCGGTTGACGCTGCGAATATCCTCAAGCCACCGCTGGCACGCGGCGAATTGCAGTGCATCGGTGCCACGACCCTGGACGAGTATCGCAAATATATCGAACGCGACGCAGCCTTACAGCGCCGCTTCCAGGAAGTGATTGTCAAAGAGCCATCCATCGAGGAGACCCTTGAGATCCTCAAAGGTATCCGTGAACGCTACGAGCAGCACCATCGCCTGACGATTACAGACGATGCGCTCAAAGCCGCTACCGAGATGGCCAGTCGCTATATCACCGATCGTTTTATGCCAGACAAGGCCATCGACCTGATCGACGAAGCCTCCAGCCGTGTACGCATGCAGAATTCCCTGGCCCCGCTCAATCTGAAAGAGGCCATGAAAGGGCTGGAATCGGTCCTGCGTGAAAAAGAGCAGGCCATTCAGCAGCAGGAGTACGAACTGGCGGCAGAGTTACGCGACCGCGAGGTCAAACTGCGCGACCGCATCGCCAAGCTGGAGTCCGGCTGGCATCGCGAGCGTGGCAGTGAAAAGCCTTCGGTCGGCGAGGAAGAGATCGCACAGATCGTCTCGATGTGGACCGGTATCCCGGTAATGCGCATCGCACAAGAAGAGTCACAACGTCTGCTTCAGATGGAAGAGGCTCTGCACTCGCGCGTAATTGGTCAGAACGAGGCAATCGCGAAAATTGCCCGCGCTGTCCGTCGTGCGCGTGCCGGTCTGAAAGATCCCAAACGCCCGATCGGTTCGTTCATCTTCATGGGACCAACCGGTGTTGGTAAAACCGAACTGGCAAAGGCGCTGGCAGAGTTTATGTTTGGCAGCGAGGAAGCCCTGATCAAAATTGACATGTCAGAGTTTATGGAGCGTCACGCAGCAGCGCGTCTGGTTGGTGCACCTCCAGGATATGTCGGTTATGAAGAGGGTGGACAGCTCACGGAGGCCGTGCGCCGTAAGTCCTACAGTGTTATCCTGTTGGACGAGATCGAGAAGGCGCACCCGGATGTCTTTAACATGCTGCTCCAGATCCTGGAAGACGGCAAGCTGACCGATGCTAAAGGTCGGACGGTAGACTTCCGCAATACGATTGTGATCATGACCTCGAACGTGGGTGCTTCTCTGCTGAACAAAGAAGCCTCGATCGGCTTCAGGCAGTCGAAAGACAAAGCCAAAGCCAACCAGGCTCAGTACGAGGCAATGAAGGACAAGGTGCTTGGTGAGTTGAAGAATACCTTCAAACCCGAGTTCCTCAACCGCATTGACGAGGTTATTGTCTTCCATTCTCTGCGCATGGAAGAGATGTACACAATCGTCGAGTTGTTGCTCAAGCGTGTACGGACGCAGTTGACCGAGCAGCAATTGGAGCTGGTGGTACCGCAGGTGTCAAAGGATTTCCTGATCGAGAAAGGCTTTGATGCCCAGTATGGCGCACGTCCGTTGCGCCGTACCATTCAACGCCTGGTCGAAGATCCTCTGGCCGAGGGTCTGTTGCAAGGCACTTTCCATCCGGGAGACCTGGTGGAGGCGCTGGTCATCGAGGATGAACTGAAGCTTAGAGTGCGCAACCGGATCGAGCAGATTGGGCCTCCAGCAGCACCTGAGGCGGCCCTATCCGCTGGCGGCAGCGGCGAAGGGTCCAGCGAACTGTCACAGAGCTAATTGTGAGAGTATAGGATAGATAGGGTGCGGCTTCACGCACCCTATCTGCCTATCTGGAACCGCAAACAAAAACGTAGCCTTGCGCCGGAGCGTCTACGACGCCCTGGCTTAAACAGGTGAACGAAGAGAGCGCATGGCTAAACTACGCACAAAATACGTCTGTCAGCAATGTGGGGGCGAGCAGAACAAGTGGGTGGGGAAATGTCCCGATTGCAATGCCTGGAATACGCTAGAAGAGACGACAGAGCAGCCACAAGCGACCGTCGCACGTCGGCCTTCGGTGGCGGGAAGAGTCTCAATCGCGCAAGGAACGCAGACCCCGATGGCCCTTCCGACTATCCAATCACTCACCCAGGAACGCATCTCAGTAGGATATGGCGAGGTGGATCGTGTGCTGGGCGGCGGGATGGTCGCTGGTTCATTGACGCTGGTAGGTGGTGAACCGGGGATTGGAAAATCCACCCTGCTGCTCCAGGTGGCGGGCAAGATCGCCGCGACCGTAGGTATCGTGCTCTATGTTTCAGGTGAAGAATCGATCGAGCAGGTAAAGATGCGGGCCGAACGCCTGGATATCAGCGGAGAGCTGCTCTATCTACTGGCCTCGGTTGACCTGGAAGTCATTGCCGAGGCCGTCTATCGACTGAAACCAGTCCTGATGGTTGTCGATTCCATCCAGACGGTGATCTCAAGTAACCTCACCTCTGCGCCGGGCAGTATCAGCCAGGTTCGCGAGTGTACGCTGCAATTAATGCAGCTCGCCAAGAGCACGCTCACGCCGATTTTTATCATCGGACATGTGACCAAAGAAGGCACAGTGGCCGGACCAAAGGCCTTAGAGCATATCGCGGATGCGGTGCTCTATCTGGAGGGCGAGCGCTACCACACCTATCGTCTGCTGCGCGGCGTTAAAAACCGCTTTGGGGCCACGCACGAGGTAGGAGTGTTTGAGATGCATGGCGAAGGGCTGGTCGAGGTTCTCAATCCTTCGGCGATCTTTCTATCCGACCGCACAACCAACGCCACCGGCTCGGCCGTAGTGGTCAGCATGGAAGGAACGCGTCCCTTGCTGGTCGAGGTCCAGGCCCTCGTGACGCCGACCAATTTTGGCAACGCACGCTGTACAACCAATGGTATTGAGCACAATCGCCTACTGATGCTGATGGCCGTATTGACCAAGCGCGTCGGTCTGGCGGTGGGTAGTCACGATATCTATGCCAACGTCATCGGTGGCTTTACGCTAGAAGAGCCAGCGATCGATCTGGGCGTGGCGGCGGCGATTGCTTCCAGCTACCGCGAAAAGCACATACCGTCCGACATGGCTTTGATCGGCGAAGTAGGGCTATCTGGTGAGCTACGTTCGGTCAGTCGTCTGAATCTGCGGGTGCGCGAAGCGGCAAAACTGGGTTTTAAACGCTGTATAGTACCAAAAGCCGGAGGTGGTGCAACGATTAAAACGGAACTCGAAAATTCCGGCTTGCCGGAAGATTTCCACGTTTTCGCGTCTTCTTCACTTGCGGTAGCCCTTGAAGTTGCGTTACACTAGAAGGACGAGGAGAAAATTTTCTTCTCCTCGACGGCAAGATTACAAAGATCTGGTATGGGTGACTTGATTCCCACCCTATTCGGATGTATACTCTCTTTTCAGCAAGAGATTTTTTAGGGTTTAACGGGTACGTGGACCGGTCGGTCATGGAATATTCCATGCAAAAAAGTTGGTCGATGGTCTTTTGCTTCATCACCGCTATTATCTCATTTATCGTTATTATTCTCGAACCTGACCACTTTGACGACCGCACTAACGCAGCCCCTACAGGTGCATGTATCTGCCTGCATCTTTTTGGAGGATGAAGGGATGTCTGTTAAAACAATTGCCCGTCTGATCGGGGCGCTGGTAGCAATTGCTATTGTTCTTTTAATCTACTTCCTGGATCGTACAACGTTTGCGTCGATCTGGTGGCTGGTCGGTGTTGCCGGGGGGGCCGGTATCCTGGCGCTGGTCATCAGTCCATATATTACCGTCGTTCCCTATCGCTGGATGCGCGAAACCTCGGCCAGCGATCTTCTGGCCGCGATCATCGGTCTGATCATCGGGCTGATTATTTCTCTGCTGCTTTTCACTATCCTCTCTTCGCTGCCGTTCAACCTGGGACATATCATGCCGTTTGTGGCGATGGTTGTCTTTAGTTTTCTCGGAGTGGCCCTGGCTGTCCAACGCAAGAACGACTTTGCCCATCTCTTCCAGGGTATCTTTACACGGCGACCTCGCGAGCGTGAGCGCGACGAGGAGCGCGAGAAAGATCGCGGCAAAGATCGCGATAAACTGGCCAGTGGTCCCGCCCAGATTGAACCTGTGACCCAGATCCTGCTCGATACCAGTGCGATTATCGACGGGCGGATCGCAGATATAAGTCAGACTGGTTTTGTCTCGGGCGCACTGGTTGTGCCGCGCTTTGTCCTGGCCGAACTGCAACGGATCGCCGACTCGGCGGACACGATGCGCCGTAATCGGGGTCGCCGGGGTCTTGAAATGCTCAATCGCTTGCAAAAAGATGCAACCGTCCCGATTGAGATTACCGACGCCGACGTAGAAGGGATCGTCGAGGTAGATAGCAAGCTGGTCAAGCTCGCACGCACGCTGCATTGTCCAATCATTACCAACGACTTTAACCTCAACCGCGTGGCCGAGTTACAGGGAGTAAAGGTCCTGAACATCAACGAGTTGGCTAATGCAGTCAAGCCGGTCCTGCTGCCAGGTGAGGATCTGTTCATTAAAATCATGCAGGACGGAAAAGAGTTGGGACAAGGTGTGGGCTATCTGGACGACGGCACGATGATTGTCGTCGAGGGCGGTCGTCAGTATATGAATGCGACCATCGAGGTCAACGTGACGCGAGTGCTCCAGACGGTGGCCGGACGTATGATCTTTGCCCATCCCAAACAAACGCAGCCACCCGCCAGCAACTCGGGGATTCAGCCACAGTCTTCGGCCTCTTCTTCACAAGCCGGGCGACAGAAGCAATATTAGCCATGCAAGAGCAAGCAGCAGCAATAATAGTTGCGGCCGGATCGAGCAGCCGGATGGGAGGGCGCGATAAACTCTGGCTCCCACTCGCCGGACGTGCGACGCTGGCGCGGACCATTGACGCGTTTGAATCGTCGTCTCTCATCTCAACGATTATCCTGGTGTTAAATGCCACGCGCGTGGCCGAGGCGCACCAACTCTGCGCGGCAGAGCAGTGGAACAAGATCGGTTCACTGGTCTGCGGGGGAGCACGCCGCCAGGATTCGGTCTGCGCGGGTCTGGACCGCCTGTACGAGCTTGCACCGGAGACGCGCTGGGTTATGATCCACGATGGCGCTCGTCCAATGGTCACGCAGCAGATCCTGGAAGCAGGTTTTAAAACTGCTCAGGAGTATCAGGCGGCAGTAGCGGCGGTACCGGTCAAAGATACGATTAAACAGGCCCAGGACGGCATCATCACGGCGACACCTGTACGCTCACAACTCTGGAGTATCCAGACGCCCCAGATCTTCGCTTTTCCACTCATTCATCAAGCCCATCACACAGAGATCGCACTGGAAGAGGCCACAGACGACGCCACACTGCTCGAACGTCTGGGATACCGCGTGGCTATCTTTCCGGGAGCTTATACAAATCTCAAAATCACCACGCAGGAAGACCTGTTGATTGCAACAGCACTGCTTGAAGGACAACAGATCGTATGACTATACGCATTGGTTCCGGCTATGATGTCCATGCCTTCGCGCCTCAAAGACAACTCGTGCTGGGAGGAGTAACTATCCCCTATGAATATGGCCTGGCAGGCCACTCAGACGCCGACGCGGTCATCCACGCGATCGTCGACGCGCTGCTGGGAGCAGCTGCGCTCGGAGATATTGGCCAGCATTTCCCCTCCAGCGATCCACGCTGGAAAGATCAGCCCAGTACCGGCTTCCTGGCCTATACGTTTGACCTATTAGGTCAGAATGGGTGGAGTATCACTAATATCGATGCAACGATCATCGCCGAAAAGCCGCGTATGGGAGGTCACATTCCAGCGATGCGTGCTCACCTGGCTGAGCACCTGCATCTCGAAATCGGCCAGGTAAGCGTTAAAGCTACCACAACCGATGGCCTGGGTTTCACTGGACGAGGCGAAGGGATCGCCTGTTCTGCCATAGCGTTGATCGAACGTTAGACTGGCGAGCAAACTATACTTCCTCTGTCTCGTTGGTGACTTCGCTAGCAACTGCGCCCTGTTTCTCATCGTAGAGAAGCGTAGACGTGACGAATTTGCGGGCCGCCTGCTGAGGATTGAGCGGGATCTGAAACTGCGAGACAGTCTCCCTGACCTTACTCAAATCTTCCATAGGCAACTCCGCCAACATTTGATCCTTCACTTCTTTGGCCTGCCCCACACCCCGACCAGCGTTATGCGAGATAGATTGGAGCGTCTTAGGTCCAAAGATCAAAAGTGCAATACCAACAACAACGACAATGTCTAGAATATGAAAGCCCATGTAGGACCCCCCTTTACATAAAGCCAGATGTGCAGAACTTCTGCCCCCTCTACTTTACCACAAAAAACCCGCTGATGGAACGCCTCTCATGCTTCAGCATGTCGACATATTTCGAACGGACTAGCCAGTTTACACGAAAAAAGAGCCGAGCGACGTTTAAAAGAAGCGAGAGTGAAAAGGGAGTCGGAGAGGAGATGGCATGGCTCAATATCTCAAGGCAAGAACACGCCAGCAAGTCTTATTGAGCCGGTCAGACCCAAAACGATTGTCAATAGCCATGCCTGGACATCCCCCACACCCCATCCAGGTCTGCCGGTCGAGTTCCCCCAGAACTTCGACCGGTCTTCTTTGTGAATCAGACCCGCCTGGTGGAACAGAGCATCATGGGGCTAGATCTTCTGCTATAGCACAAAAGGAATGAGCCGTTTGGTGTGCTGCATATATTCCCGATAGCGCTGGCCCAGATGTTCCTGGAGGACATGCTCTTCTACCCGGATACGATAACTGAAACCGATAAGTGTGCATCCCAGAATGGCGAGGAGGCTCAACCAGTTATTCGCCAAGCTGAGTCCCAATCCGAGCAACGTGATGAGGATACCAGTATAGGAGGGATGCCGAATGAGTCGGTAGGGACCCGCGTCAATCACGGTCTGCTCGGGTGCCACGGCCACGCTGGTCGTAAAAAAGCGACCAAGCACGCTGATGGCGTAGAGACGTAAGGCAATTCCAGCATACATGAGCACAATGCCCAGCCAGAAAAAGAATTTGGGAGCGCTGGTGATGGCGGTGGCAGGAACCATCCAAGCCAACAGCATACCGAGGAGAAGACCGAACACTATCGAGCAAAGGAGAACCGCGTGCGATCCTTTATCCTGGCGCTGGGTACCAGCACGGAGACGCTTGTACGTCCTGATATCTATGCCCGCTTCTATCACCCTCCAAATAAGAAAGCTCGCTACCAGAACACCGATATAGAGCGGATTCTGAACGAAAAACGGCTGCATGTTCCACATCCTTTGCGCTAAAAATCTTGTCTACAGCGATATAACGCGTGAGTTGTAGACCGATACACACTGTTCTTCTCTCGTACGCGCTCATTCCTGGTTGAGGATACATGAAGATGTCCTTGACAATAAGTCATCTTTCCTACTCATTGTATGCTCTGAAAAAGTCTCTGGCAAGAGACATATCTTTTGCGAAATCCAAAGTATGCCCCATTAAGCTTCTTCGTGTGAGATTTCGCATAGATATACGTTTATACCTATAAGTAATCATCAGTGGAAAAACGCATTTTTTATGTTCAGAGAGGGACGCTCATGCCGTCAGACGCGCAAACGCCGCTTCACTCTATACCAACATGGGCTATTACGATCTGCCAGAGGATCGGGACGATGCCTGGGTTTCTATGGAGCAATCTGGTTGGCCTTGTGAGTGGAGTAATGGCAACCTGGTTGACCGCAACCAGCGATACTGACTACAGTAAGACGCCCCTCCTGACCATCCTCCGCCACTGGCCAATAATGGTAGTGATACTCGTTGTGATCTGGGGTCTCTGTATACTTTGTACGGTCATTGGCAAGTTTCCAGTGCAGGACAAGTCGGTAAAGCAGTTGCGACGAGCATATCTGGCCAGCGTCATCAGTAAGACGGAGTCGCTGAGGATTGAGGGCCTTCCCATGATCTATACGCCAGTGGCGCTGGACGAGATCTTTATTCCCTTGCAACTCAAACCCCACCAGGCACGCATCGACCAGCTATTAACGTCGAAGAGTCGCAAGCAACTGCGCGAAGGCATCAAGCGCGGCGAGGTCTCGCCAGAGGTCGAGCCGGTTTTGATCCAGGCCGAGCGCGATTTCGCGGTATTGCTAGACAAAGAGAAGAGTATACCGATCTCACAACTCTGGGAAGGTCTGACATACAAGGAATCAGCAGCAGTTATTCAGGGAACGCCAGGCATGGGTAAGAGCACGCTTCTACTGCGTTTGACAGAATATATGGCTCGACAAAGCAAGGGAACAGACGACGATCTGAGTGGACAAACATTTGCACCAGCTTTGATCCCACTCTTCATCAGCCTGGGTCCCTACGCCACGTTTCGCCAGAAGCACGCAGACAGCAGCGAAAAGGACCGCTCGATCCGCGCATATCTGGCCTCACTGCCAAATGAGATGAGCGAACTGAGTTCGCCGCAAACGGTAGTCTGGCTGAGCGACGAACTGGGCAAAGGGCATTGTTTAGTGCTGTTCGATGCACTCGACGAAGTCAGCAGTTCTACCCTGCGTTTCGAGGTCCAGAGCGCGATCAAGGACTTTATCACCGAAGTGCGTGCCGAAACAGACGCGCAACAGCGCTTCAATCGCTTCCTTGTTACTTCACGAGTTGCTGGCTATGATCCTAATGCCTTCTCCTATCCTCACTATACCCTCGCTGAACTTACTGAAGAGCAGATCAAAGATTTTCTCCCACGCTGGTGCCAGGCCAGCGCTCAGCGCGACCTGCGAATGGTCACAAGCGACAGCACACAGATCGATCGCCAAGCAGCGCTGATCGAGCGGGATCTCCTTGATGCATTAGAGAATCATCAGGGTGTCAAAGAGATGGCGGAAAATCCTTTTCTGCTCACCCTGCTGGCTATCATGCGCCAGAATGGCGTTTCGCTTCCACATCGACGTATCGAGCTGTATGCAAAAGTTACGCAGATCCTGCTCGTCGATCGCAACGTTCGGCGTGGACAGACCGAGATTCCCGAAGAGCAGGCCCTGCGACGATTGGGACCGCTGGCCTATCAGATGCAAGCCAGCAAAAATAGCTTTGTGACTACCGCCGAAGCCTGTGCATCCATCAGGGATGTACTCATAAAGAGTGAGCAGTTTCCCGAAGAACAGGCTGCAAAAGCGGCACAAGAATTTCTGGACCGTGTGCGCATACGCGGAGGCATTTTCGTCCATCGGGCCAGCGAATTTCTGGGCTTCTTTCATCGCACCTTTCAAGAATATTTTGCCGCCCGCTACTTGCTAAGTTCTTTGAACGCTGATCCAGAAACACAACGAGCGCTAGTGGAGAAGGCTCGCCGACTCGATGACCTGTGGCGCGAGCCTTTCCTGCTCGCGATGGCCTACCAGAATAGCGAGCACTCTCGTATTGCTCAAGAGATTATGCGCGACCTGCTAACCGGACAGCCTGGAGATGCCCAGGCACAGCATGCCCATGATGTGCTGCTGGTCGGGCATTGTCTATTGGAAGCAAAAGCCTCTACACTTCCACCCGAGCTTGAACAGCAGATTGTGTTGGCGCTATTAGAAGTGTATTTTAGCGAACTGGAGAACAGAAACGACGATGAGCGTCGGAGTGTAGAGCAGGTAATGATTGAGATCTTACAAGTGATCTCTAACGAAGCCGAACACTCCGCTGTACTCCATATCTTGCGGGAAACATTGCGCGATCCTCAGCGAAAAGAGTATCAGCTTGCGTTGCTGGTTATATTAGCATTCATAGGTCAACGCTTGCAAGGTTGTACTGCCATCGTCTTTAGCCAACTGATTCCTCCTCTGCTTGGCCTGGCAGGCACACCCGCTCCTGGGGGCTTTGAGATTCTTGTACCTGTTACTCAACCCTCCTATGAAACCAGCGACTGGGCTGTCAGTGCTCTGCTGGCCTTGAGGAAACTGGGACCTGCGGGGGCAGTAGAGAGTCAGCGTTTTGAGCCTTATCTGGAACAACTGGCGCTTTATTCACTGGAAAGAGGACTGATGACGCCAGTGCAAGTGCCATCGGCCAGAGAACAATTTGCGCAGTATAAGGAAGTGTTACAACAATGGCTAAAACTGCGAGAAAGGAAGAGCACAAAGGAAGTAGCAGTGGTTGAGGCGATAAACATTCAGCGAAATTTACTCCAGGCAGCAGAAGAAATCCTGTATCCCTTTGACGGGCATCTGTTAAACATGCTCGTTCGCTCACAAGGTCAGACTGACTGGCAGGTCGTCTGGCAAGCATATTTGGGCGAGCAAATGGAACATGGCAGCTACCAGGAGTATCAGTACTGCGCACTCCTCTGGAGCACTCTTTTCCCCGAACCGGCAGCATTGCTGACCCTGGCTAAGCATTTGCAGATGCACCTTGCTGGTGCCAATCCTCACCAGCGCTTTGCCCGTCGCTTCTTACTCAAAATTGTGGCCTATTTGAGGGATTTGAGCAATTTGAGGGATTTGAGCAATTTGAGGGATTTGAGCAATTTGAGATATTTGAGGGATTTGAGCAATTTGAGTGATTTGAGCAATTTGA
>DAOTTJ010000117.1:0-14264 GCA_034437695.1 Ktedonobacteraceae bacterium
AGCACGAGTTTCAAGACATCCCCAATGTTAAGGAAGATGTCACGGATATTGTGCTGAACATTAAGAAACTGCGCCTGCGCTACTTCTCCGATCACCCTGTTTCGATGCGCCTGGAGGTTTACGGTTAGCGCGTAGTGACCGCAGCGGACATCGTTGCGCCCAGCACAGTAGAGATTGTCAACCCCGATCTCTATATCGCGACTCTGGATAATGAGAATGCCCGGCTTGAGATGGAACTAGTGGTAGAGACCGGGAAAGGCTATGTTCCCGCCGATTCTAAAGAAGACCAGCCTATCGGGGTAATACCCGTGGATGCAATTTATACGCCAGTGCAAAAGGTAAACTACACCGTTGAGCACACGCGTGTTGGGCAAATGACAAACTACGATAAGATTGTTCTGGATGTCTGGACGGATGGTACTATCCTGCCGGATGAAGCTCTGCGGCAAAGCGCCGATATTCTTGTGCGCCACTTTACGCAGCTTTCCAATTATCGCGCCACTCTGGCTGAGCCGGAGAAGCCACCCCTGAGTAGTATGCCGATCCCGCAGAAGATCTACGATACTCCTATCGAGGAATTAGATCTCTCGGTACGCGCCTATAACTGCCTGAAACGCAGCAATATTACAAAGGTTGGTCAGGTACTCTCGATGAACGAAGAGGATCTGCTGGGTGTGCGCAACTTTGGTGAGAAGAGCTTACAGGAACTGCGCGAACGCTTGCTTGCGCGTAACTTCCTGCCAAATCCACGTACCAGTGTCGTTGGGGCCGATTTAGACGGCGACCACGAAATGGAGGACTAAGTTGAGGCACCGAGTTGCAGGTAACCGGATGAGCATGCCAGGAGGGCGCAGACTCTCTGTGCGCCGCAGTTTGATGGCTGGACTCATTCGCTATGACCGTATTAAGACTACCGAGGCACGCGCTCGTGCTATTCGGGGTGAGACAGAGAAGCTGATTACCCTGGCTATCAAAGGTCACACGGCTGCCCTGGCTCATCTGGCCTCGGTGGTGACCGATGAAGAGAAGGCGACCAAGATCCTCGCCTTTGCGCGTCGAGGACGTTTTTCGCTCGCTTTTCAAGTCGAATCGAACGAGGATCGAGCCACACTGGGTTTGCCACCGTTGACTAACAAGGGTCGCAAATTCCTTGAAGATAAATACAAGCGCCGCCGGGGTGAGCTTCTGGACATTATCTCAAATGAAGAAGATGCCGAAGAAGCTTTACAGGCCGCGTACCATGCAATGGTCATCGAACTGCATGCCCGCCGCCTGGTCCTGAGTGCTCTGCCGGATGAACTGGTAGTGAAAAAGATTTTTGACGAGCTGGCTCCACGTTATACCGGGCGTCCAGGTGGGTATACACGTATCACCAAACTGGGCAAGCGCCAGGGCGATAATTCGGATATCGCTCAAATCGCGCTGGTCTAATCAGGTTTGCGCCTGCCTGAGCATGTAGGCAGGCAAATGCGGGGGTTCCGAAAAGCATGATGAGCAAGCTGGCGTGTGGCATTGAATACGATGGTACAGACTATCACGGTTTTCAACGTCAGTCTAACGCTCATGGGCCGACTATTCAAGGCGTCCTGGAAGCGGCGATAACTCGCGTTTCGGGAGTACGGTCAGTCGTCTATGGCGCGGGTCGCACCGATGCTGGCGTTCACGCCAGCGGACAGGTGATCCATTTCGTGAGTGAGTTCTGTCGGCCCCCCGAGGTCTGGGTACATGCGCTCAATGCGTTTCTGCCTGCTGATGTCGCAGTTCGCTGGGCGGAGGATGTCCCTGAAGACTTCCACGCTCGCTATAGTGCGCTCAGCCGCACGTATCGCTATACGATCTGGAATGATCGCATACCCACGGCCTTGCAGGCCAGGTATAGCTACTTACGAGCGTACAGGCTAGACATTGATCTTATACAGAGCGCCTGCCAGGAACTGCTGGGATACAAGGACTTTGGGGCCTTTGGCCGTAGTCCCAATGAACATAATCCACTGAGGTCAGGACCGCATTCCTGTATCAGGAATATGTTTCAGGCGGAATGTAGACGCGAGGACTCGCGGGTCTTTTGCGATTTTACCGCGAACTCCTTTCTCACGGGGCAGGTTCGCAGAATGGTTGGCACTCTGTTGCTAGTCGGCCAGAGACGCCTGAGTCTGGATGGATTTGCCTCGATTGTGCGGGAGGCGCGGAAGACGCACCCCGGTCCAGCGGCTCCACCGCATGGACTGTGCCTGGTAGGGGTAAGCTACCCTGAAGCTTCGGGGTTAGATAAACATTTGAACAACATGCAAAACGGCAAGTGATGAAATTGGACCTGTTAGGTATCTTACCCGTCCAGAAAAGACAGGACCGCATAGGGAGTTAGCCTCCCTGGTGTGTGCGAGTGTTTTCATCGCAATCAAGATGTTTGCATGCATGTTAAAAGGCAGAAAACTGAGAATGAAGAAGACATATACTGCTAAGGCTGCCGAACTGGACCCCCAGTGGTACGTGATTGACGCTGAGGGAAAAATTCTGGGTCGCCTGGCATCCGAGATTGCGCAGATTCTGCGCGGCAAACATAAACCTACCTATACGCCTAACCTGGCGTGCGGCGACTTTGTAGTGGTGATTAACGCGGATAAAATCGCGGTAACCGGTAATCGCCTGGAGCAGAAGATCTATTATCGCCACAGCCAGTATCCCGGTGGCCTGAAAAAGACTACCCTGCGCCAGACCCTGGAGGGTCGCTTCCCCGAACGTGCCGTTGAGCACGCGGTGAAGGGCATGGTGATGCACAATCGCCTGGGAGCCGTATTGATGTCGCATCTGAAGGTCTACGCTGGCTCAGAGCATCCTCACGCGGCGCAAAAGCCTGTGCCGTGGACGGGGCCGCAAGCGTTGTTGAAAAAGCCCGCTGTGGCCGCAGAATAAAGAGGAGGAGAACTACTTTGGCCGATACCATCAAAGGCGAATACTACTATGGTATGGGACGGCGCAAAACGGCTGTTGCCCGCGTGCGTCTCTTTCCCAACGGTGACGGTAGCGTGACCGTGAATGGCAAAAATGGTCGCATCTACTTCGGACAGCGCGAAGCACTGACCTCTCAGATGGTTGCTCCGCTCCGCCTGCTGGAGATCGCCGATCAGTATACGATGACTGTGCGTGTGGTTGGCGGCGGAACTAGCGGTCAGGCCGGTGCTATCCGGCATGCTGTGGCTCGCGCCATGCTGCGCATCAATCCCGAGTGGAAACAGTCCTTGCGTAAAGCGGGCTATCTGACTCGCGACCCACGCATGAAAGAGCGCAAGAAGCCAGGCCTCAAACGCGCCCGTAAGGCTCCACAATACACGAAGCGTTAATATCACCCGTCTTGAGCGCTTCTATCACAAAAGAAGCAACAGGCGCTCCACAAGCAGCAACTCTGCCCGTGGAGCGCCTGCTGCTTTTTAAGCCACTTGCTGATGGATGATATGTTGTATCGATTTGACCTATGCTTCTCAGTTGGAGGCGCTTGCAATCACTACAGGGCTACTTAATGCTCGACGTGTGGCCTCTCCCCCTTAACAAAGGATCGAGTTGCGAGTGTGAAGGCCGCGGCCTCCACACTCGCAACTCGATCCCAAAACCCTGGGGTGGGGGTCGCAAGCCTCGGGCTTGCGGAGCATTACATAGCTGCAATCACTGGATTGGCTCTCGACAAGTAATAAACGAGGGTCTATAATAAGAAAAGAAATCACAGCACTGTTCAATGGTGAACGCGAGGTAGACTATGCGTATTCGTGTAATTGGCGTACCTATGGATCTTGGTGCGGACCGGCGTGGCGTAGATATTGGCGCGAGTGCCATTCGCTACGCTGGTTTGAACGACCATTTGCAGCGCCTCGGTTTTTCAGTCAATGATGTCGGTAACATAGTTGTTCCTCTGCCCGAAAGCCAGCCTACCGGTAACGACCCGCAGATGAAGTATCTCGACCAGATAGTGCATGTCTCAGAAGAACTGGCCACCGTTGTGACAGCGGCGATCCAGAACGAAGAGTTTCCACTGATCCTGGGAGGCGACCATAGCATCGCGTTGGGTTCGATTACTGGTGTAGCTCGTGTCCATGAGGATATTGGTGTGATATGGGTTGACGCTCATGCGGACTTTAACACCCATGAGACGACCCCGTCTGGCAATATTCACGGCATGGTTTTGAGCGCCCTGGCAGGTCTGGGACATCCACGTTTGACCGGCATAGGCGGCTGGTCTCCCAAGATTAGCATGCAAACCATCGTGATAGTTGGGGCGCGTGACCTTGATCCTGAGGAGCAGGTGCTTCTGCGTGCGCAGCAGATCCATGTGTTTACGATGACAGACATCGATCAACGTGGTATCTTTGCCATTATGCAAGAAGCTTTAGAAATTGCCAGTCAGGCTACACATGGAATTCATTTGAGCCTGGATATGGACTCGCTCGATCCCAGAGAGGCACCGGGCGTCGGCACTCCAGTGCGCGGCGGTCTCACATACCGCGAAGCTCACCTGGCTATGGAACTGGTAGCCTCTTCTGGCCGCCTGGTTTCGATGGACGCCGTCGAGGTCAATCCTATTCTTGATCGTGAGAATGCCACCGCGCAATTAGCTGTTGAGCTTATTCTTTCGGCTCTCGGCAAGAAAATCATTTAGGCACCTCCGCCTGATCCACGTATGCCATTGCTCATAGACGCAACTCTACAGGCAGATACGTTGTACCATTTACAAACCACGTTAGGAACAAGCATGAACGCAAAAGAACTTTTTATGAACGGTGAATTTTTACCCGCTGAGCGTGGCGTCATTTCCGTACGCACTCACGCTTTTGCCTATGGAACCGGGTGCTTTGAAGGCATTCGCGGCTATTGGAATGAGCAAAATCAGCAGGTTTATCTTTTTCGTGTACGTGAGCATTTTGAGCGTTTCCTGCGTTCGAGCAAAGTTTTGCAGATCGCACTTCCGTATACTGTCGACGACTTGATCGCGCTGAGCCTTGAACTGGTCAGGCGCAACGATCAGCATCAGGATGTGTACCTGCGTCCAGTAGCCTACATTGCCGACGAAGCCCTCGGCGTGAAGCTGCACGGGCTGCGCTACGATTTCCTGCTTACATCGGAGCCTCAGGGCAACTACGTCGATCTTTCGGGCTTGAAATGTGGCGTCTCTTCCTGGCGGCGTATCGACGATAATGCAATTCCAGCGCGTGCAAAGATCTGCGGTGCCTATGTGAATTCGGCCTTTGCCAAAAGTGAGGCTATACAAAATGGTTTTGACGAGGCGATTATGCTGACCAATGAGGGCCATGTTTCCGAAGGAAGCGCAGAAAATATCTTTCTGGTCGTCGATGGTGAGCTTGTGACTCCCTCGCCGTCAGAGAATATCCTGCTGGGCATTACCCGCGAAACGGTTATGGAGTTGGCGCAGCGCGAACTGGGTCTTGTGACCCGCGAACGCCAGATCGACCGCACTGAGCTGTATAGCGCAGATGAGATCTTTATGTGTGGCACAGGTGCGCAGATTGCGCCAGTCATAGAGGTCGACCATCGTCCGGTTGGCGATGGTCAGGTTGGACCCGTGGCCGGGGCGCTCCAGAAGATCTACTTTGATATTGTGCGCGGCAATCACGCTACCTATAGCGAGCAGTGGTGCGAGCCGGTCTTTGTTGACGTGGCGGTAAAGTAGTCCCGCTTGCTGAGCGCAGATCCAGCTCCTCTTCTTGCGAAGAGCGATCTCTTTTCGTCAGATATAGAAAACGAGAGAGGTTATGAGTTGTCCCTGATTTTTTGTCTTTCGCTGCCACTCCCGACTGAGAACGGGCGCAGAGGTGTTTAAAAATCAGGGATAACTTGTCATTATCAGTGGGGATCATCTATCTGACAGAATCTGGAGGTCGTCAATGGATACGCAGGACCGGAGAGTAAAGCGCACGCAGAAGCTCTTAGCCAGGGCTTTGATTGCTCTGACCCTGGAAAAAGGCTTTGACGCTATTACTATTCGTGACATCACTGACTGCGCGGAAGTGGGATACGCTACGTTTTTTCGCCATTACCACGATAAAGATGCGCTGTTAAAAGATGTGCTCGATGTGGTATTGGACGAGTTTGGCGAACTGTTTCAATCTCCAATGCGCAATAGCGACCATGCGCAGACCGGAACGCTCATTTTTCGCTATGTGGCTGAACATAGCGAGGTTGTGCGTGTATTGCTCAATAGCCATAAATCTTCCGACCTTGTCAAGCAGGTCGTAGCGAGTGGAACTCAGAGCGTTTTTGACCAGAATGCCCCACGCGAGGTCTGCCTCGTTCCTCCTGAGATCGCTGCCTATCACCTGGTTACTTCGACTATTGCTTTGATTCAGTGGTGGGTCGAACATCAGATGCCCTATTCACCCGAACGCATGGGGACTATCTATGCCATGTTAATCGCTCATCCCTCACATGCAGTTGCCTTTCACCCCAAAAACACGGAGTAAGGCCGACTGCTCGCTTAACCCCTGAACTCAGGCTATTGTACGCTAAAGCTCGCTTGCAAATCAGCGAGCTTTTTGTTTGTGAGCTGGTTCTGGTTCAGAAGAGTAGAAAGTGTCACGCGGCGTAGTTTATTACTAGAGAAGCCTGTGGCGTACAAGCTCGTTGCTATAAAGCTCTGGCATCAGGTGGCTGAAATTGACCGACGTAAATATGCATGATATAGTGCCTGAGTGAAAGATATCGCTGAAAGCAGAAGAATAGCACAGGCGAGCTGGCCACGACCTGGGACGCTCAGGTTCCAGGCATAGGAAATAGATGTAGCTCTGAGGAGGATAGTTTAATATGTGGACCTCAACCCTGGAAATAAGCATAAAAAGAATACTTGCTGCACGACTTCTGGGCTTTTTCTGGCGTGGAGCTTATTTTTCCTCATTTGCTCCACTTCAAGTAAAAAATCTTCCACGTCAACCATTGGCAAATAACAGCAATCGCGTACGCGTGCATAATCGTCTGGCGGGGATATGTGGCAGCGATCTCCACCTTGTTTTTGCCGATGGCGATCCAACGATTGCGCCTGCGGCTCTCGCTTCTCATGAGTACAGCTATCCAGGTCACGAGGTTGTGGGTGAGGTGGTAGAGATCGGTGACCAGGTGCAGCATTTGCAGGTGGGCGACCGCGTGGTACTTCAGTACGCTCCAAACTGTGTGAGTGTGGGTTTGCCGCAACCCTGCCGGTCCTGCATGAGCGGCAATTATAATCTGTGTGAGAACGCTCATCTGCCCGGTCCCAGTCAGGTGGGAGGCGGTTGGAGCGAAGAGATGCTGGTGAGCGAGCAGCAGCTTTTCAAGATTCCTTCATCGATGGAAGATGAGCAGGCAGTTTTGCTGGAACCTACAGCTGTTGCTCTGCACGCTATCCTGCGACGTTTGCCACGTGTGGGTGAGAAAGTGCTGATTGTCGGGGCGGGTACGATTGGTTTGTTGACCCTGCAAGCCTTGCGTGCGCTGGTTCCGCAAGCTGAGATAAGTGTCATGGCCCGACATAGTTTCCAGGTGGAACAGGCCACGCGTATGGGGGCCGCACATATTCTCTACGATGCCTATAGCTACGAGAATGTTCAGCAGAAGACGGGCGCACAGCTGTATACGGGAATATTAGGCAACAAGATGTTACTTGGTGGGTACGATGTGATCTTTGATACAGTTGGAACCCGAGAGACGATTCATAATAATCTACGCTGGACACGGGCCGGTGGCACGGTGGTTCTGGTAGGCGTCAGTTTGCATCAGTTACGCCTGGACCTCTCGCCTATCTGGTATCAGGAGGTGAGTCTGCTCGGTACGATGGGGCATGGCAGCGAGAACTGGCCGTCTGGAACTACTCAGCAGCGCTCGACGTTTGCGATCGCCGCCGACCTGATCGCCAATGGTTTGCTTCATCCCGAGAAGTTGATCACCCACCGCTTCGCACTAAATAACTTCCACGAAGCGTTAAATGTCGCAACGAGTAAAAAAGGGAGCCGCGCCATCAAAGTCGTGTTTGACGCCGCATTGCTGCCCGCCTCGTCTATCCCTCCTGCCGGTCTCGCTACTCAGCAGCCCTATCAGCCGAGCTACGGAACCGCCGATTTCCTCCCAGTGCCTCAACCGCCCGCGCAGCACGACGATCCAGTTGACGACGATGAGCTGATCCCGGCGACGGGTCCGTCAGCTTTCACTATGTCCCAGTCCGAGGATTTTACCGCCGATTTTGATAAGACTCAGTTTGTCTCGTCTCCCAAACCGCGTCGACCACCAACTCCGCTGCAATTTCGCTACACAGAAGACATTGTTCCTTCTGATCAACCGATTGGTCCGGTTGGCGCAACAAATACTGCCTCTCGTACGTTAGAGACAATAGAAGAACTCGATGGCGATGCAGCGTCCACTCCTTAAAAAAGTCAAGCATTTCTATAGGCATATGAGGTGGATGAGATCGCGTTCTAGGTGAGAAAAGCTGTTTTAGAACAGAATTGTCACCACAGGTCTATGCCAATCTTTACTCGCGTCTTTTTATGCCTGTTGCTATGAAAATGAAATGATAAATCGGGAGTATCCCTATGACTCTTTCTCATGAGCCGTCTCGGAACCCTGCTGTTTCTGACGTGCGGAAAACTTTTAAAATACCATCGCGACACTCGATGACCACTCCTGTGATACAACCAGAGTCAGTCATTAAGGCGTCTGAGCCGTCGATGCAAGCGATTTCAGCTCCTCCCTCTCATGATAAGCCACCCCCGTCTACTCTCTCACCTGTACCGCCTCTACACAGGCCTCGTAAGAGGCGTGGACTGCTCTTCGTTGTGCTGGGACTCTTGGCGCTGCTGGTGGTCGCTGGCGGACTCTTTGGTCAACGCTTGCTGACGAGCAATGCTACAAGTGGAACACCGACTAGTGGTGAGCTGCTGAATTTTCCAGGCAATGGACCTTACGCGCAATTGCCGCTGTCAGCCAACCAGATCAACGCTATCCAACACCTGGCCGGACATATGAAGTATAAAGCTCTGGCCAGTTTATATGTCTCGCATATGAGCATGGATGACAAGATCGGCCAGCTTATTATGGTCGAATACAACCAACCAAGCTACTCAAGCGATATCGATTATATGGTCAACACGCTGCACGTCGGCGGGGTGATTATGTATGAGTTTCAGATGACCAGCTTAAACCAGACCAAAGGTGATATTCAACATATGCAGCAGAGGGCCAATATACCTTTGCTTATCTCAACCGACGAAGAAGGCGGTCCGTACGTCCATCGCCTGGCGAATATCTATGGTTATCGTATGTCAGCCACGCAGATCGAGCAGACGGGTGATGTGAATGTCGCTGCCCAACAGGGCTTGAAAACGTCGAGGGATCTAACTTCGCTGGGCATTAATGAGGATCTCGCGCCCGATGTCGATGTCAACCAGGTCAATGGGTACGATATGGTTACACGAACTTTTGGCGAAACGTCCGCGCAGGTGATCAAATTTGCTGGCGCTTATCTCCAGGCCATGCAGAACAACGGAACTATCGCCTGTATCAAACATTTTCCCGGTCTTGGCGGTGCAGCTCCCGATGCACATACCACACTGCCTGTCGTCAATAGCTCAAAGGACCAGATCTACAACACCGACCTCGCACCTTTTAAGAGCTTTATTCAGTCACCCAATCAACTTTTAAATCCGGGTATGATTATGCCGACTGATATCCTGATGCCCGCGATCGACGCTAAATACCCTGCCGAACTCTCCTATACCTTCATGACTAAAATCTTACGTGACGAATTTGGTTACGACGGTGTTACTCTGACCGACGCGCTTTATATGGAGGGCATTACCAATACCTGGGATATGTATACGGCCTCCGTTATGGCCTTACAGGCAGGCAATGATATGCTGCTGGGAGCCAACGGAACCAGCCAGACCATCGGCGTGATCAATGCCATCAAACAGGCGCTTAAAGATGGGCAACTGACTACCGCCCGTATCGATGAGTCTGTGACACGCATTATTGCGTTAAAGATGCAGTACCATCTGATGCCTACCTATGTTCCTGGCGTGAATTAGTCGGGGGTAGTCACGCAAAATAGCCCGGCTCTACTCTCTCACCTTATGCTATACTCGATAAGGAATATGTGTCTATGTCTACTATTCAGGATAATCCACCAGAAAATGTGCAAGAGATCGCGCCTGGCTACTCACAAAAACTGCACCGTTCGCGCCGCCGCACGCTGCTGCTTATAGTCACAAGTCTGCTCATTCTCCTGACCGTGAGTGGGGGAACTGTAGCCAGGTACGTGCTGGCTAAACCAGTGGCTGTCAGGACCTTCGTCTGGCCGACTGGCAATGGACCCTTCGCCAACGAGCCGCTTTCTCAAGCCCAGATCTATGCCCTGCAACACCTCTCAGCAAGTATGCAGAGTCAGGCTCTGGCTCAGCTCTATGTCTCACATATGACGCTCGATGAGAAGCTGGGTCAGCTCATTATGGCTCAGGCGTTGACCTACGATAATAGCGCCAATACACCCGATACGATGTATATGATGGATCAGTTGCATGTCGGGGGCATCATCATGTATGCGATCCAGATGAATACCTTCAAGCAAACGAAGGGCGATATTCACGATATGCAATTGCACGCTTCTATTCCACTGCTGGTGTCGGCCGACGAAGAGGGTGGCTATGTCGAGCGTGTGCAGAAGATCTTTGGCGACCGCCCTGGCGCTCTGGCGACATATCAGACCGGCAATGTAAATAATGCGATCAGTCTTGGCCAGGGGATTACGCGCGATTTGCAGTCATTGGGCATCAATACCGATCTGGCTCCCGATATCGATGTCCAGCAGGTGGACGGACCCGATCAATACCTGCGCACCTGGGGATATACGCCACAGTCGGTGATCACCTACGGAGGGGCCTATCTACGTGCCGTTCAGGGAGCAGGCGAGATCGCCGCACTCAAGCATTTCCCTGGTCTGGGTGCCGCACAGACCGACGCACATACCGGCTTGCCAGTCATCAATAGCTCAAAAAGTCAGATCTACACGACCGACCTCGCACCTTATCAGTATTTTCTCTCGTCATCCAATCCCCTGAACTATCCCGGCATGATCATGACTACCGACTTGCTGATGCCCGCGCTTGACCCGCATCTGCCCGCTGAACTCTCGCCAGCGATCATTACGGGGATCTTGCGCAATCAGTTCCACTATAACGGTGTGGTGATCACTGATGCTCTCTGGATGGATGGGATTGCGCAGAAGTGGGACCTCGTGACTGCTTCGGTGATGGCGCTCAATGCGGGGTGCGATATGCTACTTGGCGCGATCGGCGCAGACCAGGTACAGATGGTGCTCAACGGCTTGAAACACGCGCTTACCAATGGAACGCTTTCAATGTCACGCGTGGACCAGGCAGCCACGCGCATTATTGCACTCAAGTTTCACAATCACATGCTCCAGGCACCCTGGTTCTAAAGACACAAGGTGAAGCAGGAATGCAGAGAGCTTTCCACTTGCTAATTCCATGTCTATTGCTCTGTCAAGCGAAGCTTGACCATAGCAGGGATGCAAGGGGTGCAACCCCTTGACTGGGGTCTGGGGCTGCGTCCCAGCCTTCCCTCCTCCTTTTCGTCGCCGCAGGCGGCGCGTCATAGGAAGCTTGATAGAGCACTATGGATGGGGACGAAAAGACATGTACTCAGCTTAAAAAGCTATCTGTTGAGCTGCAACAGATAGCTTTTAAGCCAGACCCTTTTGCAGACGTTCGATGATATCTTTAAGGCGGCGTGTCTCGTTGGCATGCTGCTCGCGCATTTCGCGCATCTGAGCTTCGATCTCTTCTTGCATCTGCTCCATCCGGTCTTTCATATGCAGAATAGCCTCGACGCCAGCGAGATTAACGCCTAGATCGCGCATCAGGCCGCGAATATGCACCACGCGCTGAATATCGCTATCCGAATAGAGGCGTGGACTGTGGGTACTGTTGCCCTTGCGAGCGGGAGAGATTAAACCAAGTCGTTCGTAATGCCTGAGCGTCTGTTCGTGTACTTCGGCTCTTTGTGCTGCAACGCTGATTACATACCATGCCCCTTCACCTTTTTCTGCCACCATATTTTCCTCCTTATGTCTGTAATCAGATTCTATGAATGAACTTCGGCGCTTCGACTCCGCATCTGTGCAAGCTTTTCAAACAAACCACGCTCTTCGCTGGTCAATTGCATGGGAAGAACAACCTTTACGCGGGCGTAGAGCGTTCCGCTGCCTTCGCCGCGCAACCGTGGCATTCCTTTGCCACTGAGACGGAATAACCGTCCATTCTGCGTCTCTGCGGGAATCGTCAGCACGAGTCTGCGCCCATCGGGCAGTGGAACCGGCACTTCGCCGCTTAACATGCTGGTTACCAGATCGACATCTATATCCACATAGAGGTCGTCGCCCTTACGCTCAAACTGTCCATCCGACTTCACACTAATCACCAGAAAGAGGTCGCCACGTGCTCCACCGCCCATGCCCGGTTGTCCCTCGCCGGCCACACGGATCTTTGAGCCATTATCGACTCCCGCTGGAATCTTAATCTGTAAACGCTTGGTCTTGGTCGTCATGCCCTGACCAGAGCACGCCGCACAAGGTCGCCCGCCCACATCACCGGTCCCCTGACACGTCGAGCAGGCTTCGGTAGACTGGACGTTGAATGTTCTCGATGCACCAACGTACGCTTCTTGCATAGTTACTTCGACCGGTTGCTCAATGTTGTCGCCGACGCGCCGACGCAGACCTTCCTGCGAGCTGCGTCCCGCCCCCGGATTTACCCCTGTCCGCCCAAAAAGTGCTTCGAAGAAATCCGAGAAACCCGCACCGCTCTCGAAATCCATCGATGAGGGAGCCGAGCGATAGGGGTTAGAGTAGCTCCGCCGATTAAACTGTGGACCAAATTGCTCCTGCCAGTTGGGGCCAAGTGTATCGTACTTCTTGCGCTTTTCGGGATCTGAAAGCACTTCGTACGCCTCGTTAATCTCCTTAAATTTCTCCTCTGCCTTTTTATCGCCAGGATTGACATCTGGATGATATTTACGAGCCAGCTTGCGAAAAGCCTTCTTGACTTCGTCTGTCGTTGCCTCTTTGGTGACTTCGAGCACTTTATAATAGTCTTTGTAATCCATTCCTGGCTCTCCTCTGCGCGACTACCTCGCGAGATCCCTCACATGTATTCGTTCTGATTATTGAGATTTTGCTGATTTTTATTACCCGCGCTGACTTTTACTCGCGCTGGCCTGAGCGTCTCTTCTCCCATTTTATAACCCTTGAGCACCTCTTCCACGACGGTCCCCTCTGGCTGGTCGCTATTTTCAACTGCTTCAATCGCTTCATGTACATATGGATCAAAGGCCAGGCCCAGCGTAGGCACCAGGGTCAGACCCTCGCCACGCAATACTTCGCCTAGCTGCCAGAGTAACATACGCAACGTATGCTGCAACGCTTGCTTGTCCATCGTCTCCTGGTAGACCATCGCTCGCTCAACGTTGTCGGCCACCTCCAGCACTTTGTGGATAAGGTCTTTTTTTACCCGCGTTACCCGATCGTTGGTCAAACGCTCCTGGCGTTTCCGAAAGTTATCCATCTCAGCTCGTTCGCGCAGGTATTTGTTCCAATTCCCCTCCGCTTCCTGACGAGCCTGAAGCAACTGAGCCTCTAACTCGGCAATCCGCCGACTCTCGCTGGCTCCACCTTCGTTTGTCTGTGCCTGTTCATCTTGTTTCATGTGTTCTTCCCGCATCTCCTGAGATTTTTCCATCACCGATCTATCTCCCTGACTTCGCCCGGCAAAGTCATCCTGTATTGGAGTTTTATGACAGCTTCAGTATAAAACTTGAGTCGTCTATTGTCAAGTATTTAGCCATAGATGGCCAGGGCTATATCTACTCTGTAAGCCAGGGGCTTGCACTCCACCGATAGGCATGAAGTGAAGCGGGAGTGCAGAGGGCGGCAGCCTGTCCGAGGGACAGGGAATCTGGGGTGTCCCCGATAACCTTTTTCTTTTGTTTTGCCGCAGGCAAAACAGGCAAAACAGGCAAAGAGCAAACACATAAACAATAGACAAAGTCTAATACTCATCTTCAATCACCAGATCGCGTTCGTGCCACATCTCCCCTCGCTCAAGCAGAATGGGACCGAAAAGCTCTGGCTGTGTAACCTCGATGCGTGAGTATTTCCAGAGTTCCAGGACTGCTAGAAAGGTTACGACCATGACGAAGCGCGATGTCTCACTTTCCAG
>DAOTTJ010000118.1:0-8891 GCA_034437695.1 Ktedonobacteraceae bacterium
TACGATTTCCCGTCGCGTCGACTCCACCCCCAACCAAGAAATGGATTATATCAGGTGCCGGGCGTTCGCCCGGCACCTGATATAATCCATTTATAAAAAAGGCGAGAGTGGCGAAAGAAGCGCGATGGACTCTCCAGCAGAATCCTCTGAGTGGGGCAAAAACCAGAAAAAACAAACAAAATTTGACGGGTCGCCACGAAGTGGTTATAATTGTGCGGATGCGTCAAATTCAGTAGGAGAGCAATCGGGTAGGGACAAACACAGCATACTCGTTCCTGTCGCCCCGGTATACCCGTGTTTTTAAGGAAAATAGACCAATGCCCAAATTATATGGATGGGTGCGCGAAGTAGTACCGGAAAGCCTGGCCGACCTGGCGGGTCTTCAGCCAGGAGATCTCATCCGCACGATTAATGGTCACCTGATTCGTGACCTGGTAGATTACCGTTTTTATGTAGCTGACGAAGAATTAACTATTGGCTTCGATCGCCAGCAGGCGACACATGAAATACTGATCTCAAAAACCTCTGATGAAAATCTAGGTGTGCTGTTTGGCGAAGAACCTGCGCCGTTTATTCGCCAGTGCGCCAACAAATGTGTCTTCTGCTTTATTAAGGGATTGCCCGAACGCTTTACGCCCGTGTCTGGTCTGGAACACGGCATGCGGTCATCGCTCTACATCAAGGATGACGACTACCGTTATTCGTTCTTGTTTGGCAACTTTATCACTCTGACCAATCTAAAGGAGGCCGATTGGACACGGCTGGACGAACAGAAATTGACGCCGCTCTACGTCTCGGTCCACGTGACCGATCCCGATCTGCGGCGCAAAATGGTCGATGGACCCCGAGCCGGCGATATCATCGAGCATATCAAGCGCCTGGGCGACCTCGGCCTCACCTGCCATACACAGCTTGTCCTGCTCCCAACTATCAACGATGGAGAATACCTGGAGCGCAGTATTCGCGACCTCACCGCGCTACGTCCGATTGTCGAGTCGATCTCAGCCGTACCGGTGGGCCTGACCAAATACAACAATATGATCAAGATCGGCGAACTCCCACCGCTCCGCGCCTTTACAACCGCAGAAGCCGACTCATTGATCGACCAGGTAGAGCCGCACCAGCGACGTTTTGCCGCGGAGAGTCCCGAGGGCGATCCCTTCGTCTACCTCTCCGACGAGTGGTACTACCTGACGAAGCGACCATTTCCACCGACCAGCCACTACGGCTCTTACGCTCAGATCGAGAACGGCGTCGGCATGACGCGCTACCTGATCGATCAATGGCGAGCAGGACAACGCCGGCTACCGCGCAAGATGGCCAGGCCACGCAAAGTTACGCTCGTCACCAGTACAATGGCGCAACCAGTAATCGCCGATTTCGCTGCCGACCTGCGCCAGATCACAGACCTGGAGGTCGAGGTTCTGCCGGTTATCAACCAGTTCTTTGGACCAGGCGTGACCGTCGCTGGTCTGCTCTGCGCTCAGGATGTACTGGCCGCCCTGCACCAGATGGAGACGCCCGGCGACCTCGTTCTCCTACCACGTGTCATGCTGGACAACGAAGGCAAACGTTTCCTCGACGATGTCACAGTCGAAGAGTTCCAGGCCAGCCTACCAATGCGCACAGAATTTGTGCGCAACGCCCCCGAGACCGTCCACGCGATCCGCAGTCTGGTCGAAATCGACAGTGGACTGCGCGTACTATAAGAGGGGACCAGAGCACTCAGGGACGAAGGGGAAGGAACCTCGTATTGATGCATAAAGATGAGTATCCGACCTTGATTCAATTGTTTAGCGAACTACGCGGCGCACGCGTCACTCTACGACCTTACCGCCTCGCGGACGCGCAGGCGTTACGCGACAGCATAGTAGAATCGCGCGAACATCTACGACCGTGGGTGGAGTTCGCAGATCAGCATCAGACGCTGGAAGAAACACAAAACTGGATCATTCAGAATACAGCTAGCTGGCTTCTGCGCGAACAAATAAATATAGGCATCTGGGAAAATACCAGTGGTCGCTTCCTGGGTGGAATTGGTATTAACCCCAGAAACTGGTCGACCAGATACTTCGAGGTAGGCTACTGGCTGCGCAACTCGGCCACGGGCCAGGGATATATACACGAAGCAGCTCGCCTGCTGGTCGGCTACACCTTTAAAGAATTGGCGGCCAGCCGCGTCGAGATTCGCTGCAACGCAAACAACACCCCCAGCGCCGCCGTAGCGCGTCGACTCGACTTTACGCAAGAAGGCCGTCTGCGGCACGCACGCCTGAACCAGTCAGGTGACCTGGCCGACACACTGATCTTCGGCATGCTCGCCAACGAGTGGAAACAAATCCAACCATAGGGAAAGCGCTGCCTTAAACGTCCCGTCTTAACAAAGCCTGGTCTATCTATAACCAATAGACCAGGCTTCATACACACGCAGACGTTACTCGCGTTCAGGTTTGACAACTCGCACCAGCGCCCAGGCCGCCGGCAGGAGCAGAGCCGCGACAACCAGCTTGACAAGGTCGCCAATGATAAAAGGCGTGACGCCGTAAGAGAAGGCCAGCGAGGCGCTCAAGTGCAGGGTAAAACCCAGCCATGTCGCGCCGATCAGATAGATGATTACCGATCCTGGCAGCATGGCGAGCACAGAGGTCAGAAAGCTGCGATCCAGACCGCGCTCACATAGCCAGCCGACCACAAAAGCCGCGATCGGAAACGACCAGAGGTACCCACCGGTAAAGCCACCAGTAAAGGGGAAGAGAGCCATCCAGCCACCGGGCGAACCGACCACTGGTGCAAAGACGGGCAGACCAGCCGCGCCTTCCGCCAGGTAGAGCAGTAGAGCTAATCCGCCGCGTTTGCTACCGAGAGCTGCGCCAGTCAACAGTACCGCCAGCGTTTGCAGGGTAATCGGCACTGGCGTAAAAGGAATCTGGAATGAGACGTGCGAGCAAAGAGCGGTAAAAATACTAAAAACGATGATCAGCAGCACATCACGCAATACATTGAGACTGCGCGATTCACGCGAGGGAACAAGATAGTCCACAAGGGTTGTACCCGGCGCTATTGCCATGAAAATGGTTCTCCTTCATTTAAAAACAACGATCTCATGAATGATTATATCATCTATAAGACGAATCAGGGCATCACAAACATCTTTTGCTCGCGCGCCCACCCACGGTCGATCTGATCTGACGGCCTGGCAAGCTGCATGACGCAGAAAAAACCAGGAGAAAGAAACGCACCTGAAACACACAGTATGTATGTTCCAGGTGCACCTCACTCACCTTTTTGCGCAGGTGGATCTATGAGAGTCCGGCCGAGTGACTCAGGAGCGAATCTCTTCAAGCATCGAGAGATTGACGAAGAGATCGCAGCTCTGACGTAGGGTAGCGGACATAGACTCATCGAATGCCGCAACCTCGACGCGTACACCGTGGTCCGAACAATAGTCGAGCATGGGCATAAAATCGCTATCGCCGCTGACCAGGACTATACAGTCGACAGCTTTGCCATCGACCAGACGCACGACATCCATACACAGATCCAGGTCCAGGTCGGCCTTTTTAGCGCCGCTGGAGAAGGTCTTATAGTTTTTCGTCGTGATACGGTAGCCCAGTCCCTTGACGGCCTGCAAGAACATCTGGTCGTCGCCAGCCTGTGGGCTGGTAGGACAATAGGCCTGTGCGCGTACCAGGCGGCGATTGCCGCGCAGGAAGTCGAGCAGCTTCCCGAAGTCGACAGTCAGGCGCAGAGTGCGGGCCGAATAGAGCAGGTTAGCCACATCCACAAAGACCCCGACGCGTTCGGTCGAAGGAAAGGGAGGCAGCGAAACCGACACATTGGTTGGCACCTGGCTGACGTGGCGCAGTTCGGCCACCATGCGGTCCGTCTGGAGCTGGACTGCCTGTGCCAGAGTATTGGCCAGGTAGTTCACAGAAGCGGGCGACATAATAGAGGCTTCGGTGTGTTTGGGCGTCGGAGCAGTGCGCAGGGCCTCGGTGCGCACGTGCCGCAGGGTTGGTGTAGGCGTTGAGAACGAACTGCCACGGGCCGGCGAAGGCTCTGGCCCCATGAAGGGTCCAGAGAGATCGTTCCCCTGGTTCATCTGGCTTACCGTATACCCGGAAACGATATTATAATTTTGCGCGGCAGCGGACGGTGGACTGACTGGCGCGACCGGCGGAGTCCGAGGTGTAGGAGCAAGCGGGACCACAGGCGGCGGAGTCAACGGCTGAGGCTGAATCTCCGGTAGCGCGACTTTCCCGTTGTTACTAACTGCGACAGTACTGGCGCTGCCAGCCCGACGGCGACGGCGGCGACGCGAATTAGCAGCCTGCAATTCCGCATACTCCAGCGGAGGCAGGTCTTCGACGGCGATCTCCTCGACCACGGCGGGCGCAGGTATGGGTTCCGGTTCAGGGATAACCACCTCTGGAACAGGGGCAGCCTGAACGGGCGTAACCGTATCTTTCTCGCGCTGACGATCGTGGCTGCTCCGGCGACGGCGCTCGTGAACCGCAGGCGGCGGCGTTATCTCTGCCTCGCTAATCACAGGAGCCGGCTCCTGGGGCTGCACAGGTGGCTTCGTCACGAGTGGCTCGGGCGCGGGCGGTGTATTCGCAACGCTCGCTGCGCGGACGGGTTCGGCACTCTGACCGTTCTCTGGCTTTTCCCTGGGAACCACAGTCCGGGCAGGTGTAACAGATGCCGCCGGGGTTTTCGTCGCGGGGCGATCAAAGCGATAGCGACGAGCCGGGCGAGTCGATTGCTCCTCCACAGCGGGGGGTTCGGCAGGAACTTTCTCCTCGACAGTTGACTGAGACGCGACGGCCTGGAGTTCGGCTGGCTGAATAAGCTCCTCAATGCGATGGCGACTATGGCGCGGCAAGCGGATGCGGGTCGCCGGACGCAACAGAGGCGAAACCGGACGCTCAGCCGAGAGCGAAGGCTGGGTCAGAACTGGCCTGACATTCTCGACCACAGGAGCAATCTCGCTTGTAACTTCCTCTGGCGCGTAAAGGATTTCTTCGGCGGGTGGAGCGGCTAACTGCTCTTCTGGGAAAACCTCGGCGAATGGAGCGGGAACCTCGACCAGATCTTCAGTTGTGAGCGCTTCGACTTCAACCGGGAAACCAGTAAAAGGAGGTTGTTCTTCATTGACAAGCGTCAGATGAACTTCACGCTGGCGAAACTCCTCGAAGAAATCGGTAAAAGGCCGCACGACATCGTCGCCAGCGGGTACGGGAGTATCGCTTTCGACAGGAAAGAGCAGAGGAGAGGAACTCTGATTTTCCATAAAGGCGGGACTTGCAGGAGTAGTAGAAAAAGGTATCTGTTCTTCCTGAGCAAGACTAAAAGCGTCAACAAGAGGAGTTTCGGCCTCAGAGGCTACAGGAAAAGTAAGTTCAGTTAATTGCTCGACAGAAGTCGGAGAAGAGTCAAAGCTATCAACCTGTGCGGTTTCCTGGGTAGAAGGCACAGGCATAGAATTATCGGTAGCGGCAATCTCAGCCAGTGTTTCGCCAGCGTGAAGATCGACGGCCGAAGGTTGCTCATCAGAGAGCGAAGCATCCAGCGAAAGGGATGGAGCAGAGTTTTCGGAGGCAGATGACTGCTCCCCAACAGGCTCTTGCCAGTCGTTATGTTCTGGATGAATATGTTGTGTTGTCACTAAGGTCTCCAGTCTCAGTACTTACGGACCGGAGCGCAGGCACTTGCCATCAGGCATACTGCCATTGAGCCATTGAGAATATTCAATTAGAGATGTTTTCAGGCGAGCATCAAGAACTCGCACATTGTCTCACACTTCTGCAACGGGTTTTCGGTAGGAGGCGAGCCGCACCGGCTCCTCTTTTTCTCGCGCACAATACCAATCTCATACGCTTCCCACCGATCCGCGTTGTGCATGCATAGGTGGTTCCCAGCACCACCCTATTGTATTCTCGGACAGGCTGTCTACGCTACAACTACGATCCGGTCCGGTTTCCCATCTATGCCGTTGTTTCCAGTCCCTCATTACGCCTACCAGTCAACGGCTGCAAGCTGGTAGGGCAGGTACAGAGCTAACGGGGGGCGTCGCTCAACTCATTCGGCTCAATCGACAAACGATGATCCAGCCCGTTACTATCAGGTGTTTGTGATAGCTCATCAGCGGAAAATTGTTGCATGTGAGTATTTGCCGCAGAATGATTCGTTGCTCGCCACACATGTACAATCCGCTCTACAGCCGTGACATGTGACAAGATTGCCAGCAGCGTCAATGCCCAGATAGTTGTTCCCGTCAATAAACCAATAGCCAGAATAACTACACGTTCAGGACGAGCGAGCAGGCCTGTTTTGCATTCAAGGCTCAGGCCTTCGGCGCGTGCTTTAGCATAACTGACCATCAACGAACCGACCGCTCCTATAAAGATCAAAGCTAACATCCATTGCTGTTCATACGCGAAGGGCCACCACGAGTCGTGCAGGCCAGGGCGTAGCAGGGCATAGTAGAATAAACCACCCAGGATGATACTTTCCGAATAGCGGTCCAGCGTCGAATCCAGAAACGCGCCAAAGGTTGTGGCAGCGTTACGAATACGGGCCATAGCTCCATCGAACATGTCGAAAATGCCAGCAAACAATACCAGTGCGCCACCAGCCTCAATATATCCCGATGCAATAACAACGGCTGTTACCATACTGAGCAATAGCCCCAGGAGAGTCACCATATTTGGGGTGATCCCTAGCCGGGCCAGCGGCTGCAAGATTGATGCGACAAACTGGCGTGCTCTCTGCTGTATACGTCTGCTAAACATAGCCCTATTGTATCATACTTTATCCATAAGAAACAGCTTTTTTGGTGTGAGATCTCAAGACCCGGCCAAAGTCCGATTTTTTCCATCTCGCAAAGCGGCAAAAATCAGCAAAGGGTTTGCTCGAACCTCTCTACACCAGGCTATAACCGCTCTTGCTGGATCATGGACCCTTTGCCGTCCGGCTGGTGGAAAATCCTTTGCGACGGATAGGCCAGCAGGACGAACAACGGATCGAAGCCAACATCTACAACGACATTTAAAGTAATTTGATGTGTATCTGTGTCACTCTCTGGCAGAGCCAGCAAGCAAATAAGAGTACACTGGTGACTAAGCGATGTGAGCGTGGCGTTCACGCACTGTCTGATCGATACCAACTACACGTTTGCTCCGTTTACTCAGATAGTGTCCGGCCAGGCGCAGATATTCGTTGGCGCTCCACAATTTGCCGCCAGGAGCAGTGCTCCCCTGTTCGATAGAAGCGCGGACATCCTGGGCGTTTTTGCCAGTGAACCAGGTGCAGCCGCTCCCGATGGCTTGCAGGGTATGTGCGTCACTATTGCCGATTTCGGGCCAGCCAAAATCTTCACGGTTGCTCTGCATAGCTACGCGATTGATGTAGATACCGCAGAAGCTGGCGTTCCAGGTTTCGATACCATCCAGCCAGACGTTTTGCGAGGCTTGAATGCGCTCTAGCACGCTGCGTGGACAGCTATGGCGAAAAAACTGATTAAGTGGATGGGCGACGATCGCCAGGCCACCTTGAGCGTGGATCAGATCGATACTCTCTTCCATGCTCAGGTGAGCGGGGATACGTTTTTCGATAAACAGGGCCAGTAGGTGTCCCGAAAGGGTACTGACCTCTTCGCCCACGACAAAGTCAAAACGATAAGAGCCTTTGGACCACAGGTCGCGCATACGCAATGCACCATCGATGACATCGTGATCGGTCAAAGCAATCACATCTAGATTAGTATACATCTGGGTGTAATCCAGAATCTGCTGGATCGTGCCAATGCCATCGCTATACGTACTGTGCATATGTAAGTCGGCCCGTCCCAACTTACCAGCGTGCTGAGCCTGTTGCCGGGTCATCTGCCGACGCTTTTTGAGCATCGCAGTCCCGAGACTTGGAGTAACTTGGGTGTCAGATTTCCTATCGTTCATCTCTATAGTCATATTCATCTTCCTAGACCAGATCACGGCCAATCTGTTTTTCACCGGGAATGTCGTGTTTACGCCATTCCGTGACTTGCAACTGCATCTTACCCGGCGCGACAAGACAAACGCGTTGCCGCGCAAAACTGCATACATACACGAGTACGTCGCGTTCTTCAGCCTTACTATCCAGCGCCCGGTAAATGCACGGCATCTCAATGCTGCCCGTGAGCATCCCCTCCTCGCTGTCGCTCCCAGAACGCTACCATAACCATAACATGCGCGTGTTAAGTCTCAGTTTTAAGGTAGGATAAAGCGATGATTAAGAAATAGCCCACAGAAAACTGGCGCTTCTCTGTGTCTCTACTGGTCTTTAGTTTTCAGAATGTACTTCCGCTTCGAGCAGAGCGGAACCAGTCGGGAAAGTCTTTAACGGCGCAGTTGGATCGGCCAGATGTTCCAGGCGTTGCAGGCAGAGCAGAAAATAGTCCTTATTCAGCGAGCAATACACCTGGCGTCCAACACGCCGCATCGACGCGAGTCCCGCACGCTGCAATTTGCGCAGGTGCCACGACACCAATGGCTGACTCAGCCCCAGTATCTCGGTCAGGTCGGTTACAGTGATCTCTTGCTGCCTCGCAAGGTGATAGACCATCGCAAGACGGGTCACACCGGCCAGAGCCTTGACAGCCACCTTGAGATCTTTCCACTCGTCCATCTGACACGCAAGCTCCTCACGCATAAACAAAAGTTTAATAAATCTTTGTTTATATATTAACATAAGCAACGAAGCAAAACAAGCCCTGGAAAAATACACAAAAACGCTTGCGTCTGTCATAAGTCTATGGTATAATTCACACGTCAATCAAGCCCGTGTAGCTCAATGGCAGAGCAGCGCACTCTTAATGCGACGGTTAGAGGTTCGACTCCTCCCGCGGGCAT
>DAOTTJ010000119.1:0-10851 GCA_034437695.1 Ktedonobacteraceae bacterium
AAAAAGTCACCGCCATTCCTGGCACTATCAAACCAGCCAACGGTAAAACCCTGTCTAGTACTCTGGGGGTACGTCAATCACAGATGAGTCCCCTGGATGTCAAAGCGTTAACACTTACAGCTACGCCTGCGATTTCTACCCCCAGCACCTCGCTCTCCTGGAATGGTGATGCGACCATTGCCGCGTTTGGCAGACCCAACGCTTTTTCCACCGATTTGAGTGCAGGTGCGCTAACCGATAGTAAATCGATCGACATCCCACCTGGCCCAGGCGATCTTACCCCGCCGGTTAATTTGAGCTATAGTAGTGAGGGTGTCAACGAGCAGCATAGCTATTCCTCTGCTGCAAGCTGGGTCGGCGAAGGCTGGAACCTTTCGTTGGGTTCGATTACCTGGAACCAGCATAACGTAACCGCCGGTTGCTCGCCGCAGCCCTGTAGCAATTGGCAAAACCAATGGTTTCTCAATGATGCCTATGTTACCAGTTCCGAGATCATTCCGCCCAATTTCACGACCTCAACCTACTACGATGCCAGTTCCAATGTGTACTGTGGTCAGAGCAATCCTACCCAGACCTGCCCGATTCTTTGGCATACTGCCAATGAGTCCTATGACAAGATCTATGCCTATGTGGGCAACATAAGTATTCCCAGCCAATCGGTCAACCCTCCCTGCTTCCGCGTCTGGGTGCCTAATGGTCTCATGGAAGAATTTGGTTGCGCCAGCGACTCGCTCCAATACTTCTATGTACCGGGAGGCCATGCAGAGGTCTCTGCCTGGAACCTGGACCTGATTACCGATTCGCAAGGTAACCAGATCCATGTAACCTATCAGCGCGATATGGAGAACTGGACTGACCCCTCTACCAGCACTACCTACAGCTATCCTCGTGATGTCGAACTGAGCAGCATTCAATATGATTCCCCTGGTTGCCTCAATGCGCAGACCATGTGTACGGGTGCAAGCTGGGCACCGCAGATGCAGGTGGTTTTCAACGCCGGTCACGCTCCTAGCAATCCCTATGGTTCTGCACCCAGCGGTTGTAATACAGGGACCAACCTGCGCTGTGATGATCCTCTTGATCTCTCCGGTAGCGGCGGTACGGCGGCTCCTCTGCTGCAAGATACCTATATTCTTAATAATATCCAGGTGCAGGTACGTACCACGGGTACTGGTACCTGGAACATGCTTCATACCTATCAACTGGGCTATGAACAGTCTGGCCCTACCACGATTACCGATCCTGCGAGTGGATTGCAAGCCTCCGTGGCTGGTATGCTGGACTTGACCCAGTTTCAAGCAATCGGAGCAGGGGGCGCGACAGCCTTACTCTATTCAGGTAAAGACAACAGCGCAAGTACATCCTATGCGTATATGAAGGTTTTTGACCTGAGCAGTCAGAGTGTCGTCATTGGTTCCAATACCACTCTTTCCTACTGGATCTTTCCACAGAGTAGTACAGAGAATAGTTCGATCAGTGGAAGTAATAGTACCTGCGTCGCAGTAGATATGATCTTCAGCGATGGCAGTGACCTCCGCGATTCAGGAGCAGTTGACCAACATGGCAATCAGTTGCATCCTGCCCACCAATGTGGCCACCTCACTCTGGATCAATGGAATCTGGTTACCTCGAATATTGGCTCGGTGCGCAATGGAAAGACGATCAACCGCATCAACATTGGCTATGATCAGCCAACCAATACCGGTGGATATCGCGGCTATATCGATGATATCAGCCTGACCAATCCAAGCAGCAGCACTCCACTGTTTGCGACTGATTTGGAAAGCGGTAGTCCGCAACCGACCTGGACGAATACCGCCGAGAGCGATAATAACGTTGGTGGTTTCAACGCGGGTCTGACCTCTCCCGAATTGGGAACGCGCCAGGAATTATCTCATGCGGACAGCGCGGCTCTTCCGAGCAGTGTTTTCACCTATACATCGATCACGAACTATTATGAAGACTCGTTCTTCAAGCCTAACCCCGCAACAAACTGTGGTCCCTCTTGGAACACGGGCAATGGCAGCGGCTGCTTGCTCTGGGAACAGAGTTACGCCAACAATAGTCGCTTCATCAGTTCATCGAGCAACGGGCAGGGGCTGTCCCAGAGCTTTACCTGGAAGCTAGCTCGCAACAATAGTCATGGTGTCAACGGCGGGGGTAGTAACAATGCCGACACCTTCTATTGTGATAGTTATCAGACTGGCTATCCTTGCAATGAGGCCGACGATAGCGGCTGGAGTCACGTGGCACTCTTGCAGCAGAGTACGACGACGACACGTCTCACGCAGAACGGGCAAGGTGGAACACAGACCAGCACGCCGATCACTGAGACGACGGGCTATACCTATCTGCTCACCTATCCCCTGCCAGCTCAGGAGTGTAGTGACTGTGTTGCAGGGATGTACTGGGGCGACCAGAACAATGTCGACTATCTTAGTTACTACAACGGCACCTTTATGGGTTTTGCCCAAGCCACAGTGAATGAGCCAAGCGGTGCAGTCTCTGTCCATTCCTTCTATGCAGGTGAGGGCTGGGGCATTTATGATCCAGCGCAGGTAACCTGTTATACCTCGGCTCCCTGTCATGCAGACCCTTGGTGGCACCTAGCCAACGTAGCGCATGGGCATGAGTATCAATCTATGGATTATGATACCAATGGGACAACCTTGCTCAAAGAGGTCGATACTACCTACCAAGCTATCTGTCCACCTACTGGCGTCTCAGGCACTCCGCATCAGGGTTCAATTACCTGGGATGGAGAACTGATCAGCGATCTTGACCATAATAATCCGGTTGTGGTCTGTGAGCTTCAACAAACCCAGCAGATCTCTATGACCTATGATGGGTCGAGCAATAATGCTCATATGATAACCAGTTGGTCGTATGACAGCTATGGACGCGTCACTAATACTATCACTTCCTCCAATGGAGGCACACCAAGCGAAACCGTTACCAATACCGCTTACATCTGGAACGATAACGTTACGGCAACCAGAACCAGCGCCAGCGGCACTTATATCATTGATGCAGTGGCATTCAATGATGTTGAGGATGGTTCAGGGAATTGGCTTTCCTGCACCTACACCGGCTATGATGGACAAGGGTATGCTTCAGGACAGAGCAGCTTTCTGACTGGAGAAGAGGAGACTACGGAAGATCGGTACTCCGATTGTGGGAATGCCGCCAATAACTATACACCGAGTGGCAAAAGCACGACCATTGCGACATATGATGCCTATGGCGATGAGATCAGTAGCAACGATGCGGATGCAAATGCGAATCAAAGCTCACACTATGGGTGTCAGGTCAATAGTAATTGGTATACGGATTGTGCCTCCTATGAGAGCACATTTGATGTCTTCCAGGTTTCGAGCACGAACGACCAGGGGCAAACAAGCAGTACAAGCTATGCCAATACGAGTCAGCTTTTTGGCTATGGTACCAGGCCAGTCAGCACAACCGATTTCAATGGTCAGACGACAAGTTCTACCTATGACTTTATGGGGCGTACGACCGGCGAAGTCGCTCCAGGTGAAACAAGTGGGGATTTGACCAAACAATGGGTCTATACCAACTGGTGTAGTGGTACATCCACGCAATCGCCCTGTGAAGAGGTCGATGAGATCGATCGTGCCAGCAGTAGTGCAACGTTGACGAATCGCGCATTCTATGATGGCGAAGGGCATCTAGTGGAAAAGCGTTCGCCTGGATATAATGGTCAAGATGTTGTCGAGTTTGTCTACTATGACACCTCTGAACGGCAGATTTTCAAGAGCAACCCTTACTTCGTCACCGCGTATACCGGTTCTCCTGGAGCCACAGCGTATGCGATCCCCGATAGCACGCAGCCGGGGACGACGACAACGTACACCAATCAGCGTACGACGAGTATTGCCGATCCTAACTCTCATGTCACGACAACCACGGCGAGCCTCGTATGTGGGGTAGCGGGGACCAGCGATACCGGGTGTTATGTGCAGGATATGCTCGTAGATGCCAATGGACATGAGAGCGCCTCGCTGATTGGTGGCTCGGGTCATGTTGGCTATAAACAGGTCTATACAGGGAATAGCCCGAGTACCTATGCTCTTTACGCGACGACCACCATGACCTACGATGCCGCCGGGAACCAGATTTCTACAAAATCGCCCGATGGTACCCTGGCTACCGTGACTTACGATGATCTAGGGCGTGAGACAAGTCAAACTGATCCAGATGCGGGTTCAACCACTTATACGTATGATCCCAACGGAAATCTGCTGGAATCGGTGGATGCTCGCGGCAGTGCAGGCACTGTGTACTATGGATATGATGGCCTTGATCGACCACTTTGGCGAAACAGTACGAATAGTCCTACCGGTGCCTGGGTTACCTACTCCTACGACAGCACGGTCGGTGGGAACGATGGCGTTGGCGAACTGACTAGCGAGAGCTTCACCGGCAGTGGAGGACTGTCAGGTTCCTACGCATACACCTATGATGCACGTGGTCAGCAGACAAATCAAGTCACGACCGTCAATGGCACACCATACTCGGTCCAGGAAACATACGATGACAACGGTCAGTTGTTAAATATGACCTACCCTACTGGTGAAGTCGTGAGTGCTGGCTATTCCTCAACTGGCTGGCTCAATAGTCTTAATACACAAACTGGCAGTACTGTGACGACCCTCGCCTCCAACTTTACGTACACGGGAGGCGCTGGTGCGGCGGGCCAGATCTCCTCGATGGATCTCGGAAACGGAGACAGGTATGCTGCTAGCTATGATACGGGCCAGCGCCTGACTTCAGCGTCACTTACCCAGGTAAGCACGAGTACATTGCTCTATCAGACGCAACCCATATACGATGCAGTCAATACTATTGTCAGTGTTGCAAGCAGCATTTCTGGGCAAACCGATACCCAGCAATTCTGTTACGACGACCTGAATCGCATCACGTGGTCCGCCACCAGTGGAATCCCTCCCTGTACTGGAACGAGCTTTAGTGCGGGGACGCTGACCGCTGCCCAATACCAGCAGAGCGATACCTATAGCATCGACGGAGGTTTGACCGGAGGGCCGGCTGGAAGTGATACCTACGGTGACAGCAGTCACCCGCACGCCGTGACCGCAACGAGCAATGGATACAGCGCGACGTATGATGCATCTGGCGACATGATCTGTCGTTCGCCAAGCAGTGCGACCACCTGTAGCGGTTCCTCACCAAACGGACAACAATTGAGCTATGATGCCGAAGGGAGGCTCTCTAGCTGGCAAAATCAGCCAACTTCAGCAACGCAGAGTGCAAGCTACCTCTACGACGGCGAGGGTGATCGCGTCGCTATGCAAACGATAGTGAATGGCACTACGACGCTGAACACCTCTATTAATGACATCGAGCAGGTTCAGGCCACAAACGGGGTGACACAGACAACCACCTACTACTATGCAGATGGTCAGCGTGTTGCTGCAAAGGTCGGTGGAACATTCTACTACTTTGGTTATGATGCTCTGGGTAGCCAGGTTGCCGTATTGAATAGTAGCGGCACTCTTGTTGGCTCAAGGCTCTACGGACCATATGGGGCGAGCCGCTATAGTACGGGAACGTTACCTACAAGCATAGGTTTTACTGGTCAGCAAGCGGATAGTGTGACTGGCCTGGATTACTACAATGCTCGTTACTATGATCCGGTCTCTGGAGCCTTTCTCGCGCCAGACTGGGTACAGGGCAACATCCAGGGAGCCAACCCCTATGCATACGTCTCGGGCAATCCAGAAACGCTAGTCGATCCAACGGGGCTTTGTGATTGGTGGAATCCGTTCTGTGAGGTGGGACAGGTTGTTCAGAGCGTGGCTTCAGCCATTAGTATCGCGGTTGGAGGTGATGCGGTAGTTGGAGGTGTGATCGATGCAGTAGGTGCATTCATAGCTCCGTGGATCGCGCCAGCTATTCTTGCAGGGGCCTTTCTCTACCTCCTTTGGAATGTCGCTCATCCTCCGGTGCTCGATTGCGGTTGTACATCTCAACCGACTCAGCCGGCCCAACCAACCTTAAGGACTTCACCAACAGATATCCTTAATGTAGTCGCGCATTCTGCCATAGCCAAACCGACAAAAAAGGATACGGCAAAAGCAAAAGATACCCTGAAGGAGTTGCAGCGAGATAGACCTGGTAACTCTAAAGGTCGTTCGCAGCTCGAACTTTGGGGCCAAGAAAAAACACCATACAAATGCAATACCGTTGTTCGTGGAGAAGAAGGACAGCCATGTGACGATTTTGGTAGAATGCATGGTGAGCAAGAGCAGAAAGTTGCTGAATGTGCTGAGGCAAGGTGTATGCAGCAAGCTCTGAAGGACAATCCAAATGGTCGGGAGATAGCAGATGAAGGCTTTAATCAGATGTGGGAGGCGCAAGAAAAGGGCATGGGTCCCTGCAAAGTTGGCGATGGAGGTTGCCTCAATGGTTTAAAACGCTTTTCAGAGCTTTTTGGCCCAACCCGTGTCTGGTGGATGGATAAGTTTGGCGCTCTCTTTTACGAAGATTTTGTAGATGGGGAGGCAGGTGGATTTAAAAAGGTTCCGTAATCGTCCCATTTACTTGAGATGATAGGTACATGTAGCTTATAGTGTCTATGTAAGCATCACTGGCAGAGGGCAGATCGCCATTGCCAGTGATGTGCCTATCTGAAATAAAGCGCATTGCTCATGACGTAACAAAAATCATCCACAATGTACCAAGAAGGAGGAGCAGGCATGCCGAATAGAGACCAGGGTTCATCAACTGGGAGAGCCTGGACGCGTGCGGAACTGGAACAGGCTCTGCGCGAGGCTGGAGAGGGAGGGCCGCTCGATCTGACGGATGCCGATCTGCGCGGCGTGGATCTCTCCGATCTCAACCTCAGTGGCGCTCACCTGAGACGAGCCAATCTGAGCGATGTCTATTGCTATAACACGGATTTCAGTGAGGCCGATTTGACCGAGGCGATTTTTCAGCGGGCGATTCTCTCTCTCACCAACCTCAATGGTGCAATTTTCCAGCAGGCCCACTTTGACGGAACCGTCTTTACGACTCCGGGATTGAGTTTCAATCAGATAGAGGGAGCGTCATTTCGAACGACACTTTTTAGTGATCCTTTGCAGATCTATAGCAGCAAGATCCGCGCCTGTGATTTCACTGCATCCTCGTTGATCCAGGCGGATTTTGCCTGGGCAACGCTGGAGGATATCTCGTTTGCCCAGGCTGCCCTGACGCTCAGTGACTTCAGAAGCGGCCAGCTCCATCAGATCGATTTTCGTGAGGCCAATCTCTCGGAAGCCGTCTTCGAAGATACCATGCTGACTGGGGTTACGTTCGCTGGGGCGAATCTGAGCGAGGCCAATTTTACCAATACGGTGTTGCGGCAGGTCGATTTCAGGCAGGTTAATGCTACGCGTGCTCGGTTTACAAAGGCTTCTCTGAACGAGATCCAGGCCGAGCGGGCCAATTTCAGCGGAGCGAGCTTTGCCCAGGCTCAGATCGCCAACGCGCACTTCGCTCAGGCGAATCTCAGTCGGGCCAGCTTCGAGGAAGCACGGCTGGAGCGGGTGGATTTCGCCGCCGCCAATCTGAGCCAGACGCAGTGGCAGGGATGTCGCTTCGCAGCGGTCGCAGTAGAAGGGGCCATCCTGGCCGAGCCGGAGCGCCGGTTTCTGCGCGAACACGGACGAGAAGCCACGTATGAAAATGAGAGGGACATACATGAGTGAATGGAATGACGTGTGGAATGACTCGTACGTCGCTCCTGAGCCGCATCTGACGCGCCAGGAGATTGAACAGCGGCTGGCGGATGCTGGTAGTTCGGTTGGGTTGGATCTGTCTGGGTGCAACCTCCAGGACATCGATCTCTCAGATTTGGATCTGCACGGCGTCAATCTGCGTGGGGCAAAACTCCTGGGGGTGTCGCTGCATCGAACCGACTTACATGGGGCTGATCTCAGTGAAGCGTTATTGAAAGAGGTCACTATGCTGGATTGTAATCTCAGGCAGGCACAATGCAGAGGGATGGCGGCCTATCATATTCGTGTGGTGCGGTCAGATTTCTCCGAGGCAGATCTGACGGGAGCGGATCTCTTGAGTATCTACATCGTTGCCACAACCTTTCATCAGGCCACGCTGGTTGGCTTGCAGTTGCGTTTTGTCGACATCCAACAAACCACGTTTACCCAGTGCAATCTGCAACACAGCGATATCAGTTCGAGCTATATCGCTCAGACGAATTTTGCGGACTCCGATTTCCGGCAGAGCGATCTGGGCGTTGAGGATGTGACGCTGAGCCACTGCGATCTCCGTCGATGTCTCTTTCAGGGAACGTCCTTTACCTATTTGATCCTGACCGGTTCGCTGCTGGATTACGCGGACTTCTCTGGTGCCGGTCTGCGGGGAATGAATCTAACCGACGCGAGTCTGCAAGAAACGGATTTGCGGGGTGCGTCGTTTTCGCACGCCAATCTGAGTCGCTCCAACTTGTCTCGTGCTCGCTTGGAGGGGGCAACGCTGAAAGAGGCGAATCTCAGCGAAGCTATCTGCGAGGGGACCTCTTTTCATCAGGCTGATCTCACACATGCCAACCTGACGGGAGCCAATCTGACGAGCGCAACCTTCACCGAAGCCAGATTGCCCCAGGCCAATCTCAGTCGAGCAACCTTCCAGGAGACCGATTTTACGCGGTCTGATTTGTCGGGGGCGAATCTCAGCGAAACCCATTTCCAGCGGGGGATCTGGCAGGGAGCGCTTCTGCAAGATGCTTGCCTGCTTGCAGGAGAGGGAGAAACGCCAGGGAAAGCAAACTCGTAGGAGTGAGAGCCAGGGCGTTCCCTGAGAAAGGGCTTTCAACGTTTCTGCAATCCCTTCTCAGCCAGCCGCTGCCAGCAGCGGCTGGCTCGATCCAAACGGAGTCAGAACTACAACGACGCCAGACCACCAGCGCCACCACCGGCATCCTCTAGGGACTGAGTAACAATAGTGGCACGACCGCCAACTTGGCGACTTTGACCTATAACGAATACGCGCAGCTCGGAGGATTGACTCTGCTCAACGGAGCGAGTTCCTCGCCGACCAGTCTCGCCAGCGAGACCTTCAACGACGACGCCAACCTGCGCCCAACGAGTCTGTCGGCCACGTGGCTGCCGGGCAGCAGCAACAGCGGCACCATCCTGAGTCAGAGTCGCACCTACGACAACGCAAGCAACGTCATCAACAGTGGTACCACCTATGCCAGCGTGCCGGGCGTGAGTGGCTCGGGCGGCTCCGAGACGCAGAACTTCTGCTACGACGAACAGAACCGCCTCATCTGGTCGGGCAACGGCGGAACGCAGCCGAGCGCAGGCAACGGCACCTGTGGCAGCGGGACCCTGGCCAACAGTCTGAGCGGCGCAGGCTACACCAATACCGACACCTACACCAACCTGGGTCAGATCTGGCAAGCCCCGCTTAACGGCTCGGGTAGCACCGAACAATACCTGTACTGCATAGCAGTGCGCCGCACCAAATCAGCGGTCTGTATCCAACAGGAACGACCTGCTCAACGCGCAGCGGAGCCACCCCGGTCTACACCGCCAGCTACGACGCCTGGGGCAACGAGACCAGTCGCACGTACAACAGCGTGACCTCCACCCTCTCGTATGACGCGCTCAATCGCCTCGTCGTGGACAGCACCAGCAGCACCAGCGAATGGTACCTCTACGATGCCGGTGGCAACCGCGTGCTCAAGCGCTCGACCAGTGGGAGTAGCACCAGTCTGACCGTCTACGCCTTCGGTCTCCAAGAACTGACCTACACCAGCAGCGGCACCTTCGCCAGCCAGCTCGATTACTATAGCATCGCCGGACACCTGATCGCCTCCAGCAACGGCAGTAGTCTGACCTACGATGTAACCGACGCGGAGGGCAGTGTCTTGCTCACCTTCAGCGGCAGCGCCGTACTCGGCGAACAGGCGTATGGTCCCTATGGCAACCAGCGCTACACCAAAGGCACGATCGGGACGGATAAGGGCTACACGGGCCAATTTCAGGATGCGTTAACGGGACTTGACTACTATAACGCTCGGTATTATGATCCGGTGGTTGGGGTGTTCTTGTCCGTGGATACCGTGCAAGGCAACGCGCAGGGCATGGACCCCTACGCGTATGTTGGAGGGAACCCGGAGACGAGGACGGATGCGAGTGGACAACGGTACATCGATGGAAAAGGGGATTATGGCAATAGTGATCCACAAGGCAATCTCTTTGTTGCCGATCAGTATCCCCTCCTCACAAGCACTACGGGCTATATCTATCAAACCTTCTTTTATCCAGCAAAAATTGCGCGTCAACCGGTCTCCAAAGGCGATCCCAAAAAGAGTCTTGCCGATGATCTTGGGATTCCGACGCTTCAGAGCACCTGGAGCGATCCCAACGTGCCGTTCTGGCAAAAGGTTGGCACGACCCTCAGTGTCGTAGGCGATGATGCGGGAAACATTGCTCTCGGAGCGACGTTCCTCTTTGGAGGCGCAGAATTCATGGGAGGAGATGCTTTTCTCGAAGGAGGAGCTTTTCTTGCAGATACTAGCGAGCCAGTAGTGACGAGCGTGGAAGATCTCGTTGCCAGTTGTGGTGCTGGACTCAGCTTCGCTGCTCGCACACCTGTTGCGACTGACCATGGAGAACAGGCCATCGGGACCATGCGGGTGGGAGAACAGGTCTGGTCATACAATCCTCAGACGAAGCACATGGAATTGGAACCAATCTAGAAGATTTGGCTCAACCATGACAATGACTTGGTCGATGTGACGCTCAACGCAACGATCAAGAGGACAGATGGTTCTCTCAGCCAAACAAGCGAGGTGCTTCA
>DAOTTJ010000120.1:0-11626 GCA_034437695.1 Ktedonobacteraceae bacterium
CCGAAAGGCGTTTTTCGGGCGCAGAACTGCGCCCGAACAACGCCTTGCGGCACCTCCTTCTCTCTGGGGTGGGGCGGTTCCGCCCGACAGCCCAGAGAAGGACAAAAAACCTGCCCGTAAAAAAGATCAAGAGCTACGCCCCCGAAAAACCTTTTTTCTAAAAAACAGGGTGTGAGGTCAAGAAGAACTTTCTAACTATTCCCCCACGACTCATTGTGGATATAATGTTCGATCTCACTCTCATTGTCATAGTAATAACTCAAAGCATCGTAGACCTGAGCGAGCGTGAGGCGATGAATACTAGCGATCTCCTCAGGATCACGCCCCGATTGAAATTGCAAAACGACATGGCGCACGCCGGTCCGCGTCCCTTCAACAATAGGCTCACCCCCATAAATGGTAGAATTGCGCACAATATAAGGGTGTGCAGTACGTTCTATTGACATAGCTTGCTGCCTTTCCCAATCACACCTGAATAGCGGTAATCTTTCTTCTACATCCGTTAACGCTGCCCATTCTACCACACGCATCCCGGCTGTTCAATCTTGCAAATAGTTCTAAGCTCTGCAAGCATACGAAACCCTTTCAGTTTTTTCACGCTTTTTTCACAATTCAGAATAGCATCTCCACCCGCCTCGCAGCGGGCTTTAGACACTATATACTCTCGCTTGCTGTCAGCGAATTTTCACCAAGAACTTGACATTTAGCACGCAAACAGGTTACAATAAGCCCAATGAAAGGAGGTGGTGTGTAAATGGATAAACAACAACGCTGCATGGGCAGCGTAAAGATTGCTCACACCTTCCAGTTGAGAGGTGTCCGGTTCTAAACCGGAAACTGGCTCACTGGTAGGTGATGTCTTTCCCTACCTGTGCAGCATCCCCAGAGTGGCTGCGAAAAGATCGTCGCAGTCGCTCTGGGGGTTTTCATCCACCCAACCGGGGGCGCTCTTGTTCCGGCGAGAGCAGGCAGGCGCTCAGAGGACGTTTTCCATCACACGATGTGCATCAGGCGCATTCATCTTCTTTTTTAAGTCGAGCTATGACTAGCGGCAGTGGTGATCTGGGTTGAGAGTCTCTTCACTATTAGAACCTGGATACCTTTACAGAATTGTTGAACAGGCTATGCAAGGTGTGGTTTGTCTGGACGTAGATACACTACGCGCCTCCTTAGAGACGCAAATTGTAGGTGTTGGTAACCATTTAGTATTTGTGCCTGAAGTGGCATCGACCAATATTCTGGCCATGCAACTGGCCCATGAGCGGTCAGAAGAAGGGCTGGTGGTGCTAGCCAATAGTCAGACAGCTGGTAAGGGCAGGCAAGGTCGTCGTTGGATTGATACACCAGGGTGCAATATCCTCTCATCGACGGTTCTGCTTCCCCAGTTTCCTCCGCATCTCCTGGTGATGCTCGCATCACTGGCAGTGGTGGATGCTATTACTCGGACCTGTGGTGTGCAAACAACTATCAAGTGGCCAAATGACATTTTACTCGAAGATAAAAAAATATGCGGCATTTTAATCGAAACCAGCCACAATCTCTATGCACGTCTGATAGCGGTCCTGGGAATTGGTATCAATGTGAATGGCCACCTGCACGGAAAAACCGAAAGTTATGGTAATGAGGTGGAACTCTCTCACATTGCAACCACACTTGAAACTATTTGCGGCCAACCAGTCAGCCGCGAACAATTACTTGCACACTTACTTCTAGCAATAGAAAAAGATTATTTTGCTTTACAGCAGGAGGCTATTGAACCTCCAGTAGCACTATCTTCTAGGGCATCTGTCGCCTCTACCATTTTTGAACGCTGGAAAAATAATTTGTCCACGTTAGGACGCACAATTGCGGTGCATCAAGAGGACAGGCTCGTTGAGGGTTTTGCTGAAGCTGTGAATGACAACGGAGAGTTGCTCCTCCGTCGTCCTTCTGGCGAGCTGGTATGTATCTCCTGGGGAGTGATCGAACACTCTTCCGGGTTAGCCACCTATACACATACATAGGTGATAGGTTTGTAGGACTGGACATCCTACCGAAATCAAGAAGGGACCAAAAAACATGGAAACACCGGATGTTTTCTTGACAGAAGACGGTCGGCAACGCGCTCTGACTGAATTGGAGTTTTTGCGCACTGTTAAGCGGGCCGAGGTCGCGCAATACCTTCATGATGCCAAAGAATCAGGAGATGTGATCGACAATGCTGCCTACGAAGACGCGAAGACCGAACAGGCGCGTCTGGAAGGCCGTATCTTTGGTCTGGAGCAAATGTTGGCTACCGCAAAACCCATCAGCAAGGCAGCCACCGCCGAGATTTCTCTAGGCTCGATCGTACGCTTGCAAAGCAATGAAGGGCGCGAGTATCGCTATACATTGGTGGGAGCCTACGAAGCCAAGCCCAGCGAGGGTTTAATCTCCAACGAATCGCCCGTCGGGCGTGCTTTACTGGGCCAAAGGGTCAGTGATGTGGTCATCGTTTCAACGCCTGGTGGCGTGCGTGAATACACAATCATGAGCATCGAATAATTTTTCGCCTCCCCAGAAACCGTGTCGACTTGCAGTCCGTCTGCAAGTCGGCTTTTTATGTGCAGGAAAGCATTGTGCGGGTGCAGACTTGCACCCGCACAATACCTTCCTGCACATTCTTCTCTGAGGTGGGGCGGTTCCGACCAAAAGTCGCGAGAAGGGCAAAAAGCCTACTCATGAAAAGGTCGCAAGCCAGAGGCTTGCAGAGAATCAAATAACCCTGGGCGCTTTAAAAACCATGCAAAGAATGTTACAATAGAAAACATCATTTTGGAGGAGCTTAACTTTAACTTTTATGACTGAAGAACGAGATGTGCGTTTACAGCGTCTCCAAACCCTACGTGAACGTGGGGTTTATCCCTACCCCAATCGTGTGGAACGTTCCTGTACGATTGAGGAGGCGCTACAGCACTTTGATGAGTGGCAGGGAGAGAACTCTACACTGACCATTGTAGGGCGTATCCGTTTAATGCGCGATATGGGAAAAGCGGCTTTTACGCATATCGAAGACGGAACCGGGCGCATTCAACTGTACTTCCGCATCAACGATATTGGTGAAGAGTCTTATAAGATCTTGAAATTGCTGGATATCGGGGATTTTATGCAGGTGAGCGGCTTTCTCTTCACGACACGAACCCAGGAGCGCACACTGCATGTCAGCGCCTTGCGCCTGCTGGATAAGAGCCTGCGTCCATTGCCCGAAAAATATCATGGACTAGAAGATGTCGAACTGCGCCAGCGCAAGCGTTACCTGGATCTGCTGGCCAACGGCGAAATAGCCCGCGAGATCTTTATTACCCGCAGTCGCACAATCAGCGCCATGCGCCGCTATCTAGATGAACATGCTTTCATCGAAGTAGAAACACCGATTCTACAGCCACTGTATGGTGGTGCGACGGCACGTCCTTTTATGACTCACCATAATACACTTGATCGTGATCTCTATCTGCGCATCGCCGTAGAACTCTATCTCAAACGTCTGATCGTTGGTGGTTTTGAGCGCGTCTATGAAATTGGTCGAAATTTTCGCAATGAAGGTATTGATCGCAGCCATAATCCTGAATTTACGATGATGGAATGCTATCAGGCATATGCAGATTATAATGATATTATGCGCCTGGTTGAAGAAATGATCTGTTTTATTGCTCGTGAGGTCAAGGGTTCACCCATCATTACTTATCAAGGCACGGAGATTGATCTGACGCCTCCGTGGCCGCGCATTCCGCTGCTCAAGGCCATCCGCGACTATACAGGGATCGATGTCGACCTTTTTCCCGCCAAAGAGGACCTGGCGAACGCGATGCGCTCTCAGGGGTATGAAGCCGACCCCAAGCTTGGGCGTGGTCGCCTGATCGATGATCTCAAGGGAGCGATGCTGCGCAAGGGACACACAGAACTCAAGCAGGCTTTCTTCTTGACCGACTACCCGCTGGATGTCTCGCCACTGGCCAAGCAGCACAGCGAGATCGCTGGACTGACCGATCGTTTTCAGCCCTTTATCGGGGGTCTGGAACTTGGCAACGCCTTTACCGAGCTGAACGATCCACTAGATCAGCGCTCGCGCTTTGAAGACCAGATGCGCCAGCGTGTACAAGGCGACGACGAGGCACAGGTGTTAGACGAGGACTTCCTGGAAGCCCTGGAGATCGGCATGCCGCCCACAGGCGGTCTGGGCATCGGCATAGACCGTCTGGCAATGCTGATGACCAACCAGGAATCGATCCGCGACGTGATCCTCTTTCCAACCATGCGTAAAACAGCCGAAGAGCAGTAAAGCAAAGACGCATGCAAAGAGAGGATGAAGTCTGCAAGTTAGCAGAGAGTACCCCTCTGCACTCCTGTTGTGCATGTTTTGCCTGAGGCAAAACATGCACAACAAAAGAAAAAGTTTATCGGGGCCACTCCAAAACCCCAGCAAAGGGCTGCCGCCCTCTGCACTCCTGCTTCACTTCATGCCCATGCTGCGGCTTTCGTCCCCATCCCTAGAGGTTTGGGTGTGCGAGCGAGGAGCACGTCCTGGGAGATGCGGGGCAAGCCCCGCGAGAATTGGAAAGCCGTAACTGTAGTCTGCAAAAAGCTTGACTTAACCACAGAGTCATGATATATTAGGCCCTGTTATTCACAGTCAGGGCGCTTAGCTCAGCGGTAGAGCGCTTCGTTCACACCGAAGAGGTCACTGGTTCGAGACCAGTAGCGCCCATCATCAAACATATAAGAAACAAACCTCAGAAATCGCTTCCTGCCTTGTCCCACACTTCTCTGCCCTTTCCCCCATACTTCCTTTTCATTCTCAGTCAGCTTCTGCGGGATCTGAAGAAGGAACGAGGTTATGAGTACACTTCCACATAAAAAAGGGAAGGAGCGAAGATAGCGTGGATCAGGAGAAGCAGAGGTTGTGGGTGTTTGTTGCCTATCTGTAATCTAGAGCGATGCATGAGTAAAGAATGAATACAGCAAAAGCAAAGACGCTTGGACGAATATCATCCCGGTGTTTCCTTCTATTTGCAAAAATGAATTATGGTTTTGCAGGGAGACGTTCAATAACCTGAGCCAGCAGAGCTTCTAGACGATCAAAGCGGCTATCTACCACATCAAAGCGTGCATCTACTGCGCCAAAGCGAGTATCTACTGCATCAAAGCGTACATCTACCGTGCTCAAGTGTGTATCTACCGCACCGAAGCCTTGACGCATCTCTATTTGCATACCTACAATTTTGCCATCTAGTTCGATTGCTTGCGTTTGGATACGGTCAAGGCGTTCATTGGTGATTTTGTCGTGATTGATAAGTATATCAAGGATACCAATATTTGCATCGCGTACTTTTGCAAGTTCGCTCTTTGTCGCCATTGCCTGTAGTGTGATTGCTTGCCCGACGTGTTGAAGTAATTACAAGATGTCGGCACTCAGCCAGTATTCGACGATTTTGCCAGCTTCGACGCGAAAGATATCCATCCCCCGTACTCAACGCCTTTCCCGATCGCAGCAGGCGAAGCTCCTTTTGCGAAACGTTGTTTCGTGCGCTTGACTATCTCTCCTAAAACGCATACACTTAGTATAAATAGATAGATAGCAGGTTCTCTAGCCTGATCGCGTATCCCCAGTGAATGTTTTTGTTGATCGCATCTCGTTCTCTGGTCGATCGGGGAGGCAGGTATGGAAAGTCAGCTTGAGAGCAAACGCCAGCAGCTTATTACCTCTCTGCGTGCTGCGGGGATCTACGACGAGCACGTCCTGACTGCGCTGGCGATGGTTCCGCGTGAGCTTTTTCTCGATGCATCGCTCCAATCAGTCGCGTACGATGATCGCGCCCAGACGATCGGTCACGGTCAAACAATCTCGCAACCGTTGATCGTCGCGACAATGACCCAGGCTTTGCGACTCCAGGGAACTGAACGTGTGCTGGAGGTGGGGACCGGTTCGGGCTATCAAACGGCTGTTCTGGCTCATCTAGGATCTTACGTCTACTCGATTGAACGCCACCAGGAGCTGGCAGCTCTGGCCACACAACGACTCCAAGACCTGGCGCTCACAAACGTTTCTATCTCGGTGGGCGATGGCTCTACTGGTTGGCCCGCTAAGGCTCCTTTCAACCGTATTCTAGTGGCTGCCGCCTCACCTATCATTCCTGTACGTCTCATTCTGCAATTGACCCCTGGCGGTCTCTTAACCATCCCGGTTGGCGAACGCGCACATCAGAATTTACTGCTCATCCGCCGAACACGCAAAGATTTTGAGATACAAGACCTGGGTCCCTGTGTATTTGTCCCACTAGTCGGGAGCGAAGGGTGGCAAGACGATGGGCCGTGACTCGGTCTACAAGCTCGAGTGCATTGATGATCTTGTAGATCGGCCAAAAAAGTTTATAATATACACAAGTAAGATCGAAACCACTAGACCTCAGCGATGGGGCAAGGAGGACTGCATGCCGGGTATATCGACCAGCAATGTCCATATCCATATTACAAATCTCTTTGGATTGGTGGGGTTTGTGCTGCTCTGGCTGGGCTTAGTCGAGATGGTCAGAGTTTTGATCAATGCGTTGCGCAATGATCCATTGCTCGGTTGGGCGATCGGACCGTTTGGGGTTTCGACGCTCTTTCTCTCCGAGCCTTCGGCGCGTTTGATCCTCTTTAGCGCAACTCTGCCAGCTCTAGTCTCCGGCAGTGTACTCTATCTCGGCCTGTTTACCGCTCTGCCCAGTCCTGTGATGCTGCCACATACTCTTTTAAGTGTGATGTTTACCCTGGTGGCAGGTATCTTGCTCAGTAGCCTGGGCGACTGGGTAAGTGCCTGGCGCGATCTGATCTACCCTCTGTGGGGCGAGGCCCGCGTGCTGCGCAGCATCCAATACCTGCGAGGAAGCTGGGCCTCAATTCACTTTACTACCTTCGGACGTTCCTATCTACGCGAACACTTCGGGTCCAACCCGACAGAACTCCTGCAAGCACTCTAGCTACCCGCCTTTACGATACATTCAATAGTGTCGTACGAGGCGCAAGCGGGAGCGTAAACGAGAAGGTACTTCCCAAACCCTGGTTACTCGCGACCCAGATATGTCCACCGTGCGCCTCAACAATTGCACGCGCGACGAACAGGCCAAGACCAATCCCCGAATACTGTCGGCTTGCAGTGTTGCGCACGCGGTAAAAGCGCTCGAAGATGTGATCGATATACTCCGGGCTGACCCCAATGCCCTGATCTGTGATGCTCACTATATACTCGCCCTCCTGCTCCTGAAGGTCAACCGTCACCTGCCGTCCCTGGGGCGAGAAGCGAATCGCGTTATCCAGAATATTTCCAACCACCTGGCTTATACGCAGCTTATCAGCCATGACCTTGCTCTCAATGACGTGAATAGTCACGGTGATCGTATGAGCCTCAGCGCTTACCTGCGCCAGTTGAGCGCGTTCAGTCAACACGTCGGCCAGGTAAAAGGTGCTGTACTGGAGGTTTAACTCGCCCCATTGGACCCGCGAGAGGTCGAGCAGGTCGTTGACCAGGCGCTCAAGCTGCTCGCTCTGGCTCTGGACGATCTGTAAGCTGCGCAAATCGTAGCTTTCGGGTAACTCTTTTGGCGACTCGTCGGGCGTGAGAGTCTGGCGGCGCAGGCGCAGACGTTTATCCAGACGACGCATCAGGTGCTGCGTATACCCTTTGATCGCGGTCAGGGGGGTGCGCAGTTCGTGTGAGACGACCGAGACAAACTCGTCTTTTAGCTTCTCAATCTGTTTATTGGAGGTCACATCGTTGAGGACAGCCACCACGCCCACCGGGCGTACAGACTTGTCTCCCGACTCATAGAGCGGGGCCGCACTAACACTCAAGGTGAGCGGAATCGCGTCGCCGCTGATACCTGCATTCAGTTCGCGGTTGTAAACAGTATAGCCGGTCAACGCGTAGTCGATCAGGTCGGCCAGTTCGACCAGCCAGTCGCTTTTATTGAAACCAGCGAGCTTGCGCAGCGAAAAGCTCTGCTCCAGGTTTATCTCGCTAGCATCGATCTGGGCCTGGGTAAAGATTTGACGGGCGGAGTGGTTCAGCGAAGTGACAGTGCCGTCCTCACCGGTAATTAACAGACCCTCGGCCATACTACTCAGAATGCGTTCCAGGCGGTGACGCTCCATCTCTGCCTCGTGCCAGAGAGCCATCTCGCGCTCACGCAGACTGACATTTTCCAGTGCAACCGCAGCATAGTCGGCGATCATGGTGGTCAACTGGAGCAGATCGGCGTCAAAGGCCTGCTCACGTTCGTCAAACAGGCTGAGTATCCCGATGATACGGTTCTCAACGGTCAGAGGGATATGTAAAAAATCCCCGATAACCGCAGGTGGGGATTGCGGTTCCTGGTCAAAGGGAGTTAGCTCATCGGGGGCATCCAGATAAGCGGCGATCGCTAGATCGTCCGAAGCGATATCGCGAAAGCCAATCGCGCCACCCGCTCGGGAGATGCTCTCAAACATCGTTTCCAGGAAAGACGCACTTAAAGGATAGCGGGGGATGATAGAAAGCTCGTACAGAGTATTTTTCCGCAGCAAAATGGAACACGCCGAAAAGCTATATAACTCTTGAAGTGTGGCTAACAGCGCATGGTGAACCTGGAAGCGATCAAGGGCCGCGACAAAACGCTTACCCATCGTATTCAAAAAGACCATCTCCTGGCGCAGACGAGCCAGGCGATCACTACCCGGACGACCTACGGAGCTAGACGCGCTCTCAGTAACTTGCGATTCTGGTTGCACGCTTTTCTCCATCTCTGCTGGGCGGGAGAACGCTCCCGCGTCAGGACATCTCACCCAATTGACGCGTCACTTCTTCGTGTAGAGGTGGCTCAATTAAATCTCCGGTCAGTTCTTTTAAGCCTTTAAAACATTCCTGGAGTAGATCATGCAGACCAGCGTCGAGTTCTTCGGCTGGCACATGACATTGTTCAGCAATAATCGCCGGTACTATCTCTGTATAAGGCATCTTCTCCAGAAAAGCCAGAAATGGATACCTGTCCCTCATCCGTCTGGCCGCAGCCTGTACCAACACACGCGTGGTAGCTCTGCCTAAAAAGGGTGTAACGCGCTTGTCTATCAGCCGAATGGCGTCCAGATAAGCCGTAGTTACTTGTTCGAGGGAGACGGAGGAGGAATTGTCGTCATGGCTTTGTGATTTCCGCATTGTCGCCCTTCCCTTTGAACTACTTTTCTGAACTCTCTCTGTGCCTATTATACCATAGTTCAAATCGAAATAGTAAGAGGTAGCCCGATTGGGACAAAAAACAAAATCACATTTGTCTTTTTATAAATAACAAATGTTAAACATTACTACAATCTTTATTGAAAATGCGAGATGCAATGTATTTTCCACGAGCGTTTTGCGCGATGGGCAAACCCTTTCAGTAAAAAGAGCAAAACGGGCGGCGGCCTACACCTGTTCCCGACCACCTTGCTCTTTTATTGCCACGCCTCATAACCAGACAAGCAGCTACTATGCACGGCCTGCGCTTAGATCAAGCGAAATAAGCGGGCCAGCCAGAGACGAAATCCCCTGAGCTGCGTCTGGCCTCCGGGTCCATACTGCGAGGCTGCCATTTCGAGCAGACGCTGGCGACCTTCGTCCTGTTTACGCTGCGATTCTTGTCCACTGGCCATCGATTGATAGCGTAACTGCAATTCGTTGAATGCCTGCATGAAATGCTCCATGCGCATCTGATATTGCACACTCAAGGCTCCGTTTTCTCCTTCGAGCGAGGCAGCGGAAGCGGGCAGCAAAGCAGAGGGTTCGTTGCCATTTTCAAGGGCCTCGCTGATCTGGACGCGTCCGAGTTTGAGCCGTGGGGTGATCCATTCGCGCAGCGCCAGCAATGATGCGCGGTGGCAGATGGATTCGATATCTGCGCCGCTCCGCTTGTCGGTCAAGCGAGCAAGCTCGGTCAGCGAAACGTCGTCAGCCAGGGGTCGACCGCGTGTGTGAACGGCGAAGATTGCGTTGCGCTCCTCTTCGTTGGGATATTTCAACTCTACGACCATATCGAAACGGCCTGGACGCAGGAGAGCCGGGTCGATCAGTTCGGCGCGGTTCGTTGCGCCGATCACTATCACGCCCGCTCGCCCCTCGATGCCGTCCATCTCGGTCAACAATTGGGTAAGCAGTCGATCGCTAACCCCGCCATCAGCCCCACTTGCACCACGTCGGGGCGCAAGACCGTCGATTTCATCGAAGAAAACAATACACGGCGCTGCCTGCTTGGCGCGGCGAAAGACCTCGCGAATGCCCTTTTCGGTCTCGCCCACCCACTTGGAAACCAGCTCGGGTCCTTTGATCGAGATAAAGCTCGCGTCACACTGATGGGCCAGGGCGCGAGCAAGCATAGTTTTTCCCGAGCCGGGAGGACCCGAGAGCAGAACGCCACGCGGCATCTCGACCCGCGCGTTGGTATAGATCTCTGGGAAACGCAGAGGCCACTCGACGCTCTCGGTCAGGATCTCTTTGACATCCTGCATGCCGCCGATATCGTCCCAGCTTGTCTCGCTGATCTCGACATACACCTCGCGAGTCGTCGAAGGTTCGACCTCGCGCAGTGCATCCTGGAAATCGGCCATCGTGATGTTGAGGTTGACCAGGGTTTCGTAGGGGATATAGCTGTGTTCGTAGTCGATGTGCGGCAAGACGCGCCGCAGTGCGATCATCGCCGCTTCACGACAGAGCGCCTCCAGGTCGGCCCCGACGAATCCTGGCGTCAGATGAGCCAGACGACCAAAATCGATATCGCCAGCCAGCGCGGCATCGCGGCTGTGGATCAAGAGAATCTCTTTACGCCCATACATATCGGGGACGCGCAGCGAGATCTCACGGTCAAAACGGCCTGGACGACGCAGAGCCGGGTCCAGCGCGTTCGGCTGGTTGGTCGCACCGATAATAACTACCTGGCCGCGACCTTCCTTGCCGTCCATCAGGGTCAATAACTGCCCGACGACGCGCCGCTCGGCCTCGCCACCGGTCTCTGCACGGCGCGGAGCCAGAGCATCGAGTTCATCGATAAAGATGATACTCGGCGCGTGCTTCTGCGCCTCCTGAAAGATTGTCCGCAGGCGCGATTCGCTCTCACCGTAGAGCTTGTTCATGATCTCGGGGCCGTTGATGATAAAGAAGGTGGCGTTAGCCTCGGAGGCAACGGCGCGAGCAATCAACGTCTTGCCGGTACCCGGAGGACCATAGAGCAGAATCCCCTTAGGCGGCTCGATACCCAGACGATCAAAGACAGCCGGATATTTCAGAGGCAGCTCGATCATTTCACGGATACGCTGAAGCTCTTTGCCCAATCCTCCGATATCCTCGTAGCGCACGTGTCCACCGTCGCTTGTGCGGTTGGCTCCACGAGCCTGAGCCTTGACAATAGTTGTCGGCTGCACCAGTACAGCCTCAACTTCGTGTACAGGTTCAGGCGGCTGCACAGGCAGGTCGGGCAGAGGTCCGGTAGTACCGGGTGTACCGACGCTAACGGCAACTTCCGCCCCTTTCTGCTGAACCGTATAGCCGGGGGTAGCGGGTGCAGTAGAGATGATCAAATATTCACGTGGAGTGGAGCCTGGCATCCCAACACGTAACAGGTCGCCT
>DAOTTJ010000121.1:0-2928 GCA_034437695.1 Ktedonobacteraceae bacterium
GAGGAGTCGATCCGAAAGAGGATACTGAAAGTCCTTGTGTACGGGGGTAACCCGGTTCGTGCCAGGGTTGCAGAGGAGTCGATCCGAAAGAGGATACTGAAAGCCTGGTGTCTCTGGTGTCTCTGGTGTCTCTGGGTACGTTGGTTGCAGAGGAGTCGATCCGAAAGAGGATACTGAAAGCTGATCTCAGCGCCGCGCATGACGGCCTGGGCAAGTTGGCGAGGGTACGATCCGAAAGAGGATACTGAAAGTCCTGAGATGTCCAGTCCTTGAGAAGCAGAAAGCTTTGTTGCAGAGGAGTCGATCCGAAAGAGGATACTGAAAGCGGAGTGCGCCGTCTGACGCGCCAAGCAAAGCGTCAGTTGGAGAGGGTACGATCCGAAAGAGGATACTGAAAGCAGGTGGTTGTACTCGCGCACTCGGTTGGTCCCATCGTTGGCGAGGGTCCTATCTAAAAGAGGATACTGAAAGTCTGCAGATCGTAGACGAGCACTACAATCTGAGGTACGTTGCACAAGAAAATGGTTAGTTTTAAATCATAGTTCTTGCCCACCCGCTGCTGTTTGTAACTTTATGATAGTTTCATGACTAGTTGTACATCCCGTGTGTTAGTCTGGTTTACGTTTCGTAATAATCGCTAGCAGATCGTGGCGGGCAGGTTCCCATTCTAGATATCCCCCTGGTGCGAATTGTTTCACTTGCTCTCCCAGTTGTTCCTCAAGCGCCTTGTAGCTCAAGACCATTTTTCCAATAGCCGTCTCGATCAGAACAAAATGGTGGGTGTAAACTCTTAATCCAGCAACAGCTAGATAGTGCTGTTTGGCTGCATCCCAGTTGAGATCAAGAATAATCCCCTGAACTACATGTTTTGTTCTGATTACTTCACCAAACACTACGGTCTCTTTTGATGCTAGTTCAAGTTTTGTTCCTACTGGGAGAGCAGGAGAGTAGGCCACTTTTCTATCTCCTAACCCAATTTGTACAAGGATGAGCATCTCAAACCATATATCTACTTCCAAAAGCAGACTGACCGGATTATCCTCTTCTTGCTCTTCTTGCGGCCTCAAGTCACTATAAAGAATTGCGATCGTTTCGCCATTAGCAAGACACAGGTTTGGTTCGAGGATGTAAGCTTCATCCTCGACAGTTATTACTCCCTGGACAAAATGGTTCATAATCACGGTTCCTTTCTCCATATCAGTTACCATTCTTCGTAAATAGAGATTATTCTTCCCGGCGTACTGGTACTCATCCTGATAATTACGGTCACATATTTCCCATTGATCTCTTCATCGTTATAATAGTAATCGATCAGGTTTCTCTGCTTGTCAATCTTTACAAGATCTGGCTCTCCCTGAAGCAATTTTTGAATAATTTGCAGCAATTCCTCGTCACTCAAATGCTGAAGATGATCGCTGTGCTGTCTAGTATGTTTCAGATCTCCCCGCGTTACAAAATATATCTTGGATTTTCCATTCTGATCCATTCCTGTAAAGATAGAGATAACTCCGTAAGGATAGGTACCATACTTTTTATAATATTGTACCAAGAGCGCGTACTCATCCCTCGTCAGTCCAGGATTTTTGGCGATCATATCCTCGACTGCTGAGAGCGGAACACCATACTGCTTCGAGAGATCGCTTGCAATCGAAGCAGTGGGAACAGATGTCGAGGTTTTATGCGATGGTAGCTGCGGTTGTGGCTCACTGCTAAGCTGGGAGAGCTTGTTGAGTAGATATTGAGTGGCTTCGGAGAGTCCCCAGCCGAATACTACCAGCGCAGCACCGTAGAGAACCATTAGTGCAGCACCAAGCACGACGGTGAGCGCGTCGGTGAAAATGTCTAGGCCCGCTTGCAGTATATCGGCGAGAACGAGGGCGGTGGTGACTTCGGCGACGAAGGCATCGTCCTCGATCTGCGTGGCCAGTTGCTGAGTATCCTATTCTATGTCTGCGACATAGGTAGTAACAGCCTCCTCGGCTCGTTCGAGGAGGCCAGTTCCACCGCCGACACCAGCGAGCGCACGCTCGCTTTGCACGTAGTTTCCCGCAGCCTCGATAGCATTCTGCGCTGCCATACCTGAGAATTGTTGGCCAGACGGCGCGGCTTCGACTAGGCTCGCTACCAGCCCTTGAAAATTGCTGACCGAGTCGGTGTGGTTCTGCTGCATCGCATTCAGGTGTGTAGGCAATTGGTTAAAGGGTCCCAGGATCGGCGCTAACCAGCGATTTAGAATGTCTAGCGAACTCAAGTGCGTGGCCTCCTTATCCCCATTGGAAAGATTGAGATGTCTGGTGATCGAAGGTCTCCATCTCGGCAGCGGCTTGTTCGAGTAGTGTGGCAAAGTCCATTTGCCACTGAAAGGAGGCACGCAGGCGTTGATCGTGCGGACTCAGCACAGCGTTGACAGCGGATTGAATGAAACCTGGCAAGGGCGCGAGGCAGTTCTGGACGCGTTGCTAGGTTTGCTCATGGTTGCTGAGGCTAATTGTGGCATTAGTGCGAATGTTTTGGGCTGTGGTGTACATAGCAGCGATAGGATAGACTATGTTGTCCATTGAGATGTTCTACTCCTTTTACTCCATTGGTTCTGTAGCTTCTGCAATTTGAACATTGTGCTTGTGTGCTTATTTGGTTCTTCATTCAGCAAGATGAATTGCTTCCAGAAGAACGTACAGATCCACCTTATTCGCACATAGATATATAAGAAAGGATTTCTCTAATTATAACAGAATATCATCAAAGGGCTTGAGCCTGCACTCGTCACCTTTGCGCATCAGGGAGCGGCTGCTTACCGTGAGGAGTTTGACCTTCTGTATCGGCGAGAATCACCCCACGCCAATGCGATGTGGCAAGCCGATCACTGTGAGCTTCCCATCCTCCTGCTTGATGAAACTGGCAAAGCGGATAAGCCTTATCTTACTGCCA
>DAOTTJ010000122.1:0-8997 GCA_034437695.1 Ktedonobacteraceae bacterium
TGCCTAGAACGTTTTTGTTGCTGAGATTTTTCTCGCTTCTTGTTATAGTAGCACAGATGAGCGAGCGGGGGATACTCAAGCAACCTGGGAGACAGGGCGATAGAATGCTCGGCCTGTGGCCCCTCCCTCTGAACAAATGATCGGATTGTGAGCGTGGAGGCTAGAGCATAGGCATGAAGTGAAGCGGGAGTGCAGAGGGCGCAGCTCTTTGCCGGCACCCTGTCCGGGGGACAGGTAATCTGGGGTGTCCCCAATAACCTTTTTATTTTGTTTTGCGTGTTTTGCCGGAGGCAAAACACGCAAAACAGGAGTGCAGAGAGGTGCTCTCTGCTACCTTCATGCTTATGGGTGGGGGTGCAGGCCAGAGCGGAGCATGAAATAGCCCTGGGAGAGATGCAACTCAAGGCAATTTTGCGCCGCAGTGATTACAGAACTTCTTATCGGGTCGGACCCTTTGTCCGCACTGATCGCAGAAGAACGTCTCGTCTCCAGTGACCGGAGGCGTGCTACTGACTGGCGGGGGTGTCTGGGTCTGCCGAGGAGTGGACGGAGCCTGGTTCTGATTAGCCGGGGCAGGAGCAGAAGCCTGGTTAGCCGGGGCCGGGGGCTGGGTTTGCAGATTGTCCTGGATGGTACGGGCAGCCTTAAAGACCGTGCCGCCAATCGTACTGGCGATCTTGAGGCCGCGGGCAATATCCTCCATATTGCTTTTGACGCGCTGCGCGGGCGGCAACATCGTCGATTCTGAGACCTTTGCAAAATAGTCTTTATCGAACTGGATGCCCTCATCCTGGACCTCGCCAGAGAGCTGCTCGCCGTCGTCAAAGGTCAGCAGAACCTGGATCTGACGCGACGTATAGTTGCCCTCACGGCGCACCTCGGGAGCCTCCATATTCGCCTGTTGCCCGCTGGCCAGCGATTTGGCGGCGTGCATAATGCGGCTTTTCTCCTGTGCAATCAGAGCAAAACGGCCATTAGCGTAGAGCGTCAGACGATCGAGCCGCGCTGTAAAGTAGTCCAGGCCCAGTCCTGAACGATGTGCGCACTCGTACTGACCAGTCAATGATTTCATCGCAGTTCCTCGGTTCTTCCAACTAGTTGAAAAAAAGTGCTTACCCTATCATACCCCATTCGAGGAACAGTCTTCATCAGACGACATTAAGGTATCAAATCCCCTGGGCAGACCAGCCAGTTCGTGAGCCTTCTCTATCTCCTGCTGCCCATCCTGCACTCTGCGCACGCTCAGCAGGTAATAGCCCAGTTTATAGTGAGCCTGAATCAAAGCCACCAGACGATGAGTACCCGCAAGCACATCGACAGCCGCGCGTAAAGTCTCTTCGATATTTATTTCAGCGGGATTCCAGGCCTGGAGGATCTCGCCGAGCTTCATCAATGCCTCGGCCTGGCGTAACTTATAACTATGTCTGCTAGCCTGGACAGCAATTTCAACCGTTTTTAATGCAGTTTCATAGCGCCCGGCCTGGTATTCTAGATTGGCCAGACAACAGGCGGCGGCTGAGACAACGTTGGCTCGCTCAGCCAATGTATACGTGCGCCCCCCCATAGTAGCTGGCGGCTCCTCTAGCGTCGGTTGCCAGACCATTAAGATGCCCAGCAGTTTCTGTTGAGCCGGGAGATCGTTGCCCTGCTCTAGCTCAACCTGCGCAACCTGACATTGCAGCAGAGCTGCATTCGGCAGATCGGCGATAGAGCTATAGAGCGTGCGTGCATCTTCTGCATGCCGCCACGCCTCGTGTAAGAAATCAGCGCTGGTCTTCACTTCGCCAGCCTCGTTCTCATGGCGTGTAAACTTGCTCTGTCCCTGACGAAAATAAACCAGAGCCAGTCCCCAGTGAACCTCAGCCACATAGCGCAGAGGCGTCGAGGCGGTCATTTCAGCCAGCGCCTCGCGATAATACTTGAGCGCGGTCTCAAACTGATTCAGCTCACGCGTAGCCGCCGCCAGGTGCAGACGCAGTTTGACGACCTCTAATTGCTCATCTTCCACAACCGAAGGCGGCAGCACAGTCAGGGCGGACTGAAAATCCCGCTGAGCATCGGGAAATTTGCGCTGCTCAAAATGCGATTGTCCGCGCAGAGCCAGCGTGCGCCAGCGCAGAGAAAGCGGCAAACGCACCGGGTCAAAATCGCTAAACCGTCTGAGCGCCTCTTCCGACTCGCGGTGCGCCAATAAATGATTGATCTCAGCGTATTTCTCTTCATAAACCTTGTAGAGGTTCGCCTCGGTCTCCAGTTGCCGATGCTGATGTGCCAGCGTCAACAAATCGTCAAGCGGCAACTTCAAACGCTCGGCGAGGTATTGGAGGCTCTCAGCCGAGGGATCGACGCGGTTTCGTTCGATCTGTGAGATCAGGCTGGTACTGTATCTGTTCCCAGCTACGTCTGCCAATGAAAGACTCTGAAGCTGTCGGGCAGTACGCAGCTTACCTCCTAACGTATCTGGTGCAACTTTTTTTGAGGGACGTGGCATATCTGCATGCATCCTCCTATATATTCCATTTCAGTATTATTATATATACATTGATTAACGATGTCTCAAATAATTATACGGTTTCTAATGCAAAAAGTTTCGTATTTGTACCTATTTTCTGGCTCATAATTAAAAAACGAGCAGCGCAGTTAGAAAAACAACTTAAAAATGTTCACAGGTTCCATCTACAACACAAAAGACGGGCAGTGTTTACGCTATTTAGCTCTTTATAAGTTTTTTAGTAAATTGTTGCTTCTCGTCGTTTTGCTAACTTTATCGGTGGTGCGCCGCCGCCGGCAGGGGAAGGTCTCGTGGGCGGTTCCGCCCCATAAAGAAGAAAGTGCAGGAAGGCGTATAATGTGTGCTTCGCTGGAGCGAAGCCTGCGCGGCGCTTCTTTCGTGCGTGTTGTAGCTGAACAGGCCTGAAAAAAATCGAGAGATGGACGAGCAAAACAGCGCACGCCAGTTGGAGGGCGGTCTTGTGCTCTTCGCTCGGTGCGATAACGACGCGGAAACGGGGGCTAGAACCTATGTACTAATGCCCCTTGACTTTCCATAAAGAAACTTGTATGCTGAGAAACAAGAAACGTGAAGAGAGGAATGCAGATGGCTCGGCACGCCAAAGATACATCAACCCTGGATGAGTCTGACAATAGCACACAACTTTCCCTGTTTGGAGATAAGCCACTTGATGTGGTAAAATCGGCCTCAAAACACAACTTATCAGCCATTGAGGCGAAAACGATGACACGAGGAAAAAAAACTACCGATTACTCCGCTTCAGCTATCCAGGTGCTGGAAGGGATTGCCGCTATCCGGCATCGGCCCGGCATGTACATTGGCTCGACTTCCGCGTCAGGTCTCCTACATCTGATCTGGGAGGCACTGGACAATGCCGTAGACGAGGCTGTAGCTGGCTTTGGTAAACATATCTGGGTGACACTCGACCGCGACGGCTGGGTTACCGTCCGCGACGAGGCCCGCGGTATGCCCTTCGACCCGATGCTCTATCACGGTACCTACCTGCCTGCGGCCACGGTGATCCTCACGGTTCCGCACTCGGGAGGTAAGTTTGAGGAAGGGGTATATAAAACGGCTGGCGGCCTGCATGGCGTCGGCTCGACGGTCATCAATGCGCTCTCAGAACACCTGGAACTGACCATCTGGAAAGATGGCCAGTGTTTTAAACAGGTCTTTCAGCAAGGCGCGGCGCGACCCCATATACTCGCGCCCTGCGACCCCGAACTACACGGCACTATGCTGCGCTGGCTCTCCGATGCTACAATCTTTGACGCCGATGCGTATTATTCACTCGAAGCCATCCAGAGCCGCCTCAAAGCATCCGCTTACCTTAACCGTGATGTCTACTTTCACCTGGACGCCTGGGACGAGGCCGGTGAACAGCAGGTTGAACACGTCTATTATTCAAAGGATGGTCTGCCCGACTATGTACGTGACCTGGCAACGACGACTGCTCCGCCTCTCATCAAGCAGGTGCTGAGTATGGCCAGGGAGAAAGACGGCGTGCAGGTCGAGGTAGCGATGCAACCGACGACCGGCTATAAAGCGACGGTCTATAGCTATGCCAACGCAGTACGCACACGCGACGGCGGCGTTCACGAGACTGGCCTGAAGGCGGCGCTGACTAAAGTGGTGAACGACTATGCTCTCAAGCTGGGAGTGATCAAGAACCGCGAAAAGGATGGCTTTAAAAACGAGATCATTCTGCAAGGGCTGAACGTGGTGATCTCGGTCAAGCTGGTCGACCCACAGTTTCAGGGACAGACCAAAGACCGCCTGAACAACGCGCCGGTTGAAGGCATTGTACGCTCGGTAGTCGATGAGGGGCTGAAAGACTGGTTTGAGCATAATCAGAGCAGCACTAAAGATTGGCTGAAGAAGATTCAGCAGATGCAGACGGCTCGCAACGAGGCCCAACTGGTCGAGGAGCTGGCTCGCTCGGGCAATAAGAAAAATGGCGAGCTGATCGATACGTCGCTCTCAAAAAAGTTTCTGCGCTGCAATTCAAACGACCCCGAGCGCTCCGAACTCTTTATCGTCGAGGGCGACTCGGCGGGTGGGAGCGCGGGCCAGGGACGTTTTTCGGAGTTCCAGGCGGTGCTGAAACTCAAGGGCAAGCCGCTCAATGTAGCCAAAGCCGATCTGAGCCGGATCGTCGGCAACGAGGAGATTCGCACAATTATCAATGTGCTTGGAACCGGCACGCGCGACTTCTTTGATCTGACTCGTCTGCGCTTTAATCGCGTGATTATCGCCACCGACGCCGATGTAGACGGTCTGCATATTCAGTGTCTCCTCCTGACGCTTTTTCACCAGGAGTTTAACGACCTGATCGAGCAGGGCCATGTCTATATTGCCTGTCCACCACTCTATTCGGTCAAATATAAAGGCAAAGTCAACTGGCTACTCGACGACGACGCTCGCATCCGCTTTGTCAATACACATCCTGAGGCCAAAGAACTGGAGTTCAAGCGCTTCAAAGGTCTGGGAGAAATGAACCCCAAAGAGTTGCGCGACACAACCTTTGATCCCGCACGCCGCACGCTCAAACGCGTCACTATGGAGGATGGCGTCCTCGCCGCCCGCCTGGTCGACCAGTTGATGGAAGACAAAAATGCCGAGGCGCGACGCATTTTTCTAGCTGAACACGCCCGCAAGATCCGCGAACTTGATATCTAACCAGTCCGGTCCGCCAGAGAAGGTCAGATTTTGACATTTTGTACTAATTGCTATGTAACCAGGAAAATAGAGTGAGTAATGGCCCGCACAACAACCGATGCAAATAACCCCGAAACAGGCACGATTCGCGAAGAAGACTTCTCTGTCGTTATGGCCCAGGCTTTTGCCACATATGGCCTCTCGGTAGTCACCGACCGTGCTCTGCCAGATGCACGTGACGGTCTGAAGCCGGTGCAGCGCCGCATCCTGGCGGGCATGCGCGAGGCACGCTATCTCTCCACGCGTCCCACCGTTAAAAGCGCCGAGGTAGTGGGTCTGATCCTGGGCAACTACCATCCGCACGGCGATACATCGGTCTACGACGCGGCTGTGCGCCTGGCGCAGCCTTTTACGCTGCGCTATCCGTTGATCGAAGGTCAGGGCAACATGGGCAGCGAGGACGGCGATGCGCCCGCAGCCTATCGCTATACTGAGATGCGCCTCTCCCCGCTGGCTGAGGCGCTGATGGCCGATATGGAGCGAGCGACGGTCCCGCTTCACCCTACATACAAGCAAGACCCCAAAGTCGTCGAACCCGACTACCTGCCAGGGCGTATTCCGCCAGTCGTCAACGCATCCAGCGGCATCGCGGTGGGCCTCTCGACCAATATCCCGCCGCATAATCTGACCGAGGTCTTACGCGCCTGTATCGTGCTGCTCGACCGGCCTGCGTTGACAATTGAGCAGCTTATGACGTATATTCCTGGACCCGACTTCAGTCAGGGTGGACGTGTGATGGGGATCGATGGAATTAAAAGTTATCTGAGTACCGGCAAGGGGCGTATCATTGTACGCGCCGAGGTGCGCCTGGAAGAGACGCCGCGCAATCGTGCACTGATCGTCACGCAGCTACCGCCGATCGGCAGAGACAAGGTCAAAGAGTCGATAGCCAAAGCTATCAATGCGCGTAAGCTTGAAGGCGTCATCGATATGCGCGACGAGAGCGATACGGAGAAAGGCACGCGCATCGTGCTCGAACTGCGCAAAGACGCCGATGCAGCGCAGAGTCTCTCGCAGTGCTATAGCGAGACCGACTTGCAGATTGCCCAATCGTTCCAGATGGTCTTCCTGCTCGGCGAAACGATGCAGGCCGCACGCCAGCCCAAACAGGTGGGGATGCTCGAACTGCTCAACTATTGGAACAACCACCAGCTCGATGTCCTTACCAGGCGAGCGCAGTTTGACCTGCGCAAGGCCCAGGAGCGCCTACACATCGTCGAGGGTCTGGTGATCGGAGCTAGCCACGCTCGCGAGATTGTCGAGGTCTTCCAGCAGGCTGAGGACCGTCCCACGGCCCGTCTGGCGATCGAAGCCCAGTATCAACTTACCGCTATTCAGTCGGATGTCATCGCTTCAATGACGCTGGCCCAGGTCACCAGGATGGACACCAGCAAGTACGGCAAAGAGAGTACCGAGCTGACCACGCGGATTACCGACCTCCAGGCCCTGCTCGGTGACCGCAAAGCCCTGGTCGCCTTGCTTAAAAAAGAGATGCAGCAACTGAGCAAGCAGTTTGGTGACGAGCGGCGCACCCTCATCGAGGTCGATGGTCTGGCCAACGACCCTGTGACCCAGGTGGCCAGTCTGCACGAACGCGAGCCGCTGACCATCGCGCTAACGCGCCACGGCTCGCTCAAAGCGCTCCCGAGCGGTACATTTGTATTAAAAGGCAAAAATGGCGAAACCAGCTATACCATCGCCCGCGGCGACGAACAACTGCGCCAGGTAATCAGTACAACTTCGCAGGACTATCTGTTGTGCGTGGCCTCCAGTGGTCGCGTCTTCCAGATCGCCGTCCACCTGATCCCCACAGGGACGCGTTCGGCCAAAGGCGAAGGCATACGCCGTCTGCTCAAGCTGGACGCGAAAGAGGAGATTGTGATCGTCCTGCCGATCGCACACTACGATGATGAGCGCTTCCTGGTTGTCTTTAGCAAGCTGGGCAAGATCAAAAAATCGCCGCTCAGCGAATATAAAACAGCCGATGTAGATGGTCTCGCGGACATGAAGTTGGCCGAAGGGGATGCGGTGATTGGCGCACTGATCTCTCGTGGGCAGGGAGACTATTTTGTCACAACAGACACCGGGCAAACGCTACGTTTTAGCGACGATGCATTGCGCGGCCAGGGTCGAGTTGGGCAGGGTGTAGCCGCGATCACCCTGGCCCCGAAAGCAGTGGTCGTCAGCGTCTCGTACCTGGATAGCGAACTTCAGCATACGATCAGCGATCCGCTGAGTCTGCTGGTTGTCACGCGCAACGGTGTAGTCAAGAAAACGCTCCTCGCCGACTACCCCCAGAAGGGTCGCGCCACTGCGGGAGTTGTCACCACCGAGATGAGCAGTGACGACCGCATACTGCAAGCGCGGATCATCAGCGAGCACGAACACTTTCTCTTTAACTGGTCGGGTGAAAGCGGCGACCAGGCGCAGCCGGTGAAGGCAGGCGAGATCAAATTCTTTCCGCGTAACCGCCGGGGCATCGAACTCATCAAAGGTCAGATCCTGGAGGTCGTCAAGCTGGAGAACAGCGCCAGCGAAACGCCGTCCGCCGAAGAGTAAGCGATGACTCGGCGGCTTGTGCGGCTAGATAGCGCAGCTCTCGTCTGTGCAACTGCCTGTCGACGCGTCGGTCTCGCCGAGACTCATCAAGGGATGAGTCTCGGTCCAGACCTGCTTGAGGGCGCGGTGGAAGACCGCTTTCGGCTGCGCCCCGGAGATGCCGTATTGTTGATTGACCACAAAAAAAGGCACGCCAGTGACGCCGATTGCCTGTGCCAGTGCAATATCCGCGTCGACATCGCGCGCGTACTCCTCGCTGGCCAGCGCAGTGCGGATCTCCTCGCCATCCAGTCCGACCTCCACACCCAGAGCCACCAGCGTCTCTCGATCGCCGACAGTCTGGCCCTCGGTAAAGTAGGCCCGCATCAGGCGCTCCTTCATAGCATCCTGAAGACCATGAGTATCCGCCAGATGGATCAGACGATGCGCGTCAAAGGTATTGGCTGGATGAGCCTGATCGAGGTGATAGGCAAGTCCTTCGGCTGCGGCCAACGAACTCACCTGTTCGTTCATTGCGTGAGCTTTTTGCAGGCTCAGCGCGTATTTCTGAGCAAGCATCTCATTGAGCGTTAACTCAGATATACTGCTGGCCTGCGGGTCAAGCTGATAGCTCCGCCAGTGAACCTCCACCTGATCGTGGTGCTCGAACTCCGCCAGAGCAGCTTCAAAACGTCGTTTACCGATATAACACCAGGGACAGACCACGTCCGACCAGATCTCAACTTTTAACGGCTCCATATCCTCTCGCTTCCTCTTATTAGCCTTCCAGCAGCCAGTTCAAGAACCACAATTGGCTGAAAACTGCATTGAGTAACCACATTCAGAACAACCGTCAGAACAACGAAAACAGCCACCCATGCAAAGAGTGGCTGTTTTCTTACCACTTGGTATGGACTATGTTCCCCTGTTTTTTAATTGGCAATCTCCTGGATGACCTTCAATGCTTCATTAATATGCTTCGTGGGGTTCATCTGGTCAGAGAAAATGTGCCGGACAATGCCCTCTTTATCCATGACATAGGTTACGCGGCCTGGCAAGATACCTAATGTAGTCGGCACACCGTACATTTTCCTGAGCGCTCCACCTTTATCGCTTAGCAGGATAAAGGGAAGTTGGTGTTTACTGGCGAATTGCTGTTGCGTTTCCTCGGAATCGGCGCTGACTCCAACAACTTCTGCGCCTGACTGCTTAAAGACCTCGTAGATATC
>DAOTTJ010000123.1:0-6461 GCA_034437695.1 Ktedonobacteraceae bacterium
GAGAAGTTCCATTTCGAAGTCAATAGCGGCTCAGGAACCGAAAAAGCCTACCCCATCTAGTACGGCGGTACCATCGCCTTCAACTCACCTCAATGATAGTATTCATATCCATCATATCATACTCATGTACTGGAAATGTGAAAGAGGCATAACAAGATGCTGGCAAATGGCGCTGGCGAACTCGTGTTATTGAGTGAGGCTAAGATCGCGTATCTGATCGAGCAAGCCTTGTAGCCAATTGCTCTACACTTGGTCAACTTGCGAATGGTGGCTATGGGTAGGTACAGAGCAATTCAGGACTCTCCAGCAGACGAAGGCGCAGAAACCAGCGCAGGCTTTGCAAGCTTGCAAAGAAACCCTGAGGAGCTTACAGAGCTTCTCAGAAAAAACAAATTCTGCTATGCTAACAAAAAATTACCACAATTCACACCACCAAAAAGAATACACTCTATGAGGGATGAAACTGATAGTACGTATGATAGTACTGAACAATAAATTGGGGGGAAAACATGCTTGATCCGCGAGACCCCACATTGAAGGTGCGTCTGGGTCGCAGGACACCAGAAGGCCGCTTTGAAATTAGCGAGATCGAACTCGTTTTGACACTTCGCTCGCTGCACCAGCAAAGTGACCGCGAGCATACCGAAATGTTATCTGAAGTCTTGTTAGGACGTTGCAGTCCTGAATTTCAGCGCCATAGCTGGGGATTGCGTCACCGACCAGAGTTGCGTGAAGAGGCTATTGCCAATATGGGCGAGCACCTTTTGCGTGAGGCGCTTGATCCCGGCGAAATTTTTATGACGCAAAATTTTATTCACTACGTGCGCTGTCTCTGTGCCGATGAATTTAACCGTATTTTACGCCAGGAGGGATTGAGATATCAGCGCGACGAAGAGGGACGACCGGTCGGGCGTCCGCATCGTGTCCCCCGTGTATTGCTCGATCCGCTGCAAGTTGCGCCGAATGATAGCGAGTCTCCCCCCGCTGCTGATGTGGCCGACCCGCTGGACCAATACGAGCACTTGCACGCCAACGAGGAGAGCCAGCGCATCCTGACGCTGCTTTCCGATCCCCTGGATCGTAAAATTATGACTCTACGAGCTATCGAGGGTATGAAGTGGGACGATATCGCTGCGGTGTGCAAACGTACTGAGCGGACCATTCGACTGCGCTACGAGAAGGCTCGCGCCTATCTGCGGGAATGCCTGGCTCGTGAACAATCGAGTCTTTTCCGCGCAACTCAGTTCCAGTAAAGAAGCAAGAGGAGACGAGCACCTTATGAACAAGTACGAACTACAACAGATCAAACTGGCATGGCTGGCCGCTGAAGAGGCGGGCGACACACAGGCAAAGCTCGCCCTCTTGCGCGACCACCCCGATCTCCAGGATGAACTTATCGATTTTATCGCCGCCTATCACGTGACCAGTCCAGCCGGGGCGGAGGCAGAGACCTTGCCGATGACAAAGCGGGCGATTCGCACGGCCCTCGGTCGTCTCTTTCCCAGGCAAGAGGCGACCCTCCCTGCGACCAACCTGCGCGAACTGCGCAGTCAGCGCGGCTTGAGTCTTGCCGCCGCCGCTCGTGGTCTACGCCTGGGGGTCGATGTCTGGAAAAAATTTGAGGACGGTCTGATCGAATTGACAAGTCTGGGCGAACATCAGTTGCAGCGCCTGGCCACCTACTTCCAGATCAGCGGCGACCAGTTTGCCGCCATGCTTACCAGCAGTCAGCCGGCCTTCACCCTCAATCGTCGTCAGACCGCTGCCGCCGCCAAAAAGACAGAGCAGAGCGTGTCCAAACAGAGTTTTGCCGAGGCTCTGGCCAAAAGCACCATGTCCCCCGAAGACAAACAGGTATGGTCCTAAGACTGACCTCTGGCACATATATACATTCTCTATGTGGTATATATATAAATAAAGCCGGGTGTAAGGTGAGCGATGGCAATGTCATCGTCCACCTCGCGCCCGGCGAGCCTTCTCATTCCTTCTACCTACAAAATTTAGATGACCTCTTCGAGTACGCGACCAGTAAACTGGCTGTTGTACAGGTCGGCGTAGAAGCCCCTGGCCTCCAGCAGCTCTTGATGCGAACCCTTCTCGATGATCGTGCCGTGGTTCATCACCAGGATGATATCGGCGTCGCGAATAGTTGAGAGTCGGTGAGCGATCACAAAGCTTGTGCGACCCTTCATCAGCTCGGCCATAGCTGTCTGGATCTGCATCTCCGTACGTGTATCGACGCTGCTGGTCGCTTCGTCCAGGATGAGGATCTCAGGATCGGCCAGGAAGGCCCGCGAGATGGTCAACAACTGCTTCTGTCCCTGTGAGATGTTCGTGGCCTCTTCGTTCAAGACCGTATTGTAGCCATCGGGTAGCGTTCTGATAAAGTGGTCGGCGTAGGCCGCTTTGGCCGCCAGCACTACCTCTTCTTCGGTTGCATCCTTCAGACCGTATGCGATATTGTCGCGGATGGTTCCATGAAACAGCCAGGTGTCCTGAAGCACCATGCCGAATGTGCGCCGCAGATCGCCGCGTTTGAAGTCGGTGATATCCACGCCGTTCACCATGATACGTCCGCCGTTGACCTCGTAGAAGCGCATCAGCAGGTTGACCAGCGTGGTCTTGCCTGCGCCGGTTGGTCCGACGATCGCGACCATCTGGCCGGGTTGGACCTCGATGTTCATGTTGCGCATCAGGATGCTGTCTTCGCTGTAGCCAAACATCACGTGGTCGAATTCGACCGAACCCAGACCTTTGGTCATCGGCACAGGCTCCGCGATCTCTGGCGTTTGCTCCTCTTCGTCGAGCAGTTCAAAGATGCGTTCCGCCGAAGCCATCGCCGACTGGATGACGTTGGCGATATTGGCGAGCTGGGTGATCGGCATAGTGAACTGTTGCGAGTATTGGATGAAGGCCTGCACATCGCCGATAGCGATTGCATTTCTCGTTACCAGGATGCCGCCGACCATCGCGACAAAGACATAGCCGAGGTTGCCCACGAAGCGCATCAGCGGCATGATGATGCCGGAGATGAACTGGGCTTTCCAGCCAGCGTCGTACAGCTTCTCGTTAAGTTCGTCGAACTGGTCCTGCGCCTTCTTTTCGTGTCCAAACACCTTGACAATCTTGTGGCCGGTATACATCTCTTCGATGTGACCGTTGAGTTCGCCCAGCGAGCGCTGCTGCTTTCTGAAGTAGTTTTGCGAACTCTTGGCCACGCGCGTTGTGATCAAGATGCTCAGTGGTAGGGTTACCAGCACGATCAGACTCAGTATCCAGCTAATCGTGAACATCATGATGAGCACACCGAGCAAAGTGACCGCCGAAGTGATCAACTGCGTGACGCTCTGTTGCAGCGTTGTGCTCATGTTGTCCATGTCGTTGACCGCGCGACTGAGGATGTCTCCGTGCGAGTGCGAGTCAAAGTACTTGAGCGGCAGGCGCGAGAGCTTTTCGTCGACCTCTTTGCGCAGCCGATAGATCGTGGTTTGCGCGACGCTGGCCATGATGTATTGCTGAATGTACATAAAGGCCGCGCTGATCAGGTACAAGCCCAGCAAAATCATCAGCACTGTCCCGATGTAGCCAAAGTCGACAGGTGGGAGCGGCATATGCTGATTGAGTTTCAGGTTTGCGCCCGCGATCCGGTAGCGAGTCAGCAAACCGTCGACCAGTTTGGTGGTTGCCAGACCCAGGATCTTGGGTCCGAGAATATTGAAGACCGTACCCAGCACTGCCGTGACAATCACGATGGTCAGACGAACCTTCTGTGGCAAGAAGTAGCCAAGCAGGCGATAAAATGTCCCTTTAAAATCTTTGGCTTTCTCGGTTGGACGGCCCATCGCTCCCCAGCCACCGCGTCCCATCGGGCCGCCCATATTCTGTCCCTGTCCTTGCCGTTGTCGTTTAAGATCTTCACTCATGCGATTTCCTCCGCGATTTCCGAGGCTGAAAGCTGTGAGGAGACAATTTCGCTGTAGACATCGCATGTGCGCATTAAGGTTTGATGCGTGCCGATGCCTACGATGTGTCCTTCATCAAGTACGATAATCTGATCTGCGCCTATAATAGTACTGACGCGCTGTGCGACGATGAGCACCGTTGCCTCCATTGTTTCTCGTTTAAGAGCCTGGCGCAGACGAGCGTCGGTTTTAAAGTCGAGGGCCGAGAAACTATCGTCGAATATGTAGATCTCCGGTTTTCGCACCAGCGCCCGAGCTATCGAGAGCCGTTGTTTCTGTCCACCCGAGATATTAGTGCCGCCCTGGGCGATAAACGACCCAAAGCCATCGGGCATATTTGCAATAAAGTCGGTTGCCTGCGCGGTGTTTGCTGCGTGCAAAATCTCTTCGTCGGAGGCGTCTTCTTTGCCGAAGCGGATATTCTCGTTGATAGTACCCGAGAAGAGGACTGCTTTCTGCGGGACAAAGCCCATGCGCGAGCGCAGATCTTCCTGGGTGAAATCGCGCAGATCGACGCCATCGACGAGGATGCGACCCTGCTGGATATCGTAGAAACGTGGGATCAGGCTGACCAGGGTCGATTTGCCTGCGCCAGTTCCACCGATGATCGCCGTCACCTCGCCTGGTCGAGCGCTAAAAGAGATGTTGGAGAGCGCTGGCTCTTCTGCACCGGGATAGCTGAAGACGACATCCTGAAATTCGATGTAACCCTGTAAGCCGTTGGTCTGGCTGGACTCGGCGGTATCTTTGATTTCGGGGACGATCGCCAGGACCTCGTTGATACGCGTGGCCGAAGCTGCGGCGCGTGGCAGCATGATAAACATCATCGAGAGCATCATCAGTGCGAAAAGGATCTGCATCGCGTATTGCAGGAAAGCTATCATCGAGCCGACCTGGAGATCGCCATTGCTAATGCGGATCGAGCCAAACCAGAGGATGGCCACGCTGGAGACGTTCAGTACCAGCATCATGATCGGCATCATCCAGGAGACGATCTGGTTGACGCGGATCGAGATCGCAGTCAGCTCGCGGTTGGCCTCGTCGAAGCGTTGCTCCTCGTGCTGCACACGATCGAAGGCACGCACGACGCGCACACCGGTCAATCCCTCGTCCAGGATCAGATTGAGCTTATCGAGCTTGATCTGCATCCTTTGAAAGAGTGGAATAGCCAGACTCATCAATATAACTATCGTCAGCACCAGGACCGGGATCATCACCACAAAGATCCACGAGAGGCCGACATCCTGGTTCAAGGCCAGGATAATCCCGCCGACCAGCGTGATAGGTGCAGTGATCATCATGTTCAGGATCACTATCAGTACCTGCTGGACCTGCGTCGTATCGTTGCTTGTGCGCGTGATTAAAGAGGCGGTGCCAAGCAGATCAAACTCGTGTAGCGAGAAATTTTGCACATGCTTGAACAGCTTTGCGCGAATAATTCTACCGAAGCCGGTCGCCACCTGTGAAGAAAAGAAAATGCCGATGACGGCGCAGCAAGTACCGCCGATTGCCACCAGCAGCATCACTCCACCAATTAACCAGATATAAGTGGTATCATTTTTTCCAACGCCATTGTCCACGATGTCTGCCATCAGATTGGGCAGATAGAGGTTGGCCATCGCCTGACCAAAGGCGAAAAGTACAACTACGATCAAAAGAAATTTGTACGGTTGCAAGAACCGCAGTAGCTTAATCATGCTTCTTCATCTCCATTCCAATGAGATTGACGCACGCCGTTCTCTTTTTCGCTTAAAAAGCGTATTGCCTTCGTCAGAAGCTCGGCGAGTTGATCGCTCTGTTCATACCCCAGATATTCGACCAGACCGTTAAAAGAAGCCGAGAAGATCGACTCGATCTGGCTGGCCACCTGTTCTCCATGCTCTGTCAGGACAATCCCGACGGCTCGTCTATCGTTGAGATCGATACGACGTTCAACCAGACCGCCTGCTTCCAGGTCTTTTATACATTGAGTAATAGTTGGAGAGGTCACGCCCATCAGCTTACTGATCTCGGAAACCTTCAACTCGCGGGCATTTGATTTAACAGCTTCTCGGACGGAGAACAACACTCCAATCGAGCCGGGTTTACAGCCCGAGATGTGTTGATGCAATTCGCCGCGATTAAAATGCATGAACGAGCTGTTAAATTGCTTCAGCGCACGTCCTAGTTTCCATACGGCTTGTTCAGTTTGCTGCTGGTCCACTTATGTCCTCCCATATTTGCTTAGGTTGGCAAATAATTTGGTAGATAATTTATTAGGCAACCTATCTAATTATAGCTCTCTACTGGGAGAAAGTCAAGCGACCAGTTTTAGCTAAGCGGGAACTTTCCAATGTCCTCACGACCATGTGCGAACGGTTAAAATCTGGGGTAGGGATGAGAGCCACTGGCTTTCATCGCATAGAGGCGCTCTGGTCGCCCGCCCTGGGCGATCCAGCTCTGCGCAAAACGGCGCGGCCACTTCTCCGCGTTAAACAGGATAGCGATATATCGTTATCT